>SFDG01000028.1 GCA_004558305.1 Phocaeicola plebeius
GGCAAAACCAACCATAGAGAACCTTGCATATAAGTTTCCAAGACTCAGTAAGATTCTTGCTGATGGAGGTTATCAAGGTGATTTGGATGCATGGGTAAAAGATAATTATGAGTTTCTCACGGAAACGGCAGAAGCAATGGTGAGTATAGCTTTCATACAAATAGCACTTAATAGATTTTTTTAATCATTTCAAAACAGATTCTAAACACTAACCATAGGTGTTTATCTCTTACTCGATTTTCGTAAGATAGGGCCATAGGGAGAATCGGACTACCCTGAAACTCCCCATGCCATTGCCTTATAACCAGGGACGGACACACTCTCCATTCCCTCAATCCATGTGGAACACTTCCGGAAGAGGAATGGTGACGGGGGAGTTATCGGGATTCACTTCCATGATATCGGCCATGTAATCCCACCATTTCTGCACGATGGGGTTGGCACCCATGTCTTGGGAGGATTCTTCCCCACGGGTCTTCTGGCAGGCAAACAGGATGTTGGTGTCTTTGTCCCAGTAAATGGAATAGTCGTAGACACCTCCGTCGGACAACATCTTCTTCAGTTCCGGCCAGATGGCTGCATGACGTTTCTCGTATTCTTTCTCGAAGCCGGGCTTCAAGAACATCTTAAAAGCTTCTCTTTTCATGGTTTTCTGTTAGTATGGTTGATGTTGAACATTTCTTTTCAGTTGTTTCCCATTTGCCTTATCGCACATGGAAAATCGGCTCAGTGGTCTGTTGCTCGTTGTGATAGAACTGTACGGCACTGTCGTTCATCTTGGGATGCTGACGATTCAACAGATTGATCATCTCTGCACCGGCCCAGATGACCGGACCGTAGCCATGGGCAGCGTAGACATTCACCGGACGGTAGTAGTAGAACGCAGGGTCAAAACCCATACCGGTGCCGACACACGTACCGTCTACCTGGCCTTGTTCGTTGATCTGGCTGGCCACAGCGTGCCAACCCAACTGAACGACAGGTCCATAAGCCAGTGCATCGATCCATCCCTTGTTGATGGCATGGGCAAAACAATAGACATAAATGGCCGTTGCCGAAGTTTCCAGGTACGAATCGTTCCGGTCGACCAACTGGTGCCAGAACCCTTCGCCACTCTGCAGCGCAGCCAGTCCCCGTACGTGCTCGCGGAACAGCTGCAGCAACTTGTCTCGCTGCGGATAGTCCTCCGGCAATACATCCAGCACTTCGCAGAGCGTCAGCAAGGCCCATCCGTTGGCACGCCCCCAGTGGAAGGCCGGATGGTCGCTCATTTCTTCCACCCATCCGTGGCGGAACAGTTTCTTTTCGGGAACCCACATGCGGTCGGCAAACTGCAGCACCTGGCGAACGGCTTCCGCCAAATACTTGCCCTGCTGCTCGCCGGCCAACCGGGAATAGCCTGCCACCGGGGGAATGCCCATGAACATATCGTCCAGCCACAACGTATTGTGCTGCGGTCGCGTACGGGCAAAAGTACCGTCGGCCAACCGGTATTCCTTGTTCATGATGAAATCCATATAATTGTCAATGAGCGGCATCAGGTTCATTGAAGGGTCTTGTGCCTGCACCTTGATCATGGCAGCACAGACGGCACCGGCATCATCGAGGGCCTTCGGGGAGAGAATCTGCCGGAGTTGCGGATCAATCTCCCCCGACTGCTCCAGCACACGGCGGAAATGCGGGGCCACCTCGGCGATGAAGCGGAAACGGTCGGTTACATACGTGCGGTAAGCAGGGTCACCAGTGGCCTCCGCAGCAGCCAACATGGCCGAATAGGTGACTCCCCATTCATAGCTGGCCAGGCGGAAGGCTCCCCGCTCGAACTGGGCGTCGGAATTGATCTGGGAATAGTCAGTAATGACCTTTCCCGTCTTCTTGTCCACGACGCGGGTCGGTGTCTGCTGTTCCAGGTACCGGAGCACACGGTCCATGTCTTTCTTCACCTCGTCTACCGTCTGAACGCCGTAAGGCACCTTGTAGTCGGGCTGCAGCAAGTGCAGCGGCGTATTCGAGTCATTGGCAACTTGCTTCTTCTGCGCCATCGTGCCGGAAGTTGCCGCCAGCAGGAAAGCTCCCATCAGGGTAAGTGTTCTTGCATTCATATCGTATGGTTTATTTGATGATTGTTCCCCTAAATGCTCCTTTCAGTTCCGGGCCGAAATAGAATCCGGGCTGTGTAGGCTGGTTGTAGGCCACATTCTGGGTGGCCACGCTGATACGGTACACCGGGTCTTCCAGGAACGTATGGAAACGATAGGCGGTCGGTATCGGTGACACATAGAGCCGCAAAGAAGCATCGTCGGCCGAGCGTACCAGCACTTCCTCGCGCCAGTCGCCGATGATGTCTGCCTGCAGGCAAGGAGTCCCCTTCGTACCGTTGTTCCAAGTGGCCCCTTCAAAGACCAGCACCGGCTCGCAGCTACCCGTCTTCCAATTATACTTGGTGATGCGGTCCTTGTCGAGCAACTCGCGCAGCAGGTCACCGTCCCACCAGACTGCCATATTGTAGGACAGTCCCTGCACCTCGGCCTTCACGACCTCCCCTTTCCAGTTCCGGACACCGCCCGATGCCAACGACCACATTTCCACCCCCGGAGAGGTCGGGTCAATGTCGGCCGCCATGCAACGGCCTACATCGGTTTTGTCGGGCAGCTGGAAAAGCACTTTCCCCGTTGCAGCATCCCGGAACGTGGAACCGTCCTTGCGGTTTTCATGGCACGCCCATACTTGCAGCCCCTCCAGTTCCGGCGAGAAGCGGGTCAGATGCAGGGCATCCCCGTGTCCCATCCGGGTCGAATACAACCCCTTTCCATCGTGGTCGAAGGTACAGGAGCCATAGACGATTTCATCACAGCCATCGCCGTCCACATCCGCCACCCGCAGGTTGTGGTTGCCTTGGCCGGCATACTCCTCCCCGCCGGGAAGGTCGCTGTCGAACATCCAGCGCTGCTGCAGGTTTTTCCCGTCCCAATCGAATGCTGCCAGTACGGTACGTGTATAATAGCCACGGCACATCACCACACTGGGATGTTGTCCGTCGAGATAGGCCACACACGCCAGGAAACGGTCGCTGCGGTTGGCACGCGGATCTCCCCAGGCCTCCAGGTTTCCACGGGGCGGCAGGTAATCAATGGTCTGCATGGCTGCTCCCGTTTCCCCGTTAAAGACCGTCAGGTACTCCGGACCGGTCAAGATACGGCCTTGGTTGCGGGGCGGATCATTGGGTCCTCCCTTTCCTCTCGGGTCGCCTGCCGGGAAATCTCCTCCACGCTGGGCGGCCGGGTCTCCCGGCTCACGGTAATCGGCAGCCGCATCCCCGATGACCCGTCCGGTCCCGTCCACCGTCCCATCGGCCGTCTTCATCACAACCTCCGCCTTGTTGTCCCCGTCCAGGTCGAAGACCATGAACTGGGTATAGTGGGCACCGGCCCGGATGTTCCGTCCTAAGTCTATCCGCCACAACCGTTCACCAGTCAGGCGGTAGCAATCCATATACACAGGACCGGTATAGCCATCGTGGGCATTGTCGTGGGCATTGCTGGGGTCCCACTTCAAGATAATCTCGTAGGAGCCGTCGCCGTCCACATCCCCGACGGACGCATCATTGGCGTGATAGGAATACGTGTCTCCCGCCGGTGTCACCCCGTCGGCCGGGCGGTCCAAGGGAATCGAGAGATAGCCGCATGGCGCGGCTGCCGGCAGGGTAAAGCTACCGGCCGGTTGTCCCTCAACTTTCTTCCCGTCTACCATCGGTTCGACCGTATAGACCGCCGGTTCCGTTCCGGCATACGGGTCGCAATACCAGGTCCCGGCCGTATGCGGCACATGGGCTATCTTTTCCCCGTTGCGGTACACATCGAAAGCGGTCTGCACGGGGTCGGCAGACAGGTAGCGCCAACTGACCATCACTTCTCCGTCATTCTGGCGAACCGCTACGACTCCCCGTCCCAAGCGTTCCTGCTGCAGACGGGAGGTATTGTAGGCCGGCTGTGCCCAGGCGACCGCTATGGACATCCAACCCACCAGCATCGCCAACATCGATTGTCTTTTCATCACTCATCATTTTTTTTCAGTTAGTACAAAAATACAGAATCGGCGACGAACAACTCCTATAAAATTATCCGAATCGATGGTTATTCGTCCGCCTTTTCCCTTTATGGTCTCAAAAAATCGCTGGTTCTGCAGCGTAATCGGGCTGAACGTTCATTTCAAATAACCTTTCAACGGACAGTCACTGGCCTTCAGTCCTTCAGCGATGCTTTCGGCATTGAGCCGGGCCCCTTTCAAGGAAGTGTGGGTATGGTCATGGTTGAAATATTCCGCCACGACCTTCAGCCCCTGTTCGTATCCCATCTGCTGGAGCTTGTCGGCCGAAATCCGGTTCAGGTCGATGAAATAGGCACCGGCCTGACGGGCGGCCTCCTCCGACCACCGGCCGAACGATGCCGTGTTCCGCTGAATCTTTCCGTCATCGAAAATATTGCGCGGAGTATGGCTCAGGACAATGGGGATGGCCCCTTTCTCCTTGGCATCCATGATGAACTTGCGCAGGTACCAGCCGAACGAATAGATGACCTTGTATTCGCCCGTCGCCTCCATCTTGAAGACCTTGCTGTCGTACCCTGCTCCCGGCAGTTCTGCACGGGCTTTTCCGGTATGGATGTCGCCGGCATCGTTGTGCCCGAACTGCATCAGCACGAAATCGCCCGGCTGCAAGGCATGGTAGACAGAGTCCCATCGGCCTTCCTCCAGATAGGTACGGGCACTGCGGCCGGCCTTGGCCCGGTTCTCCACCGAGATGCGGCTGGTATCGAACAGGTCCTGGATGACACTGCCCCATCCCCACATGCCATCGGGGTCGTTGTCGAAATTCCTCACCGTACTGTCCCCGATGGTGAACAACACCGGACAGCCCGGCCGCCGCGAAGCGCCCGTCACGGTATCGCGGGACTGCGGCTTGAGGTACTTGGCCAGTTCCAGTCCCTTGCAGGCTCGGATTCCTTCGATGGCAGACTCGGCATGAACCCTGGCTCCGAAAATACTGGTATGAATACGGTCGAGGTAAAACAGGGTCTTCACCTTTTCCTTTCCGAATTTCTCGAACTTGTCGGCTGCAATGGTATTCAGGTCGATGAAAGGCACTTTCGCCTTCTTGGCTACCTGTTTGGCCCACAGCCCGAACGTCTCGTTGACACGGGTAATGACCGTACTGTCGGCATCCTCCCACGCATTGCGAGGAGTGAGGGACATCAAGATGGGAGTAGCCCCTTTTGCCTTCACATCGGCAATGAAGCGGCGCATGTACTCCCCGTAGGTATAGACCGTTTCCTGTACCCCAGTCTCCTGAATGGTCACATCAATGGATTCCTTTCCGATGCCCGGAATCGAAGCACGGGCACGCCCGCTGTCGTAAGGGCCGTTGTCGTTATGCCCCAGTTCAATGATGACCCAGTCGCCTTTGCGGATGCCTTTCAGCACATCGGGCCACAACCGGTTGTAGAAGGTACGGCTGCTCGTCCCTCCCAAGGCATGGTTCTCGACCGTAATCTTATCCTCATCGAAGTATTCATGGGCCAGGAAGCCCCAGCCCCACTGGCCGTTGTTTCCATTGCCCAGCGTTCCTGTCCGCATGGTGGAATTGCCCACCAAGAACAGGACCGGATGGTCTCCTTTGCGCGTAGAACCGGCTACAGGGCGTGCCGATCGGGCGATATTCAGACTGTCGAGTGTATTGTCAATAACTTGGTTCACATCTTTCATCGGTCCGGCCACCGGGTGCTGGGCCTGGACTCCTATGCTCAAGCCTGCTGCCAGGAGCAGGCATCCATACATTTTTTTCATTCGTTCAAGTGTTTTTCGTTGGAAGATGAACAAAAAGAATAGTTAATAAAAAAAAGTAGAACACAAAGAAACAAAGGTCCAGATAGTCACCAGTAAATGATTTTTCGTTGCTTTGTTTCTTTGTGTTCCACTTACTCAATGCCCTTCATGCAGGGACATCAATAGCCGGGATTCTGCATCTGCTGCTTTTCGTCGTTGCTCAGTGCCGCACCGTTCTCGTTGGTGATACCATCCAAGAAGGACTGCGGGATGGGACGATAATAGTGAGTAGACGCACTGAATGTTCCCAAGCCGCGGCTGACACCGTCGTTGAAAGCCTTCCAACGGGCATCCAAGGTCTTGGTACGGGCCAAGTCTTCCCAACGATACAGTTCACCACACAATTCGCGGGTACGTTCGTTGAGCAAGAAGCACATCATTTTCTCGGCATTGCTGCTGCAGCCCAGCTTCTGATAAATCAGCGCATCGGTCGGCGAGTTATACACATCGGCCACACTGTTGAGCGTCATGACCGACTTGGTGGAGGCAGTGGTTTCCTGTCCTTCCATATTGTTCGACTCATAGTAAGTGTTGGCATCCGAATAGATGGCACCATCGGCAGAATAGCCGCCCCCCTTGCCCGAGCAGTACGCATTGTTCTTGTAGGCCTGACCGCCATCGACATTCACACTGCGATCTTCGCCTTCGGCATAACCGGCACGCTGGCGCAGCTTGTTGATCCATTCGATGGCCTGCGGATAGCTGGATTCCCCTTTGCGGATATAGGCTTCGGCAATCATCAGCACATCGTCGGCCGAACGGGCGATGATGCCGTCGCGTGTACCGAACTGGGAAGCGATGGAGTTACGGTAGCCGTCGCGGAACTTCGACAGGGCCACCGAACGCTTGTGAGGCACAATGCCGTAATAGTTACCCGTAGTGTTGTTGATATCCGTATTCCAGTTCTGGGCTTCGCCCTTGAAATAGCGGACGAAAGTATGCGGAGCACAGATGGTACCGTTCTTCAAGGCCTTCACATCGGCACCTCCCACTTCGAAGTTCTCGAAGCGCGTGTCTCCCGGATTGTTGACAATGTACTTGATACCGATCTGACCAGCTACGAAACGTTTGTCGCCTGCCTGGACGCCGGCAGGAGCCTTACCGCTCGCGATGTCTTCTGCCGTCCAAGTAGGAGCACCGGCCGTGTTGTTCGATCCGTAGCAGGTGATGAAGGATTTCCAGAAGCGGGAGTCGTTGACGCGGTCGAATACCTCCATCGTGTATTCCGTGGCACTGACATACGAAAACTCACGGCCACCGGAAATATCACGCTTGGTGCCCTTCATGTCCTGGTAAACGGAAGGATAATACAGGTGCAGCTGGTTTCCGAAGCGTCCCCAAGTGGCTTCGTCGTTCGAGAACTGGGCAGCCAACACCACCTCGCTGACATTCTCGTTGGTCGAGTTGGGTTTCTGGTAATCCCACAACTCCACATAGTCGTTGCACAGCGGATGGGCAGCCACTACCTCCTGTCCGTACTTGATGACCGCATCCAGGTCGGCAGCCACGTAACTGCTGTTCCAGCCACTGTAGAGTTCGGAAGCACGGAACAGATGGGCCTTTGCCAGGAAATGGGCAGCCGCCGACTTGGTGATGCGGCCCGTGATTTCCGGCTTCTCCGGCAACAGGCGATAGGCTTCTTCCAGGTCGGCGATGATCTGCTGGTAGACTTCCTCTTCACTGTTGCGGGTAAAGTAGGTTTCCACTCCGCTGGAAGGCGCCAGTTTAAGGGGCACTCCTCCGAACTGCTTCACCAGTTCAAAGTAGGCATAGGCCCGAAGGAAATAGCCTTCGCCCAAGCGGGTGTTGTAGGTGGCACTGCTCTGGTTGTAGTACTGCGGAACGTTCGCAATGATCAGATTGGCCGGTTCCACCAGTCCATAATAGTTGTCCCACATCGGTTGGTTGGCCCCGGTTTCTCCGGAATTCAGGCTCTGTCCGTAGTGGTTCCATGCCGGCATGGTGTTGTTGGCATCGGTAAACTCGTCCACTCCCATGTTGTGGCATTCGATGGCCCAAATATAGTTGAACTTGAATTTCAGTTTCTGATAGGCACCGGTCACCAGGTCGTCCAGTCCTTCGGGTGTCTTGAAATAATCGGTACTGTATTCGGTCTTCAATTCTTCGTCCAGGAACGACTCGCTGCACGAAGCAAGGGTACCGCCCATCATGGCTGCCAGCGTTGTGGCATAGATTATGCTATTGAATTTCATATTGTTCTCCTTTCTTTGTTATTAGAATCCGATATTCACACCAATGACGAAGCTCTTCAGCGTAGTGGAAGAACCGAAGGTCCGGGTGTTGTTGTCATAGTTGAGCAGGTCCGTGTCGAGCCAGTCGGTTGCCTTGTAGAGGGTGAAGGGGTTCATGGCCTGCACGTATACCTTCAGGGTCCCCAGTCCGGTATTCTTCAGCTGTTTCGGGGTGAAGTTATAGCCCAGCGAAATGTTGCGCATCTTGATGTACGAACCGTCCTGATAGTTCATGGACGAGCTGTAGGTATCGGCTGCCTCACCATTGGAACCCGGCGAATAGTATTCGGCATTTTCGTTCGTATTGGCTACCCAATAGTCCAGACGGCGCTGCATGTAGCGGCCATCCAAGGTGGCTGCTCCCTGCGGAACATCGAAGCCCCAACGGGAGATGATGAAGCACGAGAGTTCCAGGTTCTTGTAGCTGAACGTATTGTTCCAGCCACCGGTCCAGCGGGGGCGTACCTTGCCGACAATCTGACGGTCGTTCGAAGCGTCAATCTTACCGTCTCCGTTCAGGTCCTTCACCTTGATCTGTCCGGGCTTGCGTCCGTACTTGGCTGCCTCATCGGCTTCGGAAGATTTCCAGATGCCGTCGTACACATAATCATAATATACACCGATTTCTTCGCCGACAAACCAGCGGTTGTTCACGTCTTCCGTACGTCCGTTGGCCAGTTCGTCAATCTGGTTGCGGTCCATGGACCAAGTGACGGTCGTGTTCCAGCTGAAATCCTTGGTCTGTACCGGAACGGCATTCAACTGGAGGTCGATACCCCAACCGGAGGTCTTTCCGACATTGGCATAAGTGGATGTATAACCGGTCAGTGAAGGAATGCTCATGGCCAACAGCAAGTCCTTGGTCTTGGTCTTATAGGCATCGATGCTACCGCTGATGCGGTTGTTCAGGAAGCCATAGTCGATACCGATGTTGTACTGCGTGGTCTTTTCCCAGGTCAGGTCGGGATTGGCCATCTTGTTCGGGGTCTTGGCAGACGGGTCGGAGGGCACATATCCTAATGCCGGATCGGTGGCTCCCCATTCGTAGTAGGCCCCTTGAATGGCACCCTTGGTGGCATAGGCAGAGATGGCGGCGTTACCCGTGATACCCATACCGAGGCGGAGCTTCAACTGGTTGATCCAAGTGGCTTCCTTCATGAAGTCTTCCTGGTCGACACGCCAAGCCAAGGCGGCAGAGGGGAAGCTGGCCCATTTATGTCCGTCGGCCAACTGAGAGGCACCGTCCCAACGCATAGAGGCAGTCAGCAAATACTTGTCCTTGTAGCCATAGTTGGCACGGACCATGTACGAAGTCATCTGTTTTTCGGTGAGTCCGGTACCAAAGGCGCTCAGTGTACCGGCCGAAGCCAGGTTGTACCACAGTTCCTTCTGCGAAGCAACATTGGTCGCCTTCATATCGCCCATTTCGTAGTGGTACTTCGAAGCACTCTGCATCAAGGTCAGTCCCAGGTTGTGGCTGTCGTTGAAACGCTTGTTGTAGTACACCAGGTTATCGAGTGTCCACGAGCGCTTCTGGTCGTTCTTGTATTCGGCACCGTTGTTGCCGTCACCGTTGATGCCGCCGGCCGCATTGGCAATACCCAGCGTGTAGTACTGGAATTCCGGACCGAACTGAATGCGGTAGCTCAAACCGTCCAGCTGGCTCCAGAGCTTGCCGAAGTCCACCTGGGCATACATACTGGCATTGACACGGAAGGTACGGCGCTGGTTAGTGTTGTAATCCAGTTCGCGGATAGGGTTGATGATGTTCACGTCGCCGTTCGGATTGCGGATATAGTCACCGTTGGCATCGTAGGGCATGGTCCAAGGCAGCATGGAGCGCAAGGCACCATAGAGGTCGCCCGCACCGGTCACGGACTTGGTAAAACTGTAGCCATAGTCCTGGTCGGCATACGAGCCGTTCATGGTGGCTCCCATCTTGAAATAAGGAAGCGGAGTGATGTCGAAAGAAGTCTTGAGGGTGAAACGCTCGTAGCTCTGGCCCGGCTGCGTGCCTTTCTGGTTCAAGTAACCGAATGAAGCGTAACCCTGGAACTTGTCGGAACCGCCCGAAGCACTCAGGGTATGTTCGTGGGTGATACCCGTCTGCTTGCCGTGGGAAGCCCAGTCGTATGAGCCTACCTTCGAGGCATCGTACGTACCGCCGGCCCATGCCTGCTCGATATTGGCCCATGAAGCGTCTACACTACCGAAAGCGGCCTTGTCGGCAGCATAGTCGGGAGCCGCCGTAGCCGCTCCTTTGTTGTAGGAGCCCATGTTGTACTTGGCCAGGCGGGCATAGTCCAGCCATTCGCTGGCCGACATCATTTCGGTCACATTGTGCAAGGTTTCGAAAGTCACCGTTCCTGCATAATTCAGGCTGACCTTTCCTTCCTTACCTTTCTTGGTAGTGACCAGGATGACACCGTTGGCACCGCGCGAACCATAGATAGCTGTTGCGGAAGCATCCTTCAGGATGTCAATGGACTCGATGTCGCTGGGGTTGATGTTTTCGATACCGCCGTTCTGGATAATCATTCCGTCCACCACATACAACGGACCTTGCTCGGCATTGATGGAGCGGACACCACGGATGTTGATGCCACCCACTTCACCGGGTCGCTGGCTGGAGGTGATGTCCACACCGGCCGTCTTACCCTGCATACCTTCCAGGGCATTCTTCACCGGCATGGCCTTCAGTTCCTTCTCACCGACACGGGCCATGGCACCGGTCACGTCGCTTTTCTTCTGGATACCGTAACCGACCACCACTACTTCATCCAATGTTTCGGTGTCTTCTTCCAAAGTCACCTGGAGTGTCGTTTGTCCCTTGACGGGAATGTCCACCGTCTTGTAACCGACGAAACTGATTTCAATGGTTCCGTTCGCCGGAACGTTCGAGAGGGTGAATTTACCGTCGAAATCGGTAATGGTACCATTGGTAGTACCTTTCACTAACACACTGGCACCGATGACCGATTCGCCGGCCTTGTCAAGTACGGTACCCGATACAGTTTTGTTCTGTGCCGTGGCTCCTATCGCCAGCACAGCCAACAAAGCTACGAAAAACAGCCGCTGGAGATTACCCATGCAGCTCAACAAAGTGGAATTTTTGTTGCCTTTCATACTTTCATTATTAAGTTATACAAAAGTAAATAATTAAATCTCGCTGACCGGGAAGAACAGCTTCCCGTTTCCGAGGGGCAAAGATAGGGCAGCTTTTCGGGTGGGGTCAGGTAGAATCGTACGAGAAGCATGGAAAAACTCGCCACGGGGTCAAAAACTTTTCACCATGAATGATAATAAAGTTTTTTTGTACATATCTCCATCCTGCTACCCGGTAAATCTGCCTATTTTTGCCATCGTAAAACTTTAATCTTATCATTTGCATGAAGAAGAATTTAATACTGACTGTCCTGTTGGCCCTTTGGGGAATGGGAATGCCGAAAGCACAAGAAGTGCCTGACCAGAAACAGACACTGAACACGCTGGTGAAAGTGAACGAGCAGTTCATGAAGAAATGGCCGGATGCGGGAATGCCGACCTTCGTCAAGAAGATGCGTCCCAGCAGCCTGTGGACCCGCGCCGTGTACTACGAAGGACTGATGGAACTCTATAAGATTTATCCTCTCCAATCCTACTATGATTATATGTACGACTGGGGAGAAGCCCACAAGTGGACACCGCGCAACGGAACGACAACACGCGATGCAGACGACTACTGCTGCAGCCAGACTTACATTGATATGTATCGCATTTCCCGCGACTGGAAAATGATCCAGCAGGCCAAGGTGAATGCAGACATGCTGGTGAACACGCCACAGGTAAACGACTGGTGGTGGATTGACGCCGTACAGATGGGAATGCCGGTATTGGCCAAACTGGGAGCTGTGACCGGCGAACAGAACTACTTCGACAAGATGTGGGAGATGTATGCCTACACGCGCAACGAGCATGGAGAAAACGGTATGTATAATGCCAAGGAAGGGCTGTGGTGGCGCGACCAGGATTTTGACCCTCCCTATAAGGAGCCAAATGGAAAGAATTGCTATTGGAGCCGGGGCAACGGCTGGGTATATGCTGCATTGGTACGGGTCATGAACGAACTCCCGGCCAATGAAAAGCACCGGACGGACTACGTGAACGACTTCCTTGCCATGAGCCGTGCCCTGAAGGCTTGCCAACGGGCCGACGGGTTCTGGAACGTCAGCCTGCACGACGAATCCAACTTCGGCGGCAAGGAGACCAGCGGCACTTCCCTCTTTGTCTATGGCATGGCCTGGGGCATCCGTCAGGGACTGCTCGACCGCAAGGAATACTTGCCCGTTGTGGTCAAGGCATGGAACGCCATGTTACAGGAGGCTGTCCACGAGAATGGTTTTCTGGGTTATGTGCAGGGTACGGGCAAGGAGCCCAAGGACAGCCAACCGGTCACCTACGACAAGATGCCGGACTTTGAGGACTATGGTGTAGGCTGTTTCCTGCTGGCCGGCACGGAAATTTATCGACTTCGCTGAAACAAGTACCCTTCTGAACAGACATGTTTTGTTTTTTAAGGTAAAAATTTAGGTTAGGTATGGAAAACGGAGTTCCTCGTGAGAGGCCCTCCGTTTTTTTGCTGTTTCTTCTGGCACTTAGAAACGGAAGACCAGTACGCCGGCGGTAGGAATGTCCTCCTCACCGATTACGGCAGTGGCCCCCTTCGGCAATGCAAAATGGTAAGGACGGTCCAGGTAGTTGAGCACAATGCCCAATCCGTTCCGGAACTCCAGCGTCACCCCGTACGGAAGTTCCATTATACCAATGCCGCTGCGGTCATACAGCTTGCGCAAGACTTCCCTCTCCAACGTTCCGTCCGTACTGTCCACTCCCACGTAGGTCACTGACCCTTTGCCCAGACGGCGGGTAGTGACAGCCGGCTTGCCGGCATAGAATTCGTCCTGATAGGTCGCCCACACCTCTACACCGTCTCCCGGCCGGAGGATTTCCCCCCAAGTGTTCCATGAATAGGCATTGCCCTCCATCTCCACCGTACCCGGTTCGTCAGGCAACAACAGGTCGTAGAACTCCATTTCATTACCGGTCAGATCAGTGAGCATGGATCCGAAAGGAGCTTCCGGCAATCGTCCGAAACGGTCTTTCTGGGCCGTACGGCAGGTCAGTACCAAGTGTCCACCCTGTTTTACATAGTCCGTCCACCGGTCCACCAGTTCCTTGTCGGCCAACTGATAGGCAGGGGCAATCAAGAGAGGATAGGCATTGAAATCCTTGTCTTCACCAATGAAGTCGACCGGTGCGCCAAAAGATTTCAGGGGCCGGTAATACTTCTCGATATGTCCCATCGTATTCCAGGTGGCATTCTGTTTCTGCTGCTCGATGCTCCACGAATTTTCGGGATGATAGAGAATGGCCGCCCGTCGGGCCAGATAGTCGGCAGGCTTCACTTCCTTGGCGGGCACCTTCCCACGCAGCTGTCTGATTTCCTTCATAAACTGTTCGTACTCACGACCGCCAGGCGTAACGGTCACCCCATCAGTGCCTACAATTCCATAATGGTACTGCTCGGTCCCATACAAGGGCTGGCGGTAGCGATAGGTACAGACAAAGTCACTGCCCCCGGCAAAAACGCTCCACAGCCACAGACGGACAGCTCCGGGCAAGGGCTGGGGGTTGATGCTTCCCCAGTTCACCTGACCGGGCTGGAGTTCCATGACACCGTATGTACCGGTTACCGGACGGAAAAAATCGTTGGCAAAGGCAATGCGCAACGGATTACCCACCCGATAGCCCCTCCGGCCGATTCCCTCATTGTCGCCATACACCATATAGCGGGTATAACTCAGGAAATCCAGGTCGGGACTGCCGCCGATGTGCCCCGACTCGTAAGCAGGGATATAATTGGTAGTGACCCACTGGTGGCGGGCATACTTCTTGATGAGCAGGCATTGCTGGTTCAGGAACTCATTGGTCTGTCCCGCCGCAAAGCGATGGTAATCCAGTATCTGGTGATGGTTCATGAACAGCTGCGACCGCTTGGGCAAGGTGATCTGATCAAACGAGGCATAGGTCTCGCTCCAGAAAGAGGTGCCCCATGCCGCATTCAAGGCACGGATGTCACCGGCGTATTTCTTCCGCAGAAACTCCCGGAAAGCCTCTTCCGCTTTCGGATTATAATCGAACTGGACAGCCGGCTCGTTGTCCAACTGCCAGCCGATGACCCTTGCATCGTTCCCATAGCGTTCTGCCAGTTTTTCAATCATCTTGAACGCCAGTTCCCGATAAAGTGGAGAGGCAAAGGAGGCATGCTGTCGGGCCCCATGGTCCAGACGGGTACCGTCTTCCTTCAACAAGAGAATCTCCGGATACTTACGGCTTAACCACACGGGCGGTGTGGCCGTCGACGTACAAAGAATGACTTTCAAGTCGTGCTTGGCAGCCAGTGCCACCGCACGGTCCAGCCAGCCGAAATCATAGTGCCCTTCTTCGGGCTCCAGCTGCGCCCAGGCAAATTCGGCAAAATGAGTGAACTCGAAACCCAGTTCGTGCATCTGTTTCAGGTCACGTTCCCACTGGCTTTCGTCCCAGTGCTCCGGATAATAATAGGCACCGGTCAAGGTCAGGTCTTGGTCGGAGAACCAAGACCGCTGCTGTGCAAAGCCCCCTCCAGACAAGGCAAGGGCGCACAATACGGTCGTGAGTTGTTTTCGCATATTAAAAGCTATAGAATTGATAACAGACAAAAATACAAAAAGCACTGTTCTGCAGCCGCAAGAAATCGGACAAGAAACATGGAAAATCGTCCACCGGCCTCGAATTTTATACAATAGTACATGCTTATGTACATCTGTCCATTGAGCATACAAGAGAATCTCCGTACCTTAGCCCCAGAAAAACATACAAGAGCCATCATGAAACTTACCAGCATGCTTATCGGGCTGTTGGCCGCCAGCGGCCTCAACGCCCAAACGTACCATTTCGATTTTTCGACAGACCGGAAAACGGCAGCAGCGACTATACGGGTACTGCCATCCGACCGCTATTCGGAAGAAAAAGGATATGGATATGACCTGCAGCCGTCACCGGAAAAGCAAGGCCAGGCACCTTTTTTCTTCTCTGTGAAAGTACCCGACGGCAACTATCGGGTCACAGCCGTCGTCGGCAGTGCCCAGAGTGCCGGAGAAACCACGGTACGCGGAGAATCACGCCGCCTGTTCCATGAGCACATCGTCACCCGGAAAAAGGAATGGAAAACCCTGACCTTCGTCATCAACAAGCGCAATACCCGTATCAATGAAACGGAGGAAGTACGCATCAAGCCACGCGAACGCTTCAAACTGAACTGGGATGACAAACTGACCCTGGAATTCAACGGGAAGGCTCCCCGGCTGGCACAGCTGACCATCGAACGGGTAGAGGATGTCCCCACCGTCTTCCTCTGCGGCAACTCGACGGTCGTCGACCAGGACAATGAGCCATGGGCCAGCTGGGGACAGATGATTCCCCGTTTTTTCAATGACAAGGTCTGCTTTGCCAATTATGCCGAATCGGGCGAGAGCGCCAATACATTCATCGCTGTCGGACGGCTGCAGAAGGCACTGACCCAAATGAAGGCAGGCGACTACCTTTTCATGGAATTCGGGCACAACGACCAGAAGCAGAAGGGACCGGGGAAAGGGGCCTACTACTCCTTTATGACCAGTCTGAAAACTTTCATTGACGAGGCACGTGCCCGCGGTGTACAACCGGTACTGGTGACCCCTACCCAACGCCGGAGTTTCGACGAGCAGGGACACATCAAGGACACGCATGAGGACTATCCGGAAGCCATGCGCTGGCTGGCGGCCAAAGAGAATGTTCCCCTCATTGACTTGAACGAAATGACCCGCACGTTCTACGAAACCATGGGAGTGGAAGCCTCGAAAAAAGCCTTCGTACATTACCCGGCCGGCAGTTACCCCGGACAGACACGTGACTTCGCCGACAACACCCATTTCAATCCGTACGGAGCCTATGAGATTGCCAAGTGCGTCATCGAAGGCATGAAACAAGTACAGCTGCCGCTGGCGGACTTGCTGCAGGCAGACTACGTGCCCTTCTCCCCGGCGCGGCCGGACGATGCAGCCCTGTTCCAATGGGACGACAGTCCGTTTACCGAAATCGAGAAGCCTGACGGAAACTGACGGTGAAAACAGTATCAACCCCTTCACAGCGTTTCAACATGAACCGTATCTCTATCCATTTGACCGGAATCCTGATGCTGCTGAGCATCGGGATTTCCTGCGCCCAGACACTTCCCTTCCACCTTCCGGAAGGTGCCGGCAGTTTCCGGCTCGGAATCGTCAACGGCACTGAAAGCCGCTGGCTGGACGAATGTCGGGTGAAGCAGCACCAACAGAACTTTACTATTACCGATGACCTTTGGAAAGGAGGTGAAGTACGACTCACCGTCCTTCCGCTCTCGGACACCCAAGGCTTCATCGTAGAAGCCAGCGGCAAGGGACTTCCCGATTCCCTGCAACTCTGCTGGGCATTCGGAGCCTGCGACGAGACCATACAGGCACCTCCTGCCGACAATGTCATCGCCCCTGCCGCTTGCGCAGACAATGTATTCAGCATCGAAGGCAATGCGTTCCTCGTCTACTATGGCAAGGTAATGGCCCTGCGCACCGTCATCGGCATCGCCCCGTTGTCCTCCGTCATCCGGCTGAGCGATGCCCACCGGCAGACCACTCCCCTTCAGCTATGGGAATCGGGCAAGAAGACGGACAGTCCGGTCATCTCCTCCTGCTGTCCCTGGGACACGGACGAGAAGCTCTACTTCTGTTTCTACCACCAGAACGAGCGGGCCGACTACAACTACTACCTGCTCCCGAACCTTTTTCAAAAAGAAGCGAAATGAGACGGCGGTTTCTTCTTCTTCTCCTCCCGCTGTTCCTGACGGCTGTCCCTGCCGCAGCACAACAGTATAAAGTCTATCCGTTTGCTGAAGGCGAGGAACCCGTTGTGGACGGAAAGGCCGACGACTGGAAGCGGGTGTCCGAAGACTATGTACTGACGGAAGCCGACTTACGGGAAGATGAAAGCAAACATCTCCGTCCGGCCCCGGAAACCTTGCAAGTACGGGTGAAAGTGGGATGGAGTGCAGCCACACAGCGGCTCTATTTCCTGTACGAGGCGACCGATAACTACTGGAGGTTTACGGAGAACACGTTGAACACGGATATCTTCGAAGTGGTCGTAGACGGCGACTGCTCCGGCGGCCCGTTCATCGACCGCTTCCATCCCACGGCTCCGACGGATGTCTGGCAGGCCTGGTTCAATTTCCACGGCTGCCATGCCCAAAACTACCACATTTTCACACCGCCACACGGCAAAGACTGGTGTATGTTGTGGGGACCGCAAGTGTGGCTGAAACAACCTCCTTATGCCGACTATGCCTACGACTATCATTTCCAGGAAGGCGAAGGCGGTACACTGGTGCTGGAGTTTTACATCACTCCTTTCGACCACGCTGCAGCCGACGGTCCGCAATACTCCCGGCCTACCCTGCTGGAGGCCGGAAAAGACATCGGCCTCAGCTGGGCGGTCATCGACTGGGATGCCTCTCCGACTGACAAGGACGGTTTCTGGAACCTGTCGGACGAACATACCATGTACGGCAATGCCTCCTACTTGCGAAAATTCAAACTAATGCCCATTTCTAAAACCGATTGAACCATGAAGAAATATGTATTACTCCTCCTCTGTCTTTTTGCCTGGAGCGCGCAAGCAAAGATCTATGATGTGACCCGTTACGGAGCCACAGGCAACGGACACACCATCGACACTCCTGCCATCAACCAAGCTATTCTGGAAGCCGCCGCCCAAGGAGGCGGTACCGTGTATTTTCCTGCCGGAGACTATGCATGCTACTCCATCCGGCTGGCCAGCCATGTCCACCTCTACCTGGAACAGGGAGCCACCATCGTAGCGGCTTTCCCGACAGCCACTGACGGCTACGACGAAGCCGAACCGAACGAGCACGACCGCTATCAGGACTTCGGACACAGCCACTGGAAGAACTCCCTCATCTGGGGCATCGGACTGGAAGACATCACCATCAGCGGACCCGGCATCATCTACGGGAAAGGGCTGACCCGAGAGGAAAGCCGCCTGAAAGGGGTGGGCAACAAGGCCATCAGCTTGAAATGCTGCAAGAACATCACCCTGAAGGACTTCAAGCTGCTGCATTGCGGCCACTTCGGCCTGCTGGCCACCGGGGTGGACAACCTGAGCCTCCAGAACCTGACCGTGGACACGAACCGCGACGGATTCGACATCGACTGTTGCAAGAATGTCCGCATCAGCCAGTGCAGCGTCAACTCCCCTTGGGACGATGCCATTGTCCTGAAGGCCTCCTATGGGTTAGGCGAATTCAAGGACACCGAGAACGTGACCATCTCCGACTGTTACGTGAGCGGTTATGACCAAGGAACCCTATACGACTGCACCTGGCAACGAGACGAACCGCAGGCTCCCGACCACGGCTACGTGACAGGGCGTATCAAGTTAGGCACCGAATCAAGCGGTGGTTTCAAGAACATCGCCATCACCAACTGCATCTTCGAGCGGTGCAGGGGACTGGCCCTGGAAACCGTGGACGGCGGCTGGCTGGAAGACATCGTCATCAGCAACATTACCATGCGCGACATTGTGAACTCCCCCATCTTCCTCCGCCTGGGTGCCCGGTTGCGGAGTCCGGAAGGCACACCGGTGGGCCGTATGCGGCGCATCCTCATCAGTCATGTCAATGTCTTCAACGCCGACTCCCGCTACTCGTCCATCATCAGCGGCATCCCCGGTGCCTGTATCGAAGATGTCACCTTGAGCGATATCCACATTTACCATCAGGGAGGATATACCCCAGCCGACTGTCCTGCTGTCGTTCCCGAACAAGAGAAGGTCTATCCCGAACCGTGGATGTTCGGCACCATCCCTGCCAAAGGATTCTATGTCCGCCACGCACGGAACATCACGTTCGACAATGTCCACTTCCACTACCAGACAGCTGATGAACGGCCGCTGTTTGTCACCGAGGATGCGGAAGGCATCCTCCAACGAAACATTTCAGAACAAACTTACCATTAACGATAGAAGAACAGACTCATGAACAAACGATATTTGTGGCTCGCCCTCCTGCTGACAGGAAGCAGCCTGTATGCACAAGACTGGCCGACCGCCTCCCCCGAAGCACGCCCCGGTGCGCGCTGGTGGTGGCTTGGCAGTGCCGTCGACAAGGCCAACCTGACCGATAACCTCGACCGTTATGCCCAAGCCGGACTGGGGGCAGTGGAAATCACCCCCATCTATGGCGTACAAGGGAACGATGACCATAACCTGCCGTTCCTCAGTGCACCCTGGATGGAGATGCTGCAGCACACCCAGACAGAAGGGAAACGCCTCGGACTGGAAATCGACATGAATACCGGTACCGGATGGCCCTTTGGCGGACCGAATGTCCCGCTGGAAGAAGCGGCCACGAAAGCCCTTTTCCGAGAATACGACATTACAGGAGGGAGCGTCATCGACCTTCCCCTGGAAGTGGAAGACGAAAAACAGCGTCCCTTCGCCGTACTGAGCCGCGTGATGGCCTATCAGAACGGACGCTGTCGGGACCTGACGTCTCAGGTATGCGACGGGCAACTGCACTGGAAGGCACCTGCCGGCGACTGGCACCTCGTCGTGCTCCATGTCGGCAAAACGCTACAGAAAGTGAAACGCGCTGCCCCCGGAGGAGAAGGCTACGTGATGGACCACCTCAACCGGAATGCCGTCAAGCATTACCTGTCTGGATTCGACCAGGCCTTCCAGCAACATCAGACTGCCTATCCGCATACCTTCTTCAACGATTCCTACGAAGTCTACCAGGCCGACTGGACCCCCGACTTTCTGGAAGAGTTCGCCCGCCGCAGGGGGTACCGGCTGGAAGAACATTTCCCGGAGTTCCTGCAGGAGCCACGCGATGAAAAGGCGGCACGCATCGTCAGCGACTACCGGGAAACCGTTTCCGACCTGTTGCTGGAACGTTTTACCCGCCAATGGACAACCTGGGCACACGGGCACGGCAGCCTTACCCGCAACCAGGCACACGGTTCTCCGGCGAATCTGATTGATGTATATGCTGCCGTAGACATTCCCGAATGCGAGGGCTTCGGACTGTCCCAATTCCACATCCAAGGATTGCGGCAGGACACTTTGCACACCCGCAAGAACGACTCCGACCTCTCCATGCTGAAGTATGCTTCATCGGCTGCCCACATCTCCGGCAAGCCCTATACATCGTCCGAGACCTTCACCTGGCTGACCGAGCACTTCCGTACCTCGTTGTCGCAATGCAAACCCGACATGGACCTGATGTTCGTCTCCGGCATCAACCACATGTTCTTTCACGGCACGACCTACAGCCCTCGGGAAGCGGCATGGCCGGGATGGAAGTTCTATGCCTCCATCGACATGTCGCCCACCAACAGCATCTGGCGCGATGCCCCGGCTTTCTTCCAATACATCACCCGCTGCCAGTCGTTCCTACAGTTCGGACAACCCGACAATGACTTTCTGGTGTACCTCCCTGTCTACGACATGTGGGAAGAACAACCCGGCCGACTGTTACTGTTCAGCATTCACGATATGGCCCGACGGGCTCCCAAGTTTATCCAGACCGTCAACACCATCAGCGACTGCGGCTACGACATGGACTACATTTCGGATGCCTTCGTTCAGACAACCCGCTGTCAGGACGGACAACTGGTGACAGCCGGCGGCACGGCCTACAAAGCGATGATTGTCCCCGGTGTACAACGGATGCCGACAGCCGTTCTGAAGCATCTGCTCCAACTGGCCCGACAAGGTGCCACCCTCATCTTTACCGAAAACTATCCTACGGATGTTCCAGGCTTCGGGCAACTGGAGAAACGGCGTACCGCCTTCCGCAACTGCCTACAGCAGCTCCCCACGGTAGATTTCCAGCAGACAACGGTCACGCCGTTCGGCAAAGGGACATTGATTTGCGGCACGGACTACCGCTCCACCTTGCAGCAGAGCGGCGTGGTTCCTGAACAAATGAAGACGGAGTCCGGACTGAAATGCATCCGCCGCAGCCATCCCCAAGGACACCATTATTTTATCTCTTCCCTGCAGGAAAAAGGAGTGGACGGATGGATGACCTTGGCAGTTCCGGCAGAAGCAGCCATGATTTTTGACCCGATGACCGGAGAAAAAGGAAAAGCCCGTTTGCGCCAGCAGGAGGGGAAAACACAGGTCTACCTGCAACTGCACTCCGGAGAGAGCGTAATCGTACAGACATTCCGTCAGCCATTGGCCACAACTGTTCCGAAGTGGGCTTATCTGCAGGAACAGCCTCTCAGCCTCAGCATCGACCATGGCTGGCAGCTGCATTTTACCGACTGCCAGCCGGCTATCGACGGCACCTTCGAAATAGACACTCCCCAGTCGTGGACCGAACTGGACATCCCGAATGCCACCACGACAATGGGTACTGGCCTGTACACGACGGAAATCACGCTTCCTGCCCTGGAAGCCGATGAATGGGTGCTCGACCTGGGAGATGTGCGCGAAAGTGCCCGTGTACGGATCAACGGCCAGGAGGTGGGTACCGCATGGGCCGTTCCTTTCCGACTGAAAGTAGGCCGTTACCTGCATCCCGGCACCAACCGCATCGAGATTGCCGTAACGAACCTGCCGGCCAACCGTATCGCGGACATGGACCGTAGAGGGGAGAAATGGCGTATCTTCAACGAAATCAACGTTGTGAATCTCCAGTACCAGACAACTCCTTACAACGACTGGTCTCCCGTTCCGTCCGGACTGAACAGCACCGTGCGACTGATTCCCATGAAACGGCTCCGCTAATCCCGACGGACAGATTCCTCGCAAAGAAGTGAGGGTGTGTCAAAAGTATCTAAAGATAAATGGCAAAGTATCTTGAGATAAACGGACAAGTATGTTAAGATACTTGTCCGCTCTTTCTGTTATTCCACCTTCACCTCGTCCACGAAGAACCAGGCGGGATAGCCAACCCCGTAGTGCCAGGGAGGACACAGGCCGATGGACTTGACCTGCACACGCAGGTAATGTGAACGTGAGCCAGCCGCACGCTATCGTCCTTCACCTAAAGCGGTCAATTCGATCACACGACTGCTCATGTGTGTGGAAGAGAAGGCGTTCAGTCCAACCTTCATCAGGTAGTCACCGCTATAGATCTTGCCTTCAGCTTCGAGCGTAGAAGCGGTGCCGGGCATCAGGTTGATTTCCTTCACCCGATACTGTCTGGCAGGATTCAGTCCCTGCAGCTTCACGTTGCGCAGGATTTCCTTGAAACGCGGATGCAGGTCGTAGGCGAAGAGTACTGCCTTCTGTTGGTCGGCCGATACATAGTTGAGTGCCATGTGGTTGGTTTCGTAAGGTGAGACGAGGCGATATTGTGTGCCGTCCAGGATGACACCCTGCAGGCGTTTCCAGTTGGCGACAGCCGTCTGGCAGTAGGCGATTTCCTGTTCATTCAAGTCCTTCAGGCCAATATCGAAACCCAGCTTACACATGGAAGCCACATCGGTACGGAACTTCACCGACGACTGCTTGTTCCAGGAAGTGACATGGGCACACATGGCCTTGCTGGGGAAGAACTGGCTGAAGCCCCACTGGATGTAGCAGCGTTCGATGGGGTCGGTGTCGTCGGAACACCAGAACTCGGTGAAGTACTTCAAGGCTTCGTAGTCACAGCGGGCACCACCACCAGAGCACAGCATCATCGGCACGTTGGGATAGTTTTCCTTCACCCGCTTCAACACGTTATACACACCGCGCACATGGTCGATGTACAGCTGGCTCTGACGGTCCTTCAGGTACGGCGAATAGATGTTGGTAATGGGCGAGTTGCAGTCCCATTTGAAGAAAGCAATGCGGGAGTCGGTCTTCAGGATGGTCTCGACAACGCCATAGACATAGTCCTGTACGGCAGGGTTCGCCAGGTCGAGTACCAGCTGATTCCGATAGTAATAAGTATCACGGTTGGGCAAGGTGATGGCCCAGTCGGGATGCTTCTCGAAGAGTTCCGAGTTGGGGTTCACCATTTCCGGTTCAATCCAGATACCGAACTTAACACCGGCTGCATCGGCAGCATCGCACAAGGCAGGAATGCCTTGCGGCAGTTTGGCATGATTCACGTCCCAGTCCCCCAGTCCGGCATGATCGTCCTTGCGTTCGTGGCTGCCGTCGGCAAACCATCCGTCGTCGAGCAGAAACATATCTACTCCCAGTTTCTTGGCTTCCTTCATCAGGTCGGCCAAGATCTGCTGGTTAAAGTCGAAAGCTGTGTTCTCCCAGTTGTTCAGCAAGGTCATGCGCGTGCCCTTGCCGTCCTTCAGGCTCCAGTTGCGTGCCCATTCCTGCAGGTTGCGGCTTCCTTGTGCAGCACCGTTATGGCTGAGCGTAAAGATGAACTCGGGGGTCGTGAACACCTGATGAGGAGCCAGCTGGTAGTTGGAAGCATACGGATTGATGCCGGGGATGACGCGCAGATTGTTCACATTGTCGATTTCGAACGTGAAGCGGAAGTTGCCGGTCCATCCCAAAGTTCCCATCAGCACTTCTCCCTGCTGTTCCTGAACGGGCTGGCCGATGCCCACTTCGAAGAAGGGATGCGTATGCATGGCAGCTCTCGATCCCAGCTTGGTGTCGATGACCTTCTTTCCGAACTGCAGCTGCTGGCTCGACATCTGTGCCTCGCGTGCCCAGTCGGAGCTGAACTCGGTCAGGTAGTAGCGGTCGGCACCGAAGTACAGCATCGTCGAAGCGTATGCCGAGAGGGTGACGGGTTTCTTCTCCTGGTGCGATATTTCGCTCCAGGTCTTCACTACGTTCTCCTGGGTGTAGGCCACGTAATGCAGTTTCACACTGACAGGGTACTGCTTGTCCTGCAAGAGAATGACGGTTTCTGTTCCTCCCTCGATGTTCTTCTGCTCGTGGCTGACATAATACAGATAGGTAGTGGGATTGCCGTCGTTGTGCAGCATGGCAAGGGCCGGTTCGAAATAGTCTTCATTGCCCGAGCAGCTGTACACTTCCCATCCCCGGCGGGTCACTGCCCCGTCGGAAGCCGGATACACGTTCCAGGCAAAGTTCTGGAGGTCACTGCCGTTGGCCAGGCGTTCACCGAAGTACGTCTGATACAGCCGGCCGTTGTCTCCCACCTGCAGCAGCAGGTCGTTGGCCTGTGTGGCGATACGAATGACTGTCTTTTCTGCTTTCACCATCAAGATGCCCAGACAGCAAAGGGCGATGGATAACAATGTTCTTTTCATAATTCGTTGAATTGGTAAATGGTTAATGGTTCTTTGTAGGTAAATGTAAAGGTACTGTTTTTTTGAGTTTCATTAGTCATCCGACAGTTCAGAACTTCAAGGAAGCACTGAATTCTACGGTAAACGGACGCAGGTAGTGACCGCTCATATACGTTCCGGCAAACTGTCCGGCATCCTGCTTGCTGATGAGTTCCGACCCATTGATGGTGCCGGTAGCACCGGTCTGGTTGAGGAAATTCACCACGGTACAGCCCAGGTCGAGGTACTTGTTTACCTTCCAGTTGATACCGCCGAAGGTTTCCCAGTGACCGTTGAAATAAAGGTAAACAGAATGTGATCTCCGTAAAGGAACGTTGCTTCCCTAAAAATAGGGCATCCTATTAGAACCACTTCAAAGAAAATATCTACCTTTGCTGCCAGTAATTTGCTCTCTATGAAATATCATTCGATTGTAGTGCTGATAGTAGCCGTCCTACTACTGTCCTGCCAAGGGGCGAACGACTGCCTCTATGACCAACTGGATGCCCACCTCCTCCGCAAAGAAGAAGTGTTGAAGCGCAAAGACCAGCAACTGGACAGCCTGAAACACCTGCTGGACAGGTGCCACGATGTGGAAGGCCGGTATGCCATCCACGAGCAGCTCTATCAGCAGTACTTGCTGTTCCATGCAGATTCAGCCATGAATATCAAAGACGAACAGCATGCCCAAAAACTGGGAACAATGACCGAAAAGACAAACGGACAACTACAATAAGGACCCTGCCTGAGCTATCCGGAGTCAAATGTGTGTCTTCCTCTGACTGAAAGCATTATTCAGAGAGCTTGATACCGCCTTCCTTTACAAGGTCATTGTATCGTCAATTATCGTTCAGCCCAGGCTGAACGGTGGACGAGGGTAACTTCAATGGCACTTGAGGTTAACTTACTTGACCGTTCAGCCTGGGCTGAACGGAAAAAGCTGTTACATGTCCTGCTCTCACAAGAAAAATGTCGTGACTAACTCTGTAACTATGTGCCTAATCAGGAAAGCACATTGCAAATGGTCTCTACGTTCTGGTCAAAATTATCCTTGTCTATGGCCCGGTTTTTCATGGCAGAACGGTAATTGTATATCGTCTGTGGTGTATAGAACAACAGTGTGGATATCTTCTGTATGTCTTTGACCCCCAAACGGATGAGTGCCATAATCCTCAGCTCGTTCGTCAGGAGCTCTCCTTTCTTTGGCTCTATCTGTTTGTCGGGATACAACAGTTTGTTGAATTCGTCGATAAAAGTCGGGTAAAGGGTAAGGAACGCTTTGTCGAAGTACAGAAAAAACTCCTTGGTATCAGCGTCTTTCATCCGGTGTTGATGTAAGACAGACAGAATATCGTCCGTCTGATGAGCCTTGACCTTTCTTTCGACACTGATGATGAATTTGTTGTATTTGTCGATGTATGCAGCACATAGGTCGATGAACAGCGACACATACTGTTCCCGGATGTGGTTGGTCCGTTTCAGCTGCAGATTGGCAGACTGCAATTCTTCATTCAGGCTGTTCAGGTCCTTGTTCAATTGGATGCGGATCTTTCTCTGTGCCTTGAGGATCCGGTTGTAGCGCAGGATGTACCATGCAAAGGCGAACAGCAGAACGGTAAGCAGACACACAATGGTGATGATCAGCGTCTGCATCTGCTGAATATGATCCTCATGGGTCTGGTATTTCACGACAACGCCGGGGAACTTTCTGGCAATCTGTGTCAGCCTCAGTCGGTTGTTGTAGAAAATGGCATCTTCCAACGAGCAGAGCAGATACCTGTTGGCCCGGACTACATCGTTTTTCTGTGCAAGGTATTCTGCCAGTTCCTGCATGGCGAGGTTCTCTTTCAGCGGGATTTTCTGGTCGGCGATGGCCGACAGAATCATGTATTTCTCAAACTCCTCCATTTTGTTCTGTTCGTGGCAGGCGAAAGCCATGGAGCAGGTGATGCTGGCATACCTGCGTGAAAGAGGCGACATCTTGCTGATGCCGATTCGGTATTGTTCTTCGGCTTTTGCATATTCCTTGATGTTCCAATAGTGCTCTCCCAGCCAATAGTGATAATCCACGTCCGTCTGGGGCACAACGGTCAGCATCGAATCATTGTAGGCGATGACCTTGTCTTGATATTCGGCCAGGTTTTCCTCAACGCGCAAGTACGCATTCCATGTAATGTACAGCCAACGGTAGCTTTCGTAATAGTTCCTGTAATTGTCGTTGGTAAACGTACGCTTGTCCAGCTTCTTCAGGATGGCTTCGGCTTTGTCGAAGACCCCCGATGTGGACAGCAAGGCCGATTGGTTGATTTCCGTGTCGTTGATATACTCCCTGTTGCCGATGCGTCTGGCGATGTCCGCTGTAATGCTTAGGTATTTCTGTGCGGAGTCAGCCTTATAGGCCAGGTATTCTTCGAATATTCTGTTGCAGATATGATATTTTGCCTCCAAACTGATATTGGGGGTAATCTGATGCTGCAGGTTGGCGATATTGGCCTCTTTCTTTTGCATATACTGTTCCCTCTCAGCCACGGCTTTGTCGAGCTCTTCATAGCGGCTTTCCCTCGAATGGGAGCACGACGCAACGATGAGCAATACAAGGCAAACGATGCATTTTGCAGTCAGTTGACAAACTGGTATTCTTGGGTTCATAACGGGTTGTTTTTATAGTATTAAGGTCTCATAGCATAGGGAAGTGCCACCTTGCTATAGCTATGAATATTCGTGCGTGAAGGTAGTACAAATTCGTCAAACAGCCAAGTCCTTTCTCGATATTTTTAGATTTTCCCCGTCATTTTATTGTAAGAGGAAACTACTTTTCCGCTCATCGGACGAAATATAACTGTACTGAAATACAATCGGATACATTTAAAAATCCATAACAGAAAGCTACTCAAGGTCTAATTCGGCGGTCAAGTGTTTCTTTTGTAGCCTAACTTTGCGTCATCGTTCGAAACAAGCTTGGTTATGCGATAGATTGTTGAAAAGGATCCAGTCAGTTAACTTTAGGTTTTAGTTTTTGAAAGGTAGAAAGATTGTTTTCAGGATTGCATGAAGAGAAGTATATCATTAACATTAATCTAATTAAACGTAACAATGAAAATCAAACAGTTCTTGAGCACGCTGTTGTTACTTCTGGTAGTAACGGTAGCCATGGCACAGACCCGGCAGATCACAGGTACTGTGTATTCGAAAAGTGACGGCGAAACCATTATTGGCGCCACTGTTCGTGAAGTAGGCAATGAGAGTAACGGTACCATTACCGATCTCGACGGTAAGTTCACCCTTACAGTCCCCAACGGCTGTGAGTTGAAATTTTCCTACGTCGGCCTGAAGGAGGAAATTGTAAAAGCTGTCGATGGTATGAAAGTTTATCTCACTGAGGAAGGACAGGTCATGGATGAAGTGGTGATTGTCGGTACGGTCATGAGGAAGAGCGACCTTACCGGGTCGGTAGCGATGATTGACTCG
>SFDG01000105.1 GCA_004558305.1 Phocaeicola plebeius
GTTGTGGGTCTCGTTGTACATGGTGTAGCCGTTGGTCTTGAACTCGCCCTGGTCACTGTGCATCGCCATAATCAAGGCGTTGGCGGGAGTGATGCGCATAGGCTTGTCATAAAAGTGAGGAGCAAGTTTTTGGGAACTGTTCAGGAGGACACCTCCATTCTGACTTGCTCTTTCAAGGGCTGCGACAAGGATCTCAGCCTGTCGCTCTGCGCCCGATTTCTTGGGGATAGTTTCTTCTGCCATAATATCGTATCATTTAATGGTGAAAAATAAGGGAATGAAAAATGTTAGTTCGTTATCGTATGCCTCGGCTCTGCTCACGCTCCTGGCTCTGCTCATACCGTTCGGATGAAGCGACTGAACGTTGCTGCCCGGTGCTCATCTGGTCGGCACGGGCGAGGATGCGGTTGGCAATGGTGTTGATGGTTAGTGCCCCTTCATTGTAGGCTTCGACCACAGTCTGTGGTAAAGTGACAATGCGAGGGACATGGTCAATATCCATCAGAAGAACATTGCCTTCTATCTGCGGGTTTGTAATGCGGTTGTCCACCTCTTCGTCTGCATAACGCTTGTAGCGACCTGCCGATGCAGTGGTCTGGTGCTCGTTGCGGTAGTCCGACAGGGCTTCCTGGCCCATACTGTTGAACAGGCTGGCACCACCATAGAGCATCAGCGGCCACTTCAGGAGCGGGTTCTTGACAAAGGAGCCACAGACGAGGGCGGCCAATGGCATCATGGTCTGCTGGTTCAGACCGATGGACTTGGTCTTGCCGGTGAAGACTCCCAAGAGCATATCGGGGAGCATCGCCAAGGTGAAACCGAGGTTGTTCATCGTATCACCCATGCCATTCAGCCTTATGGACTGCATGAGGGTGTTCCAGCCGCCGTAGTCGCCGGTGGACTGTTGCGTGGACTGCTCAGTGGGCTGCTCAGATGATGATATGTTGCCTTGTGTCGTCATTGGATGTTGTTCTGCTTCTGCGATATTGGAGTAATGCACGGCATCCTTGCCGTTTTTGCGATTGGTCTGCTCCTGCTTGACAGCCCGGGAGAAGGCTTCGTACTGCATGGCACGGAAGGTGGCATCGGCTACAGACATCGAGGTGGTCTTTCCGCTGGCTTTCACCGTGCGCTGGCCGGCTTCGAGGGCTTGGTTGACCCTGTCGCGGTAGAGTTTGGCATTTTTGTCTGCCCATGATGCGGCGGTAGTCAATTGCTTGTCAGTGGCATAGACCAAGTCACGGAAGCCCATCTGGGTCATCATCCAACCTGGGATATTGGCTTTCTTCTTACCCGCGGCGGCGACCTCCTGCTGGCCTATAGCCTTCTGTTGCTTGAGGTAGTCCTCCTGCTTTCCAGGAGCGTAGCGGTCTGTTACCTCTACGCCGACATCTACGGCGAGCTGGCCGAAGAAGCCACCTGCTCCCGCTGTGGAAGCGGCATTGAGGATCCAGGAACCGATAGCGCCGGCGGCTTCCTCAAGGAAAGAGGGGGTGTATTTCTTCTCAGCCTCCTTTTCGATATGCTGCTCCAGTGCGGTCTGGCGCACACGCTGCGGGATATAGAACAAGGTGCCTTGGGCGGACTTGCGGAGTAGATAGTCGGCGGTGGATTTCGGAATCTGCTGCTCGACGAGGTGGTCTATCATCCGTTTCTCCAGTGCGGCATCTACGGTGATGTGCTGTTTCTTCAACTCAGCCTTGACCATAGCGATATAGTCGTCCATGGTCTTGCTGTTCCACTCGCCGATGTAGTAAAGTCGGGAATTGTAGGCATCCATGGCGGCCATACCACCGTCGGGACCGGCGGCACATGCCATCATAGCACCCATGGAGGTGCTGTGACGCTGAAACTCATCGGCCTGACGGCGGTTGAGCTCGTCACGGGCTCTGTCCATGACGGGCTTGACCTTGGTGGTGAAGATGTCCTGTTGCTTTGTTTCTGCCATGATGTTATACTATGGATTGACGGATTTGATTGATGACCTGTTCTCGTGTCTGGGCAAGGGCGGCATGGAGCACCTCCATCTGCTTGGGGAAGTAGGCCTCCAGCCACTCGTCCTTATCGATGATGTCCTTGATGAACTTGATAGCCTGTTGGCGGTTGATCTCGATAGCCCGTTCTCCTTTCTTCCTGCCGTTGAACCATGCCTTCGTCCACCATACGATGCCGTCCTTGTCGGGATAGACACTGACAGTGCGCTGGATGTCGAAGCTCTGGATGTCGAAGTCGAAATTGGCAAACGGGTCGATGATGCCCTGGCTTTCTATGGCGAGGTCAAGAGTTTTTTTTTATCGAGTTCGCTCATGCTGGAGAGGAATACTCCGTGCATGAGGGCGAGGTAGTTCAGGAAGTCATGGGTGAGCAGGGCCTGGATGCGCCCGATGAGTCCGAAACTCCTTGCGCCCAAGCCTAAAGGGTTGAGCATACTGGGTGCGTGTTCGTAATAGGCTCCGCTGTCGGCACCTTCGGCCAACACGTCACGCAAGCGGGTCTCGGTGGCATCAGGTACCTTGTAGCGGTTCATGAGCAGGTCGGTCATATACCTGCCGAAGAAACGCTGGTACATCTGGTCTATCTCTGCCTGCTGGCTGTCGTAAGGGGTGTGGACATCGAAGTCGAGCGTAGCCATCTCGGGATTGTTGCCCTGCATCTGTGTCTGGGAATTGACCACGAGATTGTCTCTGACCATCGTCAGGAACTCCAAAGGATTGACCTCCTCGCCATTGAAGCGCACCTCGATATGCAGCGTATCGTCGCAGACAGCGATGTTGTCGCCGGCCTTGACGTTCTTGCCGAAATTGCAGACGGCCTCCTTGATATGCGAATACGTCACATCGAAACTGCCGTTGTCACTAGCGGCATAGTTGCGGTAGTTGACGGTGATATTGAAGCCTTTCTGGCGGTCACTGGCAATACCGGAGACCACACCTGTAGCAAGGGCTTTCAACCAAGTGTGTGGTGTGACTTTGAAATCGACACCATGATGGAAGAAGTCCTTGCCGGTCAGAGGATGCGACTGTTTGCCATAACCCAAAGTGATTTCCAGAGGGCAGGACTCAGGCAACTCGAACGGCATGGCATAGCCGCTCGGGGAAATGAGGTTCATTGTATGATTGTATTCCATTGCTGTCTGTTAATTGGGTGATACTATAACAGCGTTTCCCCATCCAGGTCTTGTGATGGGATTAAAACCGATAATGCCATCGAAACGGCTATCGGGCCTCCAATTCGGATTATCGAAGCCGGGGATTGACGAGTCAATGGTTCCCCAACGGTCGCCACCAGCGAACTGGCCATTGCTGCCAGCCGTAGCACCGCTGCCGTCGGCAAGCAGTCCTGACTCCTGATAGTCGAAGAACTTGGGCAGGGCGATGGTCATGCAGAGCATAGCGATGCAGCTGCCGCCCCAGGCGAGGATGCGCTTCTTGACATTACGGTCATTGTTGGCGATGGCATAATAGATGGCAAAAGCACCGGCTATGCCGATGATGCAAGCCAGGACAAAGCCCAAGGTCTGAACGTAGGGAGTATAACTGTAGAAGGTGTCACCGGCCATACCGAGACCGTCGGTGATGCCGTCGGCAAAGGCATGGTTGGCCATTGCCATAGCTGCGAAGAGTAATAATGTCTTTCTCATATTTCTCGTATCATTGATGTTACTGATATTACTGATATTACCTGTGCAGGTTGCGTTGTGTCTCCTGCGACTGTTCCTGTGAACGCTCCTGGGCCAATGTTGCGGTCTGAGTCTGACGCTGGGAGTTGTTGCCAATCATCATCATCGCCATCAGCGCACCGCCAATCTTGCCAAGCAGTCCCGTGCGACCGAATATCATATAGGAGGCGGCAATCAAGGCACCGATGCCCCAGCCGGAGATATTACCCGAAGTGAGGTTGCTCAGGAAGTTGCCGAACATATTGCCGCCATTGCCGCCGAAGAGGTTGCCGAGGAAAGAACTGATACCACGGAGTGAGTCGCCGATGGTGCCAAGCAGTCCCTTGGTTTCGGAGGCTGCTCCCTGCAGGTCGGAGACGACAGATGTGGCCGTGTCCCTGACCTGCTCGACAGTTTTCTCGCCGGTGAAGCCGTTGACCGTATCGTGGGCGAAACCGCCTACGCCTTCAACGCCATCGCGCAAGGTCTTGCCGACAGCCGTACCGATACTTTCGTCAGGATTGGCGAGTTTGTCCCAACCGGCATAGGCGGCGACACCTGTTACCACCGTGGTCTTGGGGTTCTTGGCTACTGCCGTGACTACCTTAGTTCCTGCTCCTGCGACACTGGTGCCGCCATTCCATAAGGTCGAAGTGACCTTGGAGCCTCCCCGCCATAGCTTGGGGACTACCTTTGTGACTAATGAGAACCATCCCATATCGTTATCGTTTTGGTTTTACATTCTTTGCGTTTATTCTCCAGATGTTCAGGCAGTCTTCTACGACTCCTGCCTTGCCCGCCCGATGTGGGAGGGCACCATATTCTATTGTGTACCATACCAGTCCCATGCTCGTACTCTTGACGAGTTTGGTGAGCGTGGCCAACTGGCGGTTCATGTCTTTCAACTGTGGGCGTATCGAGAAGACCAGTTCGATGCGCTGCTTCTCGGTCATCTTCTTGTCGATGCACACCTGACGGATGGTATTGACGATGCCCAGGCTTTTGTTGATGATGCTTACGTAGATGTCGTTGCGCTTGTTGTGGAGTGCCACAGCAATGGCATTGGCGGGCGCATCGCCAATCTGTGCGGACAGCCGGCCCATATTCTCGCAGAGGTGGTTGACCTCGTAGTAGAAGCCGTAGGTCTGGGCGGCATAGGCGATGATATTGCGGAACGAGCTCAAGTAGTCGTCAAACTGCTTCTGGAAGTTCTTGGTTTCCTTGACCTCCTGGTTCAGCCACACATGGCCTTCGGTCTCCATGGCCATCGTCTCCAACTGGGTGTTGTACTGCGACTTGGCCTTGTTGGTGTATTCGATGATCATGCCCGTCAGGACAGGATCCATCTGGGCATGGGCCACATTCGGTAGCATCCATACCAGTAAGGCGAGTAATATGCTATAGACAGTATTTCTCATGCGCTTAGTCTCCATAGATGGCCACCTCCTTGGCATAGCGTTTCCAGTGCGACAACGACTGCAGGGCTATCTCGCGTTTGTCACGCTCTATCATGCCCGCCGTGGCGCGGTTCCATACGTCACTCATGCGATAATGGCGGATGCTGAGATAAAGCAGACGGAGCTTGTGGGAGAAAGAAGAGAGCTTGTCTTCCAACTCCCACAAGGTCTTGCTGCGCTCGGCTCCCGTCAGCATATTGGT
>SFDG01000029.1 GCA_004558305.1 Phocaeicola plebeius
CTACCGGTGCTTACAAAGACACATCCTACGGTCTGAGGGGATGACGGACCAGAAACAAATAGAAGAAAGAGAATGTGTCCGCCATTGGACCGGTTCGTACCAGCCCGATGACGGACACATTCATCCGAAATAGTATGTATCAGCGATTCACCTCAGCTTAGAAACAGCTGGAACCGTCGAAACAGTGGGTGCAGACCTTGCACTTGGGCAGGCCGATGGCCTCTACCAGCGTTTCCAGCGTATTGAACTTCAGGGAAGTCAGTCCGAAACGGGAACGGATGCGCTCCACCAGTTCCTTGTATTCCGGCGAATCCGTCGTGGCGTATTCCTTCAGCTTGGCGTTCTCGTCCCCTTCGATTTCCTTGATGATGCGGCGCGTAATCAGCTCCATATCGCTCTTCGAGGACGTGAAGCCGATGAACGGACAGCCGTAGATCAGCGGCGGGCAGGCGATGCGCATGTGGACTTCCTTCGCTCCGTAGTCGTAAAGCACATTCACATTGTCACGCAACTGCGTACCGCGCACGATGGAATCGTCGCAGAACAGTACCCGCTTGCCCTCCAGCATGGCCCGGTTGGGAATCAGCTTCATCTTCGCCACTAACGAGCGCATCTCCTGGTTGCTCGGCGTGAAGCTGCGCGGCCAGGTCGGTGTGTATTTGGCGATGGCACGGTGATAAGGAATTCCCTTGCCTTCGGCATAGCCCAAGGCCATACCCACACCCGAATCGGGAATGCCGCAGGCGCAATCTACTTCCGACTCGTCGGTCTGTCCCATCTTGTAGCCACTGGCGAAACGCACCGCCTCCACGTTCTTCCCTTCGTAGCACGACACCGGGAATCCGTAATAGACCCACAGGAACGAACAGATCTGCATCTTGTCGTTCGGCTTGCGCAACTGCTCCAGTCCGTCCGCACGCATACGGATGATTTCACCCGGTCCCACATACTTCTCAATCTCATAATCCAGGTTCGGCAAGCTGCTCGACTCGCTGGTCGCCGCATACGCCCCTTCCTTCTTGCCGATGACAATCGGTGTACGTCCCCATTTGTCGCGGGCCACGATGATGCCGTCCTCTGTAAGCAACAGCATCGAACACGATCCTTTGATTTTCTCAAAGACATGTTCGATGCCGTCCACGAAATCTTTCCCTTGCACGATGAGCAGTGCCACCAGCTCTGTCGGATTGGTCTTGCCCATACTCATCTCCGAGAGATGCATGTTCTGTTCGAGCAACTCCTTGGCCAGTTCCTCCAGATTGTTGATTTTGGCCACCGTGACGATGGCAAACTTGCCCAAGTGGGAGTTAATCATGATGGGCTGAGGATCCGTATCACTGATGACACCGATACCTGCCTTCCCTTGAAACGTAGAGAGCTCCGACTCGAACTTGGTGCGGAAATAAGAGCTTTCCAGACTATGGATTGCACGAACAAATCCTTTCCCCTCTGCGTAGGTGGCCATGCCGCCTCGCTTGGTACCTAAATGTGAGTTATAATCTGTACCGTAAAATAAGTCGGTCACGCATTCAGCCTGTGCAACTGTTCCGAAAAAACCACCCATATAGTCTTAATGTTAGTTATAAATATTATTGTAACGTATTTGAATTGATGGTGCAAAATTAAAAAAAAATGGGGAAACTCATGTAAAAATTCGACGATATTACTAAATTTGTGCTTGAAATCATCAAACACACCCACTCTATGGACGAAATAAAGACCCAAGTCGGCTCCTGGCTCAGCAGCGCGGGAGTGGATCCTGAGAACATCAGCTGGAGCACGCAACTGGCACTGGTGGCCAGCGTATTCCTCTTTTCTTACCTCATTACCAAAGTGTTCCGTCTTCTCGTGATTCCCACTGTCCAACGGCTGACGGCGAAGACCAAGGCTACTTGGGACGACTATCTCTTCAACCAGCAGCTCATGAACAGTGTCTGCCGGCTCATCCCGCCCATCCTGTGGTATATCCTGCTGCCGTTTGCTTTCTCGGGAATGCCCGTCGTGCTGGAACTTCTGCAAAAGGCCTGCCTCATCTACCTTATTGTCGTTACCCTCCGACTGGTCAGCGCGTTCCTCAACACCCTCTACGAGATGGCGAACGAGCACGAGAAACTGCGGAACCGGCCACTGAAGGGAATTTACCAGATGATTAACCTGCTGGCCATCATCATCGGGGCCATTCTCATGATCAGCATATTGCTCGACAAGGATGCCACCACCATCCTGGCCGGACTGGGTGCATCGGCCGCCATCCTGATGCTGATTTTCAAGGACAGTATCCTTGGACTGGTGGCCGGCATTCAGCTGTCGGCCAATGATATGCTGCGTCCGGGCGACTGGATTACCATGTCGAAGTACGGGGCAGACGGAACCGTGCTCGAAGTCTCCCTCACCACCGTCAAAGTGCAGAATTTCGACAAGACCATCACCACCCTGCCGCCGTATCTCCTGGTGAGCGATTCCTACCAGAACTGGCGGGGCATGTGGGAAAGCGGAGGACGACGCATCAAACGCTCCTTGTTCATCGACCAGAACACCATCCGTTTCTGCACCCCGGAGGAAAAGCAACGGTTCTGCGCCGAAGGATGGATGGCTGAAGAATTGACCAGCCCCGAAACGGAACTGGTCAATCTCTATGCTTTCCGGAACTATATCCTCTCCTACCTGAGCCGCCGCGAAGACATCCGCAATGACTTCATGATTCTGGTCCGCCAGCTGCAGCCCACTCCCGAAGGACTTCCGCTGGAAATCTACTGCTTCACCGACACCACCGAATGGGCCATCTACGAGCGCATCCAGGACGAAGTGTTCTGCCACCTCATGGCTTCCGTCTCCCGTTTCGGGCTTCGCCTCTACCAGCGTCCGTCGGACAGCCACCAGTAGCCAAAGGGAATTAGTTTTAATAATAAGAGGTTAGATTCTGATTATTAACATTAAAACATATAGACAAACAATGAAAAAACTATTTTATCTTCTCTTGCTTGTGCTCACGGCTTGCCAGCAGCAGCCTAAAAAGCAAGAGGCGGAGACAAAACCCATCAAGGATTGGACATTGGATGACTTGAGGGGAAAGAAGATGGGCACGCTGACCGGCTCGGCACAGGACCTGTATGCCGCAGAAAATTGCCGGGAAACGGAAATCGTCAGGTTTGACATTACGAGCGACCTCTTCGTTGCATTGCAGTCCCGGAAAGTAGACGCTGTCCTTTATGAGGGCACTTGTTTCGCCGACATAGCAAAGCAATGCCCAGGATTGGAAATGTCAGACAGCGCGGTTACCTCATGGCCCATTGTGGCGGCAGTGACTCCGACAAAGCCCGAACTGTGTGCCGATTTCAACTCTTTCCTCTCCGACTCAAGGAATGAAGGCTATCTCGACCTGCTGAGCCGCCATTTTGTCGCAGGAGATGAGAAAGTGAAGATTCCGGTCACGGATGTAGCTCCGTCAGACAACGTGCTGAGGGTTGGTGTCATCGGAGCCAATCAGCCATGGGGAAGTCTAAGAAATGAAGAGTGGGTTGGCTTGGAAATTGAAATGATGAAACGCTATTGTGCCAGCCGACATCTTAGCATGGACATCAAACCCTATAATTTCAACGGACTTCTCTCTGCACTGCAGAGCGGACTCGTGGATATTGCAGTGGCTGCCATATGCGACACACCCGAACGCCGCAAGAACATGTTGCTCAGCGACCCTTACGCCGCTTCACCCACGGTGATTATGGCTATCAACCAAGCCAAGGCAGAAACGCATGTGTCGAAAGGCTTGTGGAACACCGTCTACGACGGAATATACAGTACGCTCGTGGTTGAGAACCGCTACAAGCTGATACTCGACGGCTATGAGATGACCATCGTCATCACGCTCTTCGCCACACTGCTCGGCACCCTGCTGAGTTTCGGCATCTGCTATCTTCGCATGAACCGCCGCCGCTGGCTCAGCTGCATGGGTTCGGCCTACATCAGCATCATCCGTGGACTGCCCGTATTGGTGTTGCTGATGATTCTCTACTATGTGGTGTTGGCGCCATTCGACATGCCTGGTGTGACCGTAGCGGTGATAGCCTTCGGCATCAACCTTGCGGCATACGTCAGCGAGATGCTCCGCTCGGGTATAGAGGGTATCGACCGCGGACAGACCGAGGCGGGTCTTGCCTTGGGCTTCTCTCGCGCGCAAACATTCTTCTATATAGTATTGCCACAGGCGGTGAAACGTGTGATGCCAATGTACAAGGGAGAGATTATCTCGCTGCTGAAATCCACGTCGGTAGTGGGCTACATAGCCGTGGTGGACATCACGAAGGCATCCGACCTCATACGCTCGCAGACCTTCGACGCTTTCCCGCCACTCATCATCGTTGCCCTCATCTATATGGCAAGCGCATGGATACTTGGAACATTGTTGAACCAACTAATCAGGAAATAACTTATGAGCCTCTTAACAATAGAACACCTGCGGAAGACATACGACAACGGTCTCGACGTACTGAAAAACGTGACCGCAACAATAGAAAAAGGAGAAGTGATTTCCATCATCGGCCCTTCGGGTACAGGCAAGAGCACCTTCCTGCGCTGCCTCAACCTGCTGGAACAGCCAACAGGCGGAAAGGTGATAATCGACGGGCAGGACATACTGGCGCGCGGAGCCAAGGTGAACGAGTTGCGCAGAAAGATGGGGATGGTGTTCCAGTCGTTCAACCTCTTCGACCACCTCACCATCCTCGAGAACATCTGTCTTGCACCGATGAAACTGCTCAAGAAGAGCAGGGAGGAATCTGAGAAGCGCGCTCACGAACTGTTGGAACTTGTGGGACTTGATGACAAGGCAGACTGCTATCCTAAGCAGCTTTCGGGAGGTCAGAAACAGCGTATCGCCATCGCGCGTTGCCTTGCCATGGACCCGGAGATTATCCTCTTCGACGAGCCGACCTCCGCACTTGACCCTACCATGGTGAGCGAGGTGTTGGGTGTTATCCGCATGCTCGCCAAGAAAGGCATGACGATGCTCATCGTCACCCATGAGATGCGCTTTGCCCACGATGTGAGCACAAGGATATTCTATATGGATCAGGGCGTGATATTCGAGGATGGCACTCCCGACGAGATATTCGGGCATCCGAAGAAGGAGCGCACCAAGGCATTCATACAGCGCATCATCAACTTAAAGTATGATATTGCGTCACCACGTTACGACCTTTACGACCTCAACGCAAAGGTCATAGAGTTCTGCACCAAGCATTTTATTCCCTACCGGCGTCAGCAGAACCTTCTGCTCCTGGTGGAGGAGACCTTGCAGATTACTCCGCTCAAGGGTGGAGTGGAACTGACGGTAAGTTATGCGGAAAACGGCGGTGAACTTGCCCTCCATGTCATTCTGCCCGAAGGACAGTCTTCGCCATTGAAAAACAAGGATGCCGACAAGCTGAGTATGGACATCATCAAAGGACTGTGTGCTGAGACTAAAGATGACGTGGTGGAGACACCTCTTGGTCCAAGAATCAGGATTTCGTTGACAATGAAGGCAGTATGATACAGACAAGACAGGGCAAGGGAATCACTCTAGTGAAGATTAAGGGAAGAAAAACAAAATGATCAAACAAACAATTATGAAAATTACAGAAGGATACATGCCATTCAAGGGCTACGAGACTTATTATCGTATTGCCGGAGAATGTAGCGAGGGTAAGAAACCATTGGTTCTTATGCACGGAGGACCAGGAAGTACACACAACTATTTCGAGGTGCTCGACAAGGTGGCGGAGACCACAGGGCATGCACTCATCAGCTACGACCAGATAGGTTGTGGCAATTCATATCTCGATGGACATCCCGAATTGTGGACGTTGGAGACTTGGACCGAGGAGCTGGAGGCTCTGCGTAGACATCTCAGCCTCGACGAGTGCCACATCCTCGGACAGTCGTGGGGAGGTATGCTTGCCATCTCCTATCTCATCGACCAAAAGCCTAAGGGTATCAAGTCGGCTATACTGTCAAGCACCTTGCCTGGCAACAGTATCTGGGTGAAGGAGCAGCACAGGATGATAAGCCAGATGAACCCCGACGAGCAGGAAGCCATTGCCAAGGCAGAGGCGACGGGAGATTTCAGCAGTCCGGAATATGTGAAGGCAAATGCACGATACATGCTGCTGCATTGTGCGGGCGAGGTGACGGAGGATAGTCCCGAATGTCTGAGACGTCCGAAGAAGGCAGGCTCGGAGGCTTATCTCTATGGTTGGGGTCCTAACGAGTACAATCCTACAGGTTCACTCCGCGACTACGAATACACCCATCGGTTGGACGAGATAGATGTACCTTGCCTGATAATGAGCGGTACCGACGATCTCTGCACCCCCGTTGTTGCCAAGACAATGTTCGACGGCATCAGACAGTCGAAGTGGGAACTCTTCCCCGGTTGCCGCCACATGCCTTTTGTTGAGGACAACGATCACTATTGCCGCGTGTTAAGTGAATGGCTTGACGAAAATGACTGAGAGGATCTAATGTGCGATGGACACCCTTGCCTTGGGCTATAGCCTTCCCGCTATTAGGGTGGCATAGGGACTTGCACCCGTTAGACAATGCTCATGCCAAGCGTACCACAGTAGGGGACATCCCAAAGGCCTGTTGGGATGTCCCCTGCAAACTGACAGGCAGAAGAACTACTTCAGAGCGATTTCCTTGATGATCGGCCAGCACGTATGGGGACCCGTCACCAGTATCTTCACTGCCAGCAGGTTCTTTCCGCCGACATTTGCTTCGGCTTGTCCCAACTCGTCGAACGTGGCCACCTTGACAAACTCCTTGCCGTCCTCGCTGACGAGGAGGTCTGCCTTCGTGATGTAGTCCTTCGAATCGCCGGTGATGACCTTCACTTCATTGACAGGCATCGGTTCGCCCAGGTTGATCTGGAAATAATCCCCTTCCTTGATGGTACTGCCACCCCAGAAGAAGGTGTTGCTCTTGCCGTCGAACGCATATTCTGCATGATAGGGTGCATTTCCCGGAATGTTCGTCTCAATGTTCGCATTGCGGACCAATACCGGTTTCTCCTCCGTCGGGACAAATTCCTTCTCGTTCATGGCATCGTCTTCGTAGTAGTTGATACCCAGCTTCTCCAGAATGGGATAATAAGAAGTGATGCGGCTGTAGAAGTCATCCCAGTCGCGGTTTCCTTCGGAAGTCCACAACACTTCCGCCAGGGCACACAGACGGGGGTACAACATCCATTCCACCCGTTCCTGCGTAGCGATGCGCTCGCACCACAAGGCACCTTGTGCTCCTTTGATGAGGGCCTTCTGGCTGGCTGTCAGGTCTGCAGCCACCACCGGATTCCATTCGTAGACCTTGCGGGTCGAATTGCCGGCATAGCCCCAGTCGTAATAGCAGCCGTGCTGCGGACACATGATGACCGGTATACCTCGTTCCAACGCCTCCTTCTGCGCCTTCTCGCCATTGTCCCGCCATACGGTCAGCACATCCTCCGGCGTAGCGGCTCCCCGGTCGTTGATTTCGTCCCAGCCGATCATCACCTTGCCTTTCGAGCGAATCAGCTCGCTCATCTTGCGGGTAAAATAGTCCTGGATTTCTCCGGGATGCTTCATGCCCTCGCGCTGGTACAACGCCTTGCACTTCGGACATTCCTCCCAGACTTTTGTCGGCACTTCGTCGCCCCCGAAATGGATGTAGCGGGAAGGGAATATCTCCACGAGCGCCTCCACGATATCCGCAGCAAACTCATAGGTCTTCGGATTGCCGACACAGATCATGTTCTCGCCGGCCCGCTTGCGCTGCGACCACGGCCGCTCTTCGGGATAGACCTCAAAGGTACCGCCCTTGCACGACAGTTCGGGCTGTGCAGCCAGCAGGGCCGTGCTGTGTCCGGGAAAATCGATTTCAGGAATCACTTCCACCCCTCGGCTGGCCGCATAGGCCACCACCTCCTCCAGGTCTTCCTTGGTATAGTACTTGTCCGACAACTCCGGGAAGTCGTCGTAATGGGTACCGGCCTTGACCAGGTTCGGGTATTTGTCCACCGCCATGCGCCAGGCCTGATTATCGGTCAGGTGCAGGTGCAGGGTATTGAATTTGAAGAACGCCATCTGGTCGATGCTTTCCTTAAGGTTCTCCACGGTCCAGAAATGACGGCTGCAGTCCAGCATCAGGCCCCGATATCCGTAGAGGGGTTCGTCCTGTACCGAGAGCACGGGCAGCTTTGCCTCGACAGCCGTCAGCATCAGCTGGTGAAGGGTCGTCAGTCCGTTGCAGGCCCCCCGGAAATCGGACGCTACAATGCGCACGCCCTTCCGGCTGATGTCGAGCGTATAGGCTTCGGAGGGCAGCTGGTCCGATTGCTCCACCCGGATGGAAGCGCCGTCGTCCGCCGCATGAACGGACAGGCCCAAAGTCTTTTCCACATCCCCCATGAAGTTACTGGCTGCCATTCCCCAGCCTTCCGGTATTTGGATGGACTTCAAGTGCGCCAACGCTACCGAACCTTTTCCAATGTTCACATGGTCGGCCTGCGGAATCAGCCGGACACTTTCCACCAACTTCTTCTCGCAGGAACAGAGAAACAGGGCAATGATGCTTGCCCACAAAAATGTCTTTTTCATAGATAATCATTGATTTTGTGAATAGTGCACAAATATAAGACTTTTCAGGATAACAGGCAACAGCCGGCCCGTTTTCCTTGCAGAAAATCTTATCCGTGGAAACCTGTCCGAAATGACCGGGCAAAGGCAAAGCGGAGAAACGATTCCCGGACAGCCAGGCAGGGGGAACAAGTCCCCGCCCTCCCCACTCTCGCCGGCATTCCCGTCTGATTCCACAAGGGAGCGTGACACGGAGAAACGGACAAAAGGACAGAGAAACCCGGAGAGCAGTGACAAAAAGACAAATCCGCCCGTTCTGTTAAAATAAGCACAGGCATTCTAAGGCTGCTTGGACAGCTGTCGAAGCAGCCTTAGAATGCCTGTGCTTACACTGCTTCACGGCCTGTTCTTGCCTCGCTTGGATGCCTGTCGGAAAGAAGCCCGGACAGGCATACAAAAGAAGCCAGCACCGAAGGGGAAGAAACGGACTAAACAAAGGGAAGCCCCATCTGCTGCCCGTCGTTGGCCACCTTCCGGATAACTCCGTATTCAATCAAGTAAAACTCTCCGAAAATCGTCTCGTTTCCGTTTTCCCCGAACAGGTAGGTGCCGTCGGGGAACACATAGAAGCGGCGCAAGGAGGTCTTGCTGTCGGGCATGGCGATGTCATCGTACACCTTGAAGCCGTCCACGGTCAAGTCCTTGCACAAATAATAATGCGGAAGAATCTGCACATCAGTCAGTCCGAGTCCCGGCAGGAAACGGGCATATTCCTTGTCCACCGCCTCTCCCGGTTCTTCGGGCTGGGCGTAGACCACCCGGGCACAATTCATGCTGCCGGCCGAAATGCCCAACACCACCCCATCGAACCCTTTCATCAGCCGCGGCATGTCCACATCGTGGAGGAACGCATTCTGCGTCGGCACATGGCCGCCACCGAAAATGATGAAATTACTCTGTGCCACCATCTCCTCCACATAAGGAGCCGTACGGCGGTCGAGCAGGTCGTATCGCTGGAACTCAAAGCCCACCTCCTCGAACGCCTGCCGCATGCAGTCGGAGCAATGCTCGCTGAACGCTACATCATCGGGATGGGTGGTGACAAAAATACAACGTATGGGAGGAGTAATCGATTTTCTCAAGTTCTCCAAAAAGCCGTTGGCCGGATTGATGGCTCCGTCCATGGCTACACTGGGACTGCTTGTCAGGAAATACTTCATGGCAGGATTTTTCTATAATTTATTATTTTCTTGTCCTAATATGTTGCAAAGTTATATTTTTTTTCGTTAGTTTTGCAAGCGATGAGAGATTAAAACTACAACTAAAACAGATTATATGAAGAATTTCGTTTTCATTTCGCCTAATTTCCCAGAGAAATACTGGCAGTTCTGCGATGAATTGCAGAAAAACGGGGTAAGGGTGCTCGGTATCGGAGATGCCCGTCAGGAAGAGTTGACCCATGAGTTGAAACGTTCGCTGACTGAATACTATCATGTCAGCAGCATAGCCGACTACGACCAGATGTATCGAGCGGTAGGCTACTATGCCTGGAAGTACGGTCATATTGACTGGATTGAATCGAACAACGAGTTCTGGTTAGAGGTAGACGCACGGCTGCGCACGGACTTCAACGTGACGACGGGCGTGAAACTGGACGGCATTGAGGCGTTCAAGGAAAAGTCGGAAATGAAAAAGTTCTATGCCAAGGGAGGTATCCGTACGGCCCGCCAGATCAAGACTTCGGAAGGCATCGAGGCCGTGAAACGCTTCTCGGTGGATGCCGGCTACCCGCTGTTTGCAAAACCGGATGTGGGTGTAGGTGCCGGCGGTGCCCACAAAATCGAGAACGAGAGCGATCTGGAGGCCTTCTTCTGGAACACGCCGCAGGTGGAGAACTATGTCATCGAGGAATTCGTCACCGGCGACATCTGCACGTACGATGCCGTCATCAATTCCAAGGGCGAACCGCTCGTGGAATCCATGTGTGTCTGCCCGCCGAGCATTGCCGACATCGTCAACAACAACCTGGACTCCACCTACTACGTGGAGAAGAACATGTCGGAAAACCTGCGCTTCTGGGGACGGCGCACCGTGGAGGCGTTCGGCGTGAAGTCGCGGTTTGTCCATCTGGAGTTCTTCCGCCTGAACAAGGCCCACAGAGGACTGGGAGAAGTGGGCGACTTCGTGGCACTGGAAGTGAACATGCGTCCGGGCGGCGGCTATACCCCCGACATGATCAACTATGCCCACAACATCTCCATGTTCAAGATCTGGGCGGACATGATTGCCTTCGACTACCGTACGACCCCCGACCCGCACGACGACTACTACTGCGTCTATGCCGGACGGCGTGACAATACCCAGTATGTCATGGATCACCAGGCTATCCTGAACAAATACGGCTATGCCATGATGATGAGTCCCCGTATCGCCAAGGCCCTTTCGGGAGCCATGGGTGACCAGGCGTACATCGCCCGGTTCAGGACCATCGAGGAACGCGATGCCTTCCTCTACGATACGTGCAACCGGAAATAAGCGAAAGATTCCTATTGATAACAATTATATATAGAAATAGAAGACATGCATATAGAGTACCACAAATGGTGGAGCCAGAACCTCTGCCGCGATATGGAATATAAGGTGTTCGGCCACGACGGACAGGCTTTCCTCGCCTTCCCCTGCCAGGACGGACGGTACTATGACTGGGAGAACTACGGCATGATAGCCACTCTGGCCCCCTTCATCGATGCCGGACGCATACGGATTGTCTGCGTGGACGGTATCGACTGGGAAACCTGGTCGAACAAGGGCGGTGACAAACGCTGGAGAATCGAACAGCATGAACGTTGGTTCAGATATGTCACCGACGAACTGTTGCCGAACATCAAGCATAACGACCAGCAGATGTTCATCACGACGGGATGCTCCATGGGAGGATTCCACGCTGCCAACTTCTTCTTCCGCCGCCCTGACCTGTTCAACGGCATGGTGGCCCTGAGCGGCCTTTACCACGCTGCCTACGGTTTCGACGGCTACATGGACGGACTGGTGTACGAGAACTCTCCGCAGGACTTCCTGCAGCAGATGCCTTCGGACCATCCGTGGATGCAGGCGTACAGAGAACGGAAGATTATTTTCTGTGTGGGCCAGGGACGCTGGGAGGATGACCTGCTGTGGAGCACCCGCGAAATGGACCGCATCCTGAAGGAAAAGGGAGTGAACAATGCCTGGTTTGACTACTGGGGATTTGATGTCGACCACGACTGGCCGTTCTGGAGAAGGCAGATGCCTTACTTCGTAGACAAGTTGCTGCAATAATCTTTCTGACTGTCATCTGTCCCCATCACACGTTGTGTGATGGGGACTCATAATGACAATTTGATAATAGTACTGAAAGCGACAAACAGATGAATGTCACTCAGTACTCTTCATTCCTTATTCGAGAGTGATTTCATCCACAAACAGGAAGGAAGGATAGCCCTTTCCACCGTGCCAGGACGGCAGACTGTGTTCCGGAACAGCCTTCACCTTGACATAGCGGGCAGTGACCTGAGCAAACTTCAACGTATGGGTGTACACCTTGTTGGGATCGGTTTCCTTCATGGCAGGATATTCCTCCTTGGCCACCTGCTGGAACTGCTGGTTGTCGTCGGACACCTCAACGGTGATGGAACGGGCATCAAATACCCAGTCTCCCTTCTCCACGCAGGTATTCAGGGTCATGCTGCTGATTTCCGTGGGTTCTTTCAGGTCGATGACGGCCTCCATATCGTTCTTGTAGAACGCAATCCAACGGCCCGTCTTGTAGTTGTGGTTGCCGGTCATACCGTCCACCAGGGTCGGTGCACCGCCAAACTCATACTGCTTGTTTACAGGTTGCAACATCGTGATGGGTTTCATGGACGACTTGCTGAAACGGATGGTGTCGGTCGTCACGCGGGTAGCCCCTTCCGGACGGATGGCCACCGTACGCAGGATAGCCGGTTCGCCTATCTTCACCACATCGGTGTACAACGAAGAAGCCGCCGTAGGTTCGGCACCGTCCAACGTGAAATACACCGGAGCCTTGTCGATGGTCGTGGCCACGACATCCAGCGTACCGGTTTCGGGATTGGGAATCATCTGCAGCTGGACATCGAAGATGTGCTTCGCGTAATTCCATCCATATACCTTATAGATTTCTACCAGACGGGCCGTACGCAGCAAGAATGCCTCGTAGTTCTTCTTGTCGGGCGCGCACCACTGCGATTCGCAAAGGGCTGCCATACGCGGCAACACCATGTACTGTACCTGCTGGAAGGTCGGAATGTATTCCGTCCACAAATTGGCCTGCACACCGATGATGTATTTCTGTTCTTCCGGAGTCAGTGCCTTCGGCATCGGTTCGTAGCTGTAGACCTTCTGCATCGGCAGATAACCGCCAATGGCTTCGGGTTCGTTCTCCGTATCCTTGGCCTGGTAATAGTCGAAGTAGAGATAAGTATTCGGCGTCATCACCACATCGTGCTGCTGCTTGGCCGCCTCGATACCTCCACCTTCACCGCGCCAGGACATCACGGTCGCATTGGGAGCCAGCCCGCCTTCCAGCGTTTCGTCCCAGCCAATCATCTTGCGTCCCTTCGAGTTCAGGAACTCCTCGGCTTCGTGAATCACATAGCTCTGCAGGCGTTCTTCCTTCGTGTGCTTCTTGTCGGACTTCAGGCCCAGGGCCTTGATCCGTGCCTGACACTTGGGACAAGTGGTCCAACGCACCTTCGGGCATTCGTCGCCACCCACATGGATGTATTCCGAAGGGAAGATTTCCACGATTTCCGCCAGTACATCCTTGATGAACTCGATGGTCTTGTCGTTTCCGGCACAAAGCACATCCTCAGACACGCCCCACTGCCGCCACACTTCGTACGGACCGCCCGTACATCCCAGTTCGGGATAAGCGGCCAATGCCCCCTGCATGTGGCCTGGAAGGTCGATTTCAGGAATCACCGTAATGTACCGCTCGGCTGCGTAGGCCACGATTTCCTTGGCCTGTTCCTGCGTATAGAAACCGCCGTAGGGCTTGCCGTCGTACTTGCCGGAGTTGTGGCCGATGACGGTTTCAGACCGCATGGAACCGATTTCCGTCAGCTTGGGGTACTTCTTGATTTCGATGCGCCAACCCTGGTCCTCGGACAAGTGCCAGTGGAAGCGGTTGATGTTGTGCAAGGCCAACATGTCGATGTACGTCTTAATCTCGTCCATCGAATAGAAATGACGGCCCACATCGAGCATCATGCCGCGGTAACCGAAACGCGGTTCGTCGGTGATGTCGACAGCAGGCAGTTCGATACTGGAAGCTGCCGTGGCACCGACCGACTTGCGCAAGGACTGGATGCCGTAGAACACACCGGCCGGCGTGGCTCCCTCGATACGGATGCCCTCGGCAGATACCTGCAACCGATAGCCTTCGGGGGCCTTCACATCCGCCGACAGTGCCAGGACGATACCTCCCTTCTGGGGTTCACCTTCCTTCAGCGCCAAGGCAATGCCCGTCTGCGTCTTCAGGTAATCGGCCAGGAAGGCTGCATTCTTCTGCAGCTGTTCGTTGCCTGCAGGATAACAGACCGGCGTTCCGGATTTCAACACAAAAGGAGAGGACTGACCGACAGTGGTCACCAACGGAAGGGGCACGATGTCATAATCTGCCACCGCAGCCGGCCGGGAACTGCAGGATGCCAGCAAGAGTCCTGCCAGCGAACATCCCAACCAACTGATTTTAGATAACGTTTTCATGGTCAAAATGACGTTTTAAAGGTTAATAAAGAATTGTTGAACAAATATAGTCAAAAGTAGCCAACCGACGTTCATCGCCGGTGTTTTTATAATACATTAACTTTGCTGGTCCTGATATTTTCACGTTTCCTGCCCTCTTCACATTAAATTTTCTTTCCCTGATAGGGATAAATTGCAAAATCTTTCTTATTTTTGTACCCAAATTGAGTTAATGTATCAACAAATGAACATATTAGAACTAAGTGAACAGGAGATTATCAGACGCAACAGTCTGAATGAGTTGAGAGCGATGGGCATTGACCCGTACCCTGCAGCCGAGTATGTAACCAATGCATTTTCGACCGACATAAAAGCAGCCTTCAAAGACGAGGAGGAACCGCGCCAGGTATCGGTAGCCGGACGTATCATGTCGCGCCGTGTGATGGGCAAAGCGTCTTTCGTTGAACTACAGGACTCTAAAGGCCGTATCCAGGTGTACGTAACCCGCGATGACATCTGTCCCGAGGAGAACAAGGACCTCTATAATGTGGTCTTCAAACGGTTGCTGGACCTGGGCGACATCATCGGTATCGAAGGGTTTGTGTTCCGCACTCAGATGGGCGAGATTTCCATCCATGCGCAGAAACTGACGGTACTGTCGAAATCACTGAAACCCCTGCCTATTGTCAAATATAAAGACGGTGTGGCCTACGACAAGTTCGACGATCCCGAGCTGCGCTACCGCCAGCGTTACGTAGACCTGATTGTGAACGACGGCATCAAGGAAACCTTCCTGAAACGTTCGAAGGTCATCAAGACCATGCGTGCCGTAATGGATGAGGCCGGCTATACGGAAGTGGAAACGCCAATCCTGCAGTCCATCCCGGGAGGTGCCAGCGCCCGTCCGTTCATCACCCACCATAATTCCCTGGACATCGACCTGTATATGCGTATTGCCACCGAGCTGTACCTGAAGCGCCTCATCGTGGGCGGATTCGAGGGTGTCTACGAAATCGGTAAGAACTTCCGCAACGAAGGCATGGACAAGAACCACAATCCGGAATTCACCTGCATGGAGCTGTACGTGCAGTACAAGGACTATAACTGGATGATGAGCTTCACCGAAAAGATGCTGGAGCGAATCTGTATCGCTGTCAACGGCTGTGCGGAAACGACCATCGACGGCAAGACCATCAGTTTCAAGGCCCCCTACCGGCGGCTGCCCATTTTGGAAGCTATCCAGGAAAAGACGGGCTACGACCTGAACGGCAAGAGCGAGGAGGAAATCCGTGAAATCTGCAAGGCCCTGAACATGGAAATCGATGACACCATGGGCAAGGGAAAGCTCATCGACGAAATCTTCGGCGAATTCTGCGAAGGAACCTTCATCCAGCCGACCTTCATCACCGACTATCCGGTAGAAATGTCACCGCTGACCAAGATGCACCGCTCGAAACCCGGACTGACCGAACGCTTCGAACTGATGGTCAACGGCAAGGAACTGGCCAATGCCTACTCCGAGCTGAACGACCCCATCGACCAGGAAGAACGCTTCAAGGAACAGATGCGTCTGGCAGACAAGGGAGACGACGAAGCCATGGTCATCGACCAGGATTTCCTGCGTGCCCTGCAATACGGTATGCCTCCCACTTCGGGTATCGGCATCGGCATCGACCGCCTCGTGATGCTCATGACCGGCAATGCCTTTATCCAGGAAGTTCTGTTCTTCCCGCAGATGCGTCCCGAAAAAGTCGTTCCGAAAGACGCTCCTGCCAAGTACATCGAACTGGGCATCAGCGAGGAATGGGTACCGGTCATCCAGAAAGCCGGCTACAACGTGGTGGCGGCCATGAAGGAAGTCAACCCGCAGAAACTCCACATGGACATTTGTGGCGTGAACAAAAAATACAAGCTGGAACTGAAGAACCCCACCGTGGACGAAGTGGCAGCCTGGATTGAGAAACTATAACAAAGAACTATGAAACTACCCGGTAAAATAGCCATCATGGGAGGAGGAAGCTGGGCGACCGCCATTGCCAAGATTGTGTTGGGACAAGCCGATTCCATCAACTGGTACATGCGTCGCGACGACCGCATTGAAGACTTCAAGCGGTTGGGGCATAATCCGGCTTACTTGACCAGCGTGCGTTTCGACATGGACCGCATCAATTTTTCATCGGATATAAACAAGGTGGCCAAAGAGTCGGACACACTGGTGTTCGTCACCCCGTCTCCTTACCTCAAGAGCCACCTGAAAAAACTGAAGGTGAAACTGAAAGACAAGTTCATCGTAACGGCCATCAAGGGCATCGTCCCCGACGAGAACCTGATTGTGTCCGACTATTTCTGCCGGATGTATGGGGTACCCGAGGACAATATCGCCGTCCTGGCCGGCCCCTGCCATGCAGAGGAGGTGGCCCTGGAGCGTCTTTCCTATCTTACCGTGGGGTGCAAGGACATCAACAAGGCAAAGATGCTGGCCCGCCAGCTCTGCGGCCATTACATCAAGACGTCGGTGAACACGGATGTGGCCGGTATCGAATATGCCTCTGTCCTGAAAAACGTCTATGCCATCGCTGCGGGTATCTGCAGCGGCCTGAAATACGGCGACAACTTCCAGGCGGTGCTTGTCTCGAATGCCTTGCAGGAAATGAACCGCTTCCTGAATACGGTCCATCCCATCGACCGCTGCACGAACGATTCGGTCTATTTGGGGGACTTATTAGTGACCGCCTACTCCAATTTCAGCCGCAACCGCGTGTTCGGCACGATGATCGGAAAAGGCTATTCGGTGAAGAGCGCACAGATAGAGATGGAAATGATCGCAGAAGGTTACTACGGCACCAAGTGCATCAAGGAGCTGAACCGCCACCTGCACGTGAACATGCCCATCGTGGATGCCGTCTATAACATCCTCTACGAACGCATCTCGCCGATGATTGAAATCAAACTACTTACGGATTCTTTCAGATAAAAATACATAATCATGGGAAACATTCAACTGAACATTGAAAAGACTTTGGAATTCATCTCCAAAGAAAAACTGGCCGCTTACCAGAACAAGGTAAACGACTGTATGGAAACACTGGAAAAAGGCACAGGCCTGGGCAATGACTTCCTGGGCTGGCTGCATCTGCCTTCTTCCATCAGCCAGGAACACCTGGACGATCTGAAGGCGACTGCACAGGTACTGCGTGACAACTGCGAAGTAGTGGTCGTAGCAGGCATCGGCGGCAGCTACCTGGGTGCCCGCGCCGTCATCGAAGCCATGTCCAACAGCTTCCAGTGGCTGCAGGAAAAGAAGGAAGAAGACTATCTGTCAGAACTCACCACTTTCCTGAAGGACAAGAAGTTCGGTGTCATCAACATCTCCAAGTCGGGTACAACCACCGAAACCGCCCTCGCCTTCCGTCTGCTGAAGAAGCAGTGTGAAGACCAGCGTGGCAAGGAAATGGCCCAGAAAGTCATCGTAGCCGTTACGGATGCCAAAAAGGGTGCCGCCCGCACGACAGCCGACAAGGAAGGCTACAAATCCTTCATTATCCCCGACAACGTAGGCGGCCGCTTCTCTGTCCTCACACCGGTAGGTCTGCTGCCGATTGCCGTAGCCGGTATCGACATCGAACAGCTGGTGGCCGGTGCACGCGAAATGGAAAAGGTATGCGCTGCTCCCTCGCTGGAAGAAAATCCTGCCGCCTTGTATGCTGCCACTCGCAACGAACTGTACCAAAACGGCAAGAAGATTGAAATCCTCGTCAACTACCAGCCCAAGCTGCACTATTTCATGGAATGGTGGAAGCAGCTTTACGGCGAATCGGAAGGCAAGGACCACAAGGGCATCTATCCCAGCTCCGTGGACTTCTCGACCGACCTTCACTCGATGGGCCAGTGGATTCAGGATGGCGAACGCACCATCTTCGAAACGGTCGTATCGGTGGAAACTCCGAACCACGAGCTGCACTTCCCCTCGGACGAAGAGAACCTGGACGGCCTGAACTTCCTCGCCGGCAAGCGCATCGACGAAGTCAACAAGATGGCCGAACTGGGTACTCAGCTGGCACACGTTGACGGCGGTGTTCCTAACCTGCGCGTCAGTGTTCCTGCCCTGAACGAATACTACCTGGGCCAGTTGATCTACTTCTTCGAAAAGGCCTGCGGCATCAGCGGCTATCTGCTCGAAGTCAATCCGTTCAACCAGCCGGGCGTAGAAGCCTACAAGAAGAACATGTTCGCCCTGCTCAACAAGCCGGGCTACGAAGAAGCTTCGAAAGCCATTCAGGCCCGACTGAAATAAGGCCAGGCATTGCATTGAAAAACACAAAGAGGGTGTGTCCGGAAGCAACTGAACCCTGACACGACACCCTCTTTGTGCTTTTGTTTTCTAACCCCAATCATGATTCAAAAATGTTCCAATCAGCGATTCAAGACTATCTGAACTCCCATCCTTACGACCATCTTTCTTTGAAAGCTGTCCTTTTTGATATGGACGGCGTGTTGTTCGACTCCATGAAGAACCATGCCACCGCCTGGCACGAAGCCATGAAACACCACGGCATGCACATGACCCGAGAGGAGGCATATCTCCATGAAGGACGCACAGGAGCGGCCACCATCAACATTGTCAGTACCCGCCAACGGCACCGCGAAGCCACAGCTGCGGAAATCGAACGTATCTACCAGACCAAAAGTGACATCTTCAACTCCCTGCCGACGGCCGGACGGATGGAGGGTGCCTGGGAGCTGCTGCAAAAAGTGAAGGCAGACGGACTGCAACCCATCGTAGTGACCGGCTCCGGACAGAAGTCGCTGCTGGAACGGCTGAACCAGAATTTCCCCGGAATGTTCCGTGCCGAATGGATGGTGACAGCTTTCGACGTGAAGCATGGAAAGCCGAATCCCGAACCGTACCTGATGGCTCTGAAAAAAGCAGGCATCTCGGCCAACGAAGCCATCGTGGTAGAAAATGCCCCTATGGGAGTACAGGCCGGGGTTGCTGCAGGCATTTTCACCGTAGCGGTGAACACCGGTCCCCTGCCCGATGAAGTCCTTTTGGAGCAAGGAGCACATCTTCTTTTCCATTCCATGACAGATTTTTGTGAAAAGTGGGAGAAATTCTTCCAATCTATCAAATAAAGTTGTATATTTGTCCAACTTAACTTTAAAGACATTACCTTATGAGATTAATTATTGAACCTGACTATGCAGCACTTTCCAACTGGGCTGCCAATTATGTAGCAAAACGAATCAATGCTGCTGCTCCCACGGCAGAAAAACCCTTCGTGCTGGGTTGCCCCACCGGTTCTTCTCCTCTGGGCATGTACAAGGCCCTCATCGAGCTGAACAAGAAAGGTGTCGTATCGTTCCAGAACGTTGTCACCTTCAACATGGACGAATATGTAGGCTTGCCCGAAGAACATCCGGAAAGCTATCATTCCTTCATGTTCAACAACTTCTTCAACCACATTGACATCAAGAAGGAGAACATCCATATCTTGAACGGCAATGCTCCTGACCTGGAAGCTGAATGTGCCAACTATGAGAAACAGATTGAGGAATTCGGCGGCATCGACCTCTTCATGGGCGGTATCGGTCCCGACGGCCATGTGGCTTTCAATGAACCGGGTTCTTCACTGACTTCCCGCACCCGCGTGAAATCATTGACTACAGATACCATCATCGCCAACTCGCGCTTCTTCGACAACGACATCAACAAGGTGCCCAAGACTGCCCTGACAGTGGGTGTAGGTACCGTAATGGCGGCCAAGGAAGTACTGATTCTCTGCAACGGCCACAACAAGGCACGCGCCCTGCAGGCTGCCGTAGAAGGCGGTATCACACAGATGTGGACCATCAGTGCCCTGCAGATGCACCAGCACGGTATCATTGTCTGCGACGAAGCCGCTACTGATGAATTGAAGGTAGGTACGTACAAGTACTTCAAGGATATTGAAAAGGACAACCTCTAAACAGGTGCCTGCCGAATAACACCTATCCATTTGCCATACTGAACGTAGCGAAGAACCTGAATCCATGCACTCACGCTTTACAGTTTCTTCACGACGTTCAGTTTGGCAATTTATGGAGGCTTCAACGTTGTCGGACAAGCCTCCCCTTTTATAGCCCGTTACTGTTGGTACGATAACGGAAGAATCTCTCCCAATTGGGGAATCTGCACCTGAATGCCTCGGTTCTCAGCCTCGCGCTCGAATACATGCGGCGGATTGAACATCGGTTCGTCTGAAAGGTTGAACGTACCATAATGCATAGGAATGGCCACCCGTGCATGCATCTCCGAGACAGCCGTCAGTGCATCGAAAGGCGAAATATGATTGGGTTTCATGAAGAAACGGGGCTGGTAAGCCCCGATACCGATCATGCAATAATCAATGTGGGGAATGATTTCCGGCAATTCACGGAAATGGGACGCATAGGCCGTGTCGCCACTGTTATAGATGGTGATGCCATCTGCCTGCAACAGAAACGCTCCCCATAGCCGGGAACCTCCATCGTTGACACTCCGTTTGCTCCAATGCTGGGCCGGCAAGAAAGTCAGTTTCAGCCCTCCCTCATCCGTATACTGCTGATACCATCCCGCCTCGATGACCTCCAAGGCCGGAAACCAGCTGTTCAGCAGCTGTCCGGTCCCCAAGCCGCAAAACAGGCGCATGGTAGGGTTCTGGTCCACCAGTTTCTTCACCGACGGCTTGTCCAGGTGGTCGAAATGGTCATGGCTAATCAAGAGATAGTCAATTTCCCGGAACACTTCGGGCGAAGCAGGACAGGGACTTTCCCGCTTGACAAAAGGGAAATTACCGAACACCGGGTCTATCATCAGGCGTTTGCCGCCCAACTGCAGGAAGAAGCTGTTATGTCCCAGCCACACCAAAGCATTCCCCTTCACCTCCTCCAAGGAATGTAAAGGAATTACTTTCGGGTTCCAGCGGATATACTTCTTGGCCAGGTGCCACGGATTCCGCGAGAAACGCCACTGGGTAATAGGTCCCATCCCCGGTTGCCAACGATGCTCGCGGTTGAAGAAACGGCCATGTGACACCGGATTGCCCCTCCATCGGGGATGGATGGTCGGCAAAGCCTCGTTGCGAACGAAATCTACCATCGTACAGTCATCAAAAGAAATTCATCATTTTTCCAGCAAATCTCTCAGGAAAGCATCCAGTTCTTCATCAAGCCCCTTCAGCAGTTCGTCGTCGAGCAGCAGGGTTTCCTCATCGTCCACCACCAGCAGGTCGGCCACGGTCTCCTTTTCTTCGTCGACCAGTACAAACGAGTAAGGCTTCATCAGGCACAGCCCCTCCAAAGCCCCCTCCTCGTGCAGGTGAGCCACCACATTCCGCAGCACCGGTTCCACCTGAGCCAGGAAATCATCTCCTTCATACTCCACCCATTCATCCACGATGCCTCTGGCCAACTCCTCGTCCTCATCATTGAAGACCAGCAGCTCACCGCTGTCCGGATGGGGCTGGAGATGGAGGTCCGTCACCCACGTGTTCTCACCGCCGAAAACATATCGGCTGATAGCTTCTTTCAGCAGAGATGCTATCGAAGAATGCGACTGTTCGCTGATTGTTGTCATACGCTAAATCTTTTCTACTTTCAAATGTACAAAAAATATCGTCATCTCCAACACTTTCCTCAGAAATTCTCGCTGAAACGCTGCATTTGGGCATTCAGCAGGGACAAATCGCGCTGGCGGGTCTGCAACTGGCCGGCATAGATGAGGCAGGCATTCGCCAGCGCAGATTCCGGCTGTGCGAGCTGCGAGGCTTTCTCCAACCACTCGGACGCCTCTGCCACTTGCCCGGCCATCTCGTAAGCCAGTGCCATATTGAAAGCCGCCTGCGCCTGTTTTTTCTTCGAACGGGTACCTTCGTACGCTGACTTCCACAGTGCCAATGCCTGCTCCCAGTCGCCTTCTCGGGCATAGACAGCCCCATCGCGCATGTCTACCCCTCCCCCATCGAAATAGCAACGGGTAGCCGGTTCCCAATAAGGCACCAGAATCCGGCTGAGCAGCAATGCCGAGGCATGGGCCGTCTCTTCGCGCACCTCCTGGTCCGCCGGCAGCAAACCGGGTTCCCAGGTCAGACTATCGGTCTGCGAGATGCGGTACAGAGGAGTTTCCCTGCCGGGCAAATAGACGTGAAGGACCGGAGTGACCGTCGACTGGATGGCTTCGAAGGGTGCTCCCCACCCGGGGATAAACAGGCTCTTTTTCAAGGTCACGACCTCCACCTTCTCGACTGACAGCAGCAGGTCTGCCTGCAGGGCAGCAGACAGGCTGTCAATCTCCTGAGGGGTCAACAGCCGTATGTCTGTATCCGTATCACCGGGACGGCGCAAGGTGGAGTCGCAGATGGTCACTTGGTTGAAATACTTGGAATCGGCCAATACATCCGCCAGCGACTCGGCGGTCTGTTGCCCGTCACCGTCCACGACTCCCATGGTCAATATTCCCTGACGAGCACCTTCCGGGCTTACGGTGTTGTTGACTACAGCCACCGAACGTACCTCCACAGGGAAATTCACTTTTGCGGGCTTCAACTCATCAAAAGAATAAGTCTGGAGGCTGCCGCACGAAGACAGCCCGCCCCCTGCCATCAGACAAAGGACGGTGACAACCTGCCAGCCCCGACGAAAAATTGTACCTTTTTCACTCATTTCAAAAGAACTATTCGGTTTTAGAAAGTAAACAATGCAGTCAGCACCAGACGATGGTTGCCGACAGAGTGGGAATCCGTAGCCTTGTACTTGGCATCGAAGCGGTCGCCATACCAGGCCGTGCAATACGCATATTCCGCACCGAACTTCCAGTTCGGCAAATTATAGGTCAGTTCTACTGTCGTATTCAGCAACTGCTCCAGGCTCTGGCCAGTTCCGTACTTCGCATCGGTACCATACGCCGGCTTGACCAGTTCGTCGGAAGTCCCCAGGTTCTTCATGTAGCCTACGAACAAGGCAGGACGCCATTTCTTGCCGTAGGCAATGTTGAACCAGGTGCTGGAGTTGCGGAACGGTGTGTAGTCCCGTTCTCCGGTCGTTGCATCTTCCCCACTGATACCGTACCCCCCTGTCATGGAGAGGTGAGTCATATTGGAACCCAATACACTCTTGGCGGCTACATAGAGGTCATGCCCCGTGTACTTCACATGCGCTTCGTACGACACCGTTGTCAGCCGTTCGTCTACCTGATAAGTAGCTCCGTCTTTTCCGACGGCCTGCGTACGCGGAACGATGGACAGCATGTCAACACCGGCTCCCACAATCCATCCGTTCGCCTTGTAGTCGACTCCCAGCGAAAGTTCAGGAACATTGGAGTTCTTGTGGAACTGCTGTACCCGGCTGTTGCCGCTACCGTCTGTCGCGGTCGGTCCGTAGGTCTTGTACTGCGACTGCCACAACGCAGCCGCAGTCAGCTGGAAAGCCCCCTCGTTATAGCGGAAACGCAGCTGAGGCGCACGGCCGAAAGGCTGGAACGGAGCACCCATGTTGAGGTTCAGAATCTGCGGGGCCACTTCTCCGTAGAAAGGATGCCACGTCTGGCCGACCAGCAACTTCGACTTGCCCCAATCCAGATTCAAGTAAGCATGGCGCAGACGCACTACGGACAAGTTATCATTGCCATTGCCCCGGAAGTCGAACTCCACCTTGGCCGAGGTCTTGATCTTGCCCAACGAAGGACCGGTGACATCCACGCCAAGGCGGGAATACACGGCATACATGTTACTGTTGTCTGCCCCATTCAAGTCCTTTCCGTTCGGGTCCAGAACCTCGTCCTTGGGGTACATATAAAACAAGCCATCCACCGACTGTACATTGTCGCGGCTGTTGTAGAAAATATCCGTACGAATTTGTCCGTAAAACTTATAACCAAAGCCCTTCTGCTGGGCAGAAACTGCCGACGAGGTCATCAGGAACGCCGCCAGCATCCAATTCATTTTTTTCATTACCAATTATTTAGTTTACATTATTTTCATTAGAAATAAAATCCTAAACCTATCTTGAAGCCGAGTTTGCTGTAATCGGCACAATGGTCCAGGCTGATGTCATAATACACTGCCGGTTCCACCGTAATGGTCCCGTTCAAGAAAAACGCATAGCCCACTTCGGGAGTGATGCAGGTCAGGTTCTTCTTCCACTCTCCATTGGAAAGATGCTTGTAGAACATCCCCAAGCCACCGTAGATGCCACAGTTGGAGAAGTAATAACGGGCACCAGCTCCGAAAGAGGTCTCGTCGGCTCCTTTCTCCAGGTAGTGCCCCCGGAACTGCAGCAACACAGCCACATTGTCGGCCACGAACGCACCGCCGCCCAACGCTATGCCGAAGCTGGTTCCCTCGTACTTGCTGTGAGACAAGTCCAGTCCCGTCAGCGACGTGTTCAGATACCACGTTTCTTTCTCAAACTGGGCGTGCGCCTGCAGGCCGGCCACCAGCAGTACCGCCAACATCATTATCTTTCTCCACATACCGCCTTGTTTTTTCTAAACCAAACAACAAACCATACCATAGCGACCAACACGGTCAGTCCGCCTAACGTGTACGAAACCTCCGCCGACCACCTGAAGCCTTCGGGCGCAATGAAAATATACGTCGCACAGACGCAGGTCATGAACAGAGCCGGAAGGAGAGTCACCCAATAATTCTTGCGAACCAGCACCAGTCCGACGGTCACCGTCCACAAGGTAAAGACCGCCAGAATCTGGTTCGACCAGGCAAAATACCGCCATACAATCTTGAATCCCTGGGCATCGCTGAAGCTATAGACCAACACGGCCATCGTGGCCAAAAACAGCGGAATACCGATGGCCAATCTACGGCTGACAGAACGCTGTTCCCAGTGCAGGAAGTCGGCAATGACCAGTCGGGCCGAACGCAAGGCCGTATCACCACTGGTGATGGGGGCCGCCACAATGCCCAAGATGACCAGCAGGCCACCTGCCGCACCCAGCCATTCGTTGGAAATCTCCATGGCGACCTTGGCTCCCGAATAGGCCATTCCAGTCTCCGGATTGATGATGCCGTGCTCCTGATAGAAACACGTCGCCGCAGCTGCCCATATCAATGCCACGATGCCCTCTGTCACCATAGACCCGTAGAACACCGGACGACAATGCTTCTCGTTGGTCAGGCACCGGGCCATGAGGGGCGACTGTGTGGCATGGAAACCGCTGATGGCTCCGCAGGCAATCGAGATGAACATCATCGGGAAAATCGGATTCTGCTCGAATTTCGTACCCAGACCGTTCCATATTTCAGGCAGGTCAGGCTGTTCCATATAGAGCACGACCATGAGTGCCGCTGCCATCAGCAGCAAAGCCAGTGCAAAGATCGGATAGAAACGCCCGATAATCTTGTCCACCGGCAACAGCGTGGCGAGCACATAATACAAGAAAATGACAACCGTCCAGAAATAGATGTTACACCAGTCGGGGGTCATTCCGGCCAGCAGTTCCGCAGGACCGGACACGAACACCGCACTGAGCAGCGACAGCAGTATGATGGTAAACACACAGGCCAAACGCTGGGCGGGGCGGCCCAAATAACGGCCTACCAACTGAGGAAGGCTCTCTCCCGAATGGCGGAGAGAAAAAGTACCTATCAGGAAATCATGGACTGCACCGGCAAAAATAGTACCGAACACAATCCACAGATAGGATGCCGTTCCGAATTGGGCACCCATGATGGCACCGAAGATAGGACCCAGTCCGGCAATGTTGAGGAACTGGATCATGAAAACTTTCCAAGTGGGCAGTGGAATGTAGTCGACTCCATCTGCAAGGGTTACAGCCGGTGTCTTGCGGGAAGGGTCGGGGCCGAACAAACTGTCTACATAACGGCCATACACCATATACCCTACCACCAGCAGCAGTAACGCAAGAGTAAATGTAATCATACAACAATGAATAAATTATAGGTAAATGCAAAAATAACAAATCTTACGCATATATCTCACTTTCTCCAGTTAAAATTTCAAGGCAGCGCGGAACCCGGTCCGTTTACCAATCGCCATGCAGCAACTTGTATTTTCTATACCACCCGCCAAACCATACGATTGCTATCAGGACGACCAGTCCTCCGACAGAATAGGCAACCAAAGGCGGCCAGCCGAATCCCTCGGGAGCAATGAAGATATAGGTCGAACACACACAGGTCATGAACAGGGCAGGAACGAGAGTCACCCAATAATTCTTGTGAGCCAATACCAGTCCGACCGTCAGAGCCCAAAACGTGAAGACCGAAAGCGCCTGGTTAGACCAGGCAAAGTATCTCCAGATAATCTTGAATCCCTGGACATCGCCCAACGTACAGAACAGGACGCCAAGGGTGACCAGAAACAGCGGGATGCAGATGGCCAACCGGCGCTTGATGGAATGCTGTTCCCAATGCAGGAAATCGGCGATAATCAGGCGGGCCGCACGCAACGCTGTATCTCCGCTCGTGATGGGAGCTGCCACAATGCCCCAAAGTGCCAGGACTCCCCCGAAAGTTCCCAGCCAATCTTTGGAAATGATGCTGGCCACTTTGGCTCCCGAATAAGCCATGCCGTTCTCGGGATTGATGATGCCATGGTCATGAAAAAAGTGAGTGGCCGCCGCTGCCCATACCAGGGTGACAATGCCTTCCGTCACCATAGCACCATAGAATACCGGCCGACAATGCTTCTCGTTGGTCATGCAACGGGCCATCAGGGGCGACTGGGTAGCGTGGAAACCGCTGATAGCCCCGCATGCGATTGAAATGCACATCATCGGGAAAATCGGGTTCGGGTCGTATTTCGTACCGAACCCGTTCCACATCTCAGGCAGGTCGGAAGGCCAATGAATGAACAGCATGACCAGAATCCCCACTGCCATGAACAGCAAGGCAGCGGCAAAAAGGGGATAGATACGGCCGATAATCTTGTCCACTGGCAACAAGGTGGCAAAGACATAATACAAGAAAATGACAACCATCCAAAAATTGATAGAACACCAGTCGGGGGTCATGCCGGCCAACAGTTCCGCCGGGCCGGAAACGAAGACCGCACCTACCAGGGTCATCAGCAGAATGATGAATGCCCCTGCTACCTGCTGGGTGCGTTTGCCCAGGTAACGGCCGATGAGCTGGGGAAGGCTCTCCCCTGAATGGCGAATGGAAAAGGTGCCTGCCAGAAAATCATGGACAGCCCCTCCGAAAATCGTACCGAACACAATCCATAGATAAGAAGCGGTTCCGAACTGCGCTCCCATAATCGCCCCGAAGATGGGGCCCAGACCGGCAATGTTCAGAAACTGAATCATGAAGATTTTCCAAGTGGGGAGCGGTATGAAATCGATTCCGTCCTGCATGGACAAGGCAGGCGTTTGGCGGTTAGGATCGGGGCCAAACAGACGGTCGATATAGCGACCATACACAATATAGCCGACTATCAGCACCAGTAATGCAATGGTAAATGTAATCATATTGGCATGAATTTTTTTAGATGGCTGCAAAAGTAACAAATATCGCGAATACTTGTTATCTTTGCGGCCGTAAAAATTAGAATCATGTACAGAATCAAACGAAGCATCCTCATTCTACTGACCACTTTCTTTCTCTGTTCTCCTGCTGCCGCCCAGCCCAAACACGAGATACGGGCCGTCTGGCTGACGACCTTGGGCGGGCTGGACTGGCCCACCACCAAAGCCAGTTCCCCACAACGGCGGTTACAGCAGCAGAAGGAGCTGTGCACTATCCTGGATAGGCTGAAAGCGGCCCATTTCAATACGGTGCTCTACCAGGCCCGCATCAAGGGAGACGTAGGCTACCCGTCGAGTCACGAACTGTTTACAGAGGCCTTCACCGGACATGCCGGGCAAGACCCCGGCTACGACCCGCTGGCCTTTGCCATCGAGGAATGCCACAAGCGAGGGATGGAGCTGCATGCCTGGGTAGTGACCATCCCAGTCGGGAACGACCGGCAGATCCGTTCCCTGAAACAGCAGAATGTCGTGAAGCGGTATCCCAAAATCTGCAAGAAATACCACAACGTGTGGTACCTCGACCCCGGTCATCCCGGTACGGCAGACTACCTGTCGGGCATCGTCCGTGAGATAGTGACCCGCTATGATGTAGACGGTATCCACTTCGACTACATCCGCTACCCCGAAAACTCCCCGAAGTTTCCCGACAAAGACACCTACCGCAAGTACGGCCACGGCCAGGACTGGCGGCAATGGAGGAGGGACAACATCACCCGCATCGTCGAACGGCTCTACGCGGACATCAAGTCCCTGAAGCCCTGGGTAAAGGTCAGCAGCTCGCCCATCGGCAAATACAACGACACCGGCCGGTACCCGTCAAAAGGATGGAACGCCTACAACATCGTGTTCCAGGATGCCCAGCAATGGCTGAAGCGCGGCATTCACGATGCCCTTTTCCCCATGATGTATTTCCAAGGCAACAACTTCTACCCCTTTGCTCTCGACTGGCAGGAAAATGCCAACGGACGATGGACAGTGCCCGGTCTGGGCATCTATTTCCTGCATCCGAAAGAAGGACGGTGGAAACTGGAAGAAGTGGTCCGCCAGCTGCATTTCCTGCGCGGCATCCAGGCGGACGGACAGGCCTACTTCCGCAACCGCTTCCTGATGGACAACATACAGGGCCTGATGGACGAAATAGAGGAAGAATTCTATACCGCCCCGGCAGTTTGGCCCGCCATGACCTGGCAGGACAGCATCGCCCCGACCATCCCCACCCGCCCCCGACTGGCTTTCCAGGAAGACGGCAGCACCCTTTTGGAATGGGATGCCTCGACCGACAATTCGGCCCCCTTTACCGTCACCTACCGCATTTATGCGTCCGACAGCTACCCGGTCGACACCGAACAGGCCAGCCATCTGATAGAAACACGGGTGGAGGCTACTCATTATGAATATCGTCCGTCGGTTCCCTGGCTGCAGCAACGCTACTGGGCCGTCACCGCTGTGGACCGGTATGGCAACGAAAGCCAGCCGCTTGCCCTGAACACCCCCACCCTGGAAAGCCTGCCGACCCTACACGAACTGCCCGAAGCCGGAGAAGGATGCATCCTCGTCGTCACCGACCGGACAGGTCAGGAAGTACTGGCTACGCACGAATCCGGCATCGCCCCTCTGCAACAGTTGGGAAAGGGATTCTACCGTGTCAGTCGGCGGTCGGCCGACGGAACGACCCGCCTCATCGGTATCCTGGTACGATAAAATCGGCTCCGGATGATGGAAATACGCAAAAGATTCGCTAAATTTGCCCCATATTATGAATCAGCAACAAATTATTTACACTCATGAGTAACCAACGATACATGCAACGCGGCGTTTCTGCATCGAAAGAAGATGTACACAACGCTATCAAGAACATCGATAAAGGTATTTTCCCGCAGGCATTCTGCAAGATCATCCCCGACATTCTGGGAGGCGACCCGGAGTACTGCAACATCATGCACGCTGACGGTGCGGGCACCAAGTCATCCCTGGCCTACCTGTACTGGAAAGAAACGGGCGACCTGTCTGTCTGGAAAGGGATTGCACAAGATGCCCTCATCATGAACATCGACGACCTGCTGTGTGTGGGAGCTGTCGACAATATACTGGTATCATCGACCATCGGACGCAACAAACTGCTGGTTCCGGGCGAAGTCATCTCCGCCATCATCAACGGTACTGACGAACTGCTGGCCGAACTGCGCGAAATGGGTGTCGGTGTCTATGCAACAGGTGGCGAAACAGCAGACGTAGGCGACCTGGTACGCACCATCATCGTCGATTCCACCGTGACCTGCCGCATGAAGCGCAGCGAGGTCATCAACAATGCCAACATCCGTCCGGGAGATGTCATTGTCGGCCTGGCCTCGTACGGACAGGCTACCTACGAGAAAGAATACAACGGCGGCATGGGCAGCAACGGACTGACTTCGGCCCGTCATGATGTCTTCTCGAACTACCTGGCCGAGAAATATCCGGAAAGCTACGACCACGCCGTCCCTGCCGAACTCGTGTACAGCGGCGGACTGAAACTGACCGACGAAGTGGAAGGCAGCCCCATCAATGCAGGCAAGCTGGTGCTTTCCCCCACCCGCACATACGCTCCGGTAGTCAAGAAGCTGCTGGACGCTCTCCGTCCCCAGATTCACGGTATGGTGCACTGCTCGGGCGGCGCACAGACCAAGGTGCTGCACTTCGTAGGCGACAACTGCCGTGTCATCAAGGACCATCTGTTCCCCGTACCTCCCCTGTTCCGCACCATCAAGGAACAGAGCGGCACCGACTGGGACGAGATGTACAAGGTCTTCAACATGGGACACCGCCTGGAAGTCTACCTGTCGCCGGAACATGCCGAGGAGGTCATCGCCATCTCCAAGAGATTCAACATCGATGCACAGGTAATCGGGCGCATCGAAGAGAGCGACCACAAGGAACTCATCATCCGTTCGGAGTTCGGTGAATTCAAGTACTGATCTTATGCCGACCTGCCAATGGCTGAAAACACATTATTAGAGAAACTGGAAGGATTGGTGGCAAGGTTCGAGGAAGTGTCGACCCTTATCACCGACCCTGCCGTCATTGCCGACCAGAAACGGTATGTGAAGCTGACCAAGGAATACAAGGAACTGGGCGACCTGATGAAGGCCCGCAAGGAATACCTGCAATGCCTCAGCGGGCTGGAGGAAGCGAAAGCCATGATGAACGAGAGCGACCCGGAAATGAAGGAAATGGCCCGTGAAGAAGCAGCGGCCTGCGAAGCCCGGCTCCCAGAACTGGAAGAAGAGATCAAGTTGCTGCTGATTCCTGCCGACCCGCAGGACGACCGGAACGCCATCCTAGAAATCCGCGGCGGAACGGGAGGCGACGAAGCGGCCCTGTTTGCCGGCGACCTGTTCCGCATGTACAGCAAGTTCTGCGAAACGAAAGGATGGAAGCTGGAAGTTTCCAGTGCCAACGAAGGAGCTGCCGGCGGTTTCAAGGAAATCATCTGCTCCGTCACCGGCGACAAGGTGTACGGTACATTGAAGTACGAATCCGGCGTACACCGGGTACAGCGCGTACCGGCCACAGAGACACAGGGACGCGTGCACACCTCCGCAGCATCGGTGGCCGTGCTGCCGGAAGCCGAACCCTTCGATGTGGAAATCAACGAAGGGGAAATCAAGTGGGACACCTTCCGAAGCGGAGGTGCCGGCGGACAGAATGTCAATAAGGTGGAATCGGGCGTACGCCTGCGCTACAACTGGAAGAACCCCAATACGGGCATCGTCGAGGAAATCCTGATTGAATGTACCGAGACACGCGACCAGCCCAAAAACAAGGAACGGGCCCTCGCGCGCCTGCGTACCTTTATTTATGATAAGGAACACCAGAAATACATCGACGACATCGCCAGCAAGCGCAAGACCATGGTATCCACCGGCGACCGTTCGGCCAAGATACGCACCTACAACTACCCGCAGGGACGCATCACGGACCATCGCATCAACTACACCATCTACAACCTGTCGGCGTTTATGGACGGTGACATCCAGGACTGCATCGACCACCTGATTGTGGCCGAGAATGCAGAACGACTGAAAGAAAGTGAACTTTAATAAAAACGAAACACCATGAACAAACAAGCATTAGTCGAAAACATCCGGCGCAAGAAGTCGTTCCTCTGTGTCGGCTTGGACACGGATATCAAGAAGATCCCGCAGCACCTGCTGAACGAAGAAGATCCGATCTTCGCGTTCAACAAAGCCATCATCGATGCCACAGCTCCTTACTGCATCGCCTACAAGCCCAATCTGGCGTTCTATGAAAGCCTGGGCGTAAAAGGCTGGATAGCCTTTGAGAAAACCGTGGAATACATCAAACAGAACTATCCCGACCAATTCATCATCGCTGATGCCAAGCGAGGGGATATCGGTAACACCTCGGCCATGTATGCCCGCACCTTCTTCGGAGAGCTGGACATCGACTCCGTGACAGTAGCCCCCTATATGGGTGAAGACAGTGTCACTCCCTTCCTGAGCTACGAAGGGAAATGGGTCATCCTGCTGGCCCTGACCTCCAACAAGGGCTCGCACGATTTCCAGCTCACCACGGACCCCGAAGGCGAACGCCTGTTCGAGAAAGTACTTCGCAAGTCGCAGGAATGGGCCAACGACGAGAACATGATGTACGTGGTCGGTGCCACCCAAGGACGCATGTTCGAAGATATCCGCAAGATTGTCCCCCATCACTTCCTGCTGGTTCCCGGCATCGGTGCCCAGGGAGGCTCGCTGGAGGAAGTCTGCACGTACGGCATGACGCCCGAATGCGGACTGATTGTCAATTCCAGCCGCGCCATCATCTATGCTGACAAGACGGAGCGTTTTGCTGAAGTGGCCGGCGAAGAAGCCCATAAAGTACAGCAGCAGATGGAAGCCCAACTGGCTGCCCACCACATCTAAAAAACAGAAGACCTGACAGCCGCACCGGCAGGGACCACCTTCCTTGCCGATGCGGCTGTCGGGTCTTTTCCTCTTTTCCCCAGCTATGATTTATTAACAGGAAAGCCCTTTCCGAGTAGTTGATTTATCTCTTTTTCTGTTCTTTTAATACTTTTCCCGGGTTGATGTTACAAATAATTGTCGATTTATACGGAAATCTGAAAAAAAAATGCGTAATTTGCATAACTAAGTTGAGAGCAAGCGGAAAAATCCGTCTGCGCAATACATTTAAAGAATCAACCAAAAGGAGCAATAAAGAAAAACAGATGTAATTATGGAGTTTACAGCCAAGCAAATTGCAGCATATATCCAAGGAACAATCGTTGGAGACGAGAACGCCACCGTCCATACTTTCGCCAAGATTGAGGAAGGTATGCCGGGTGCCCTTTCTTTCTTGTCGAATCCGAAATATACCCATTACATTTACAATACGCAGTCTTCCATCGTATTGGTGAACAAGGATTTTGAGCCGGAGCAGGCAGTGACTGCCACCCTGATCAAGGTGGACAATGCCTACGAAAGCCTTGCCAAGCTCATGACCCTCTACGAACAAAGCCAGCCCAAGCGGACGGGAATCGACCCGTTGGCATACGTGGCTCCTACCGCTAAAATCGGAAAGGATGTGTATCTGGCACCTTTTGCTTGTGTGGGCGACCATGCGGAAATCGGTGACGGCACCGAACTGCATCCGCACGCCACGGTAGGCCGGAATGCCAAAGTGGGCAGCCATTGCATCCTCTATACCCATGCCAATGTCTACCACGACTGCCGTGTGGGCAACAACTGTATCCTCCATGCCGGTTCGGTCGTCGGAGCCGACGGATTCGGTTTCGCCCCCTCTGCCGCCGGTTATGAGAAGATTCCCCAAATCGGCATCGCTATTCTGGAAGACGACGTGGAAATCGGTGCCAATACCTGCATCGACCGTGCCACCATGGGGGCCACCATCATCCGAAAAGGAGTCAAGTTGGACAACCTGATCCAAGTGGCCCACAACGTGGAAATCGGCAGCCACACCGTCATCGCCTCGCAGACAGGCATTGCCGGTTCTGCCAAAATCGGCGAATGGTGTATGCTGGGCGGCCAAGTGGGAGTAGCCGGACACATCAAGGTCGGCAACCGCGTGTCGGTCGGAGCCCAGTCGGGTATCCCCGGCAACGTGAAGGACGGTACCACCCTGATGGGCTATCCCGCCATCGACCCCAAACAGTTTGCCCGCTCGGCGGCGGTCTACAAGAAGCTGCCCGAGATGTACAGCGAACTGAACCGCCTGCAGAAAGAAGTAGAAGAATTAAAAAAACAACTTAACAAATAGACCCATGCTGAAACAACAGACATTAAAAGGCAGTTTTACACTGAACGGCAAAGGCCTCCATACGGGTGTCAAGCTCACCGTTACCTTCAATCCTGCCCCAGAACACCACGGGTATAAGATCCAACGCATCGACCTGGACGACCAGCCCATCATCGATGCAGTGGCGGAGAACGTGACCGACACCACGCGCGGTACCGTATTGTCAAAGCACGGAGTGAAAGTCAGCACAGTCGAACATGCGCTGGCCGCCCTTTATGCCGCCGGCATCGACAACTGTCTGATCCAAGTCAACGGCCCTGAATTCCCGATTCTGGACGGCAGTGCCAAGTCGTATGTCGAATGCATCCGCCGAGTAGGCATCGAAGAACAGAACGCTCCGAAAGACTATTATATCATCAAGTCAAAAATCGAGTTCCGCGATGAAGCGACCGGATCGTCCATCATCGTGCTGCCCGACGAAAAATTCAGCATCAACACGCTCATCTCCTATAATTCCCAGATTCTGGACAACCAGTATGCCACTCTGGAGAACATGGAGGACTTCCCGACGGAAATCGCATCGGCACGCACCTTTGTCTTCGTCCGGGAAATCGAACCCCTGCTCAATGCCGGACTCATCAAGGGAGGTGACCTGGACAATGCCATTGTCATCTACGAAAAGCAGATGACCCAGGACAGCTTCGACAAACTGGCCGATGTGATGGGCGTTCCACACATGGATGCCTCCCATCTTGGCTACATCAACCATATCCCCTTGGTCTGGCCCAACGAACCGGCTCGCCACAAGCTGCTCGACATCATCGGCGACATGGCCTTGATAGGCAAACCCATCAAAGGACGTATCATCGCTACCCGTCCGGGACACACCATCAACAACAAGTTCGCCCGGCAGATGCGCAAGGAAATCCGCCTGCACGAAATCCAGGCACCGGTGTACAACTGCAACGAAGCTCCCGTCATGGATGTGAACCGCATCCGCGAACTGCTTCCCCACCGCTACCCGTTCCAGCTGGTCGACAAGGTCATTGCCCTGGGTGCCAACCACATTGTAGGCATCAAGAACGTGACGGCCAACGAGCCGTTCTTCCAAGGCCATTTCCCGCAGGAACCGGTCATGCCGGGTGTCTTGCAGATTGAAGCCATGGCACAAGTAGGCGGTCTGCTGGTATTGAACTCCATCGAAGAACCAGAAAAGTATTCCACCTATTTCCTGAAAATCGACGGTGTCAAGTTCCGCCAGAAAGTCGTGCCGGGAGACACCTTGATTTTCCGTGTCGAACTGATGGCCCCTATCCGCCGGGGAGTCTCCACCATGAAAGGCTATGTCTTCGTCGGTGAGAAAATCGTGTGCGAGGCCGAATTCATGGCACAAATCGTCAAGAACAAGTAATGTCATAACCAGAACCACAGACAAGATATGATAAGTCCGTTAGCATCTATCCATCCGGAAGCCCGGATAGGCGAAAATGTAGAAGTGGGTCCCTTTGTCTACATCGACAAGAATGTAGTCATCGGCGACAACAATGTCATCATGCCGAATGTCAACATCCTCTACGGTGCCCGCATCGGCAACAACAATACCATCTTCCCGGGAGCCGTCATCGGTGCTGTCCCCCAAGACCTGAAATTCAGAGGAGAGGAAACGACGGCGGAAGTGGGCAACAACAATACCATCCGTGAAAATGTCACCATTAACCGGGGTACAGCCGCCAAGGGAAAGACCATTGTCGGCGACAACAACCTGCTGATGGAAGGCGTGCACGTGGCCCACGACACCATCGTAGGCAGCGGATGTATCATCGGCAACTCGACCAAAATGGCGGGAGAAGTCATCATCGACGACAACGCCATTGTCAGCGCCAACGTACTGATGCACCAGTTCTGCCACGTAGGCAGCCATGTCATGATTCAGGGAGGCTGCCGCTTCAGCAAGGATATCCCACCCTACATTATCGCCGGACGGGAACCGATTGCCTACAGCGGCATCAACATCATCGGGCTGCGCCGACGCGGCTTCTCGAACGAGCTGATCGAGAACATCCACAACACCTACCGCATCATCTACAACAGCGGCAAGAACGTGAGCGATGCCCTGGTACAGGTCCGTGCAGAAATCCCCATGAGTCCGGAAATCGAATATATCGTTTCCTTCATCGAAAATTCGGGCCGGGGAATCATCCGCTAAACAAGTTTTTTATATCTTTGTCCCATCAACAATAACGAAACACTATTATGGTATATAAATTTAGAATCATCTCCGACGAAGCGGACGATTTCATGCGAGAAATCAAGATTGATGCAGAAGCCAGTTTCTACGATCTGCACGCAGCCATCCTGAAATCGACCGGCTATAAGGACGACCAGATGACATCGTTCTTCATCTGCGACGATGACTGGGAAAAGGAAACCGAAATCACGTTGGAAGATATGGGCAGCGGCAGTTCGGAAGAGGACACGTTTGTCATGAAGGATACTCCGCTGAATGAACTCCTGGAAGATGAAAAACAGAAGTTAGTGTATGTATTCGACCCCCTGGCAGAACGGGTGTTCTTCATCGAACTGGCAGAAATCATCACCGGAAAGGACCTGGACAAGGCGGTCATCTCCCGCAAGGAAGGTACTCCCCCGCCACAGACCATCGACTTCGACGAACAGCTGAACACCAACTCCTCCCTCGATCTGGACGAGGACTTCTACGGTGACCAGGACTTCAACGAAGACGACCTGGACGATGCCGGTTTCGATTTCAATGACGGCAGCGACCCTTACGGACAGGACAACTATTGATGAAGGCATGAAGACCCTCATCGTCATTATCGGCCCCACAGGTATCGGGAAAACAGAACTGAGCCTGCAGGTGGCCGAAACTTTACATACAGATATCATCTCTGCGGATTCACGCCAGCTGTATGCCGACCTGAAAATTGGAACCGCTGCCCCGACACCCGACCAACTGGCACGGGTGCGGCATCATTTTGTCGGGATGCTGCAACTGACAGACTATTACAGTGCCGCCCGCTATGAGGAAGATGTCCTGCAGAAACTGGACGAACTGTTCCGTACCCATTCGGCCGTAGTGCTCACCGGAGGTTCCATGATGTACATCGATGCCGTCTGCACAGGTATCGATGACATCCCGACCGTTGATGCAGTCACCCGCGAACGGATGCGCGAGCGGTACGAACAGGAAGGGCTGGACACCCTGTGCGCCGAACTGAAACTGCTCGACCCGGAGTATTACCGGACAGTCGACCTCAAGAATCCCAAGCGGGTCGTCCATGCCCTGGAAATCTGCTACATGACGGGGAAGACCTACACCTCTTTTCGCACCAGTACCCGCAAGGAGCGACCTTTCCGCATCCTGAAAATCGGTCTCCGGCGCGACCGCGAGGAACTGTATGCCCGCATCAACCGGCGTGTAGACCAGATGATGGAAGAAGGACTGCTGGACGAAGCCCGGAGCGTCTACCCGTACCGCCACCTCAACTCCCTGAACACCGTAGGCTACAAGGAACTGTTCAACTATTTCGACGGTACGTGGAGCTTGGAGTTCGCCATCGAGAAAATCAAGCAGAATTCCCGGATCTACTCCCGCAAGCAAACCACCTGGTTCAAGCGCGACGAGGACATCCACTGGTTCCATCCTGACCAGCTGCCTGAAATACAGCAGTTCATCCTTGACGCTCTGAAGGAGGAATGACCTCCTCACCCGGCATCAGGTATTCTTTCCTGTACATGTCGAGGAAAAGCAGGAAGAGCGAAACCAGCAACGGTCCGAACACCAAGCCCATAAACCCGAAAATAGGCAGGCCGGCCACCACACCGAATATCGTCACCAACGGATGGATATCTGCCATCCGTTTCTGCAGCAACAGACGGATGAGGTTGTCGCACTGGGCAATCACAATGCCCCCGTAAGCCAGCAGGATGAACGCATTCACCCAATCACCGATGACCATCAGGTAGCCCACTACCGGCACCCAGACAAGGGCCGTACCCACCAGTGGGATGATGGAGGCAAAGCCGGTCAGCATCGCCGTCAGGATGGGATTCGGTGCACCGCACAGCCAATAGCCCCCCAAGGAAATCACACCCTGGATAATGGCCAGCAACGGAATACCGATGGCATTGGAGCGGACGATACGGTCCACTTCCTCCAGAACATCCCGCTTGTACTTCTCCTTGAACGGCAGCAAGGTATGGACATACTGCTCCATGTTTCTCCCACCGAACAGCATGAAGAACAACACCATGATGGCAACGAAGAGGTTGATGAACAAATCGCTGACACCGCTCATCACCTTCTGCCCGATGGACGAGACCTGCGTCACGACAAAGGTCATGCTCTGCTCCGACAGAAGGTCAAAGCCGGTCTTCTCCTCGATAAAGTCAATCACCTGGCCGGCGGGACGAATCACCGCCTCAGTATCGAGATGAATGCCGGACAACTGACTGACGATGGCCCAGGCAAACAGGGTCAGCGGAACAATCAGGAAAAGGGTTACGCCAATCGTGAGCAGCCACACCGCACAGGTGGGGTTGATTTTCCGCTGCAACCATCTGCAGGACTTGCGCAACAGGACATAGAGGGTAAATGCCCCCAATATGCCGTTCATGTACGGCTGTGCCTGGCAAAACAGCAAATAGCCGAGCCAAAGAATCAGGATGCACAGCGAATACTTCCAATACGTTTCTTTCATCATTGTATTCATGCTATTAATCGTCAATAATCACATTTTCGCAACGGGCGGCAACTCTGCAAACCGCTTCTTCCGCATCACCTTACATTGCCACAGCAGGCTGAAAGGACAGCACTCCGCCAACTTCTCCGGCACCCGGTGCTGCTGGATATCCGTCCGATCGGATACAAACTCAGGCCGCATCTGCCGGAAGTCGCGCCGGGCTTGCCACACGGCACGGAAATTGCCCATCTCCCCTTTCAACAAGAAAACCAGGGCAGCCAGTCCGTCGAGCACCGTCCGGACACGCAACACGGAACTCAGCCTCTCCGACGGAAGGTTCTTGTACAGCATAAGCAGGTTGTTGCGGAAATTCAGATACGTCTTGCGCGGATTCTCTTTCTTGAGCGTCGCTCCCCCTACATGATACACCACACTCTGCGGCACACAGACTATGTCGTAGCCACGATGGTGCATCCGCCAGCAGAGATCGATTTCCTCCATGTGGGCAAAGAAACGGGCATCCAGTCCTCCCACTTCCTCGTACACCCGACGGCGAACAAACAAGGCAGCTCCCGAAGCCCAACCGACGGACATCACCGTATCATACTGCCCCATGTCCTTCTCGACCTGTTCGAACAACCGGCCCCGGCAGAACGGGTAGCCATAGCGATCGATGAATCCGCCGGCCGCCCCGGCATATTCAAAGCTGTCCCGCTGGCGTTCGGACAACAGCTTGGGCTGGCACGCTGCCGCTTCCGGATGTGCCTCCATATACTCTATGAGCGGATCCAGCCACCCTTCCGTCACCTCCACATCACTGTTAAGCAGGACAACATATTCAGCCTCCACCTGAACGATGGCACGGTTATACCCTTCTGCAAAGCCGTAGTTCTGCGGCAAGCGGATGAGCTGAACGGTTGGAAACTCCGTCTCCACCACCCGGCACGACGCGTCCGTCGAACCATTGTCCGCCACACACACCTCCACATTGCGACTGTCCGAGCAACGAACCACCGAAGGCAGAAAGCGTTGCAACATCGTTGCTCCGTTCCAGTTCAAGATGACAACGGCCACTTTCTTCATAGACGAACTCCCGTTAAGGCCGTACCCTCTTCGTTGAACCCTTCCAGACGGACACGAATCAGCTGATTGTCCAACCGGTTGTCCTGGGCCAGTTCTACTCGGATATAGTTATCAGTAAACCCGTGCATCGGCATCCCCGGCTTGGAATGCTCCATCAGCACCACCGCCTCCTTACCGATATGACAGGCATAAAAGTCATGGAGCTTACGGTCGGACAATGCCAGCAGCCGCTGGCTCCGGTCATGTTTCTCAGCCGGAGACACCACCGGCTCGATTTTTAAGGCTTGCGTACCCGGCCGTTCCGAATAGCTGAACACATGCAGCTGGGTCACATCCAGTCCCTCGATAAATCGGTACGCCTCCTCAAAATATTCGGGCAACTCGCCACGGGTACCGACAATGACATCCACTCCGATAAAAGCATCCGGCATCAGTTCCTTGACACGGCGGATCTTCTGGGCAAACAAGTCCGTATCGTAACGGCGGCGCATCAAGCGGAGAACCGCATCACACCCCGACTGTAGAGGAATATGAAAGTGAGGCATGAAGCGTTTCGACCCGGCCACATAAGCAATGATTTCGTCGGTCAGCAGGTTCGGTTCAATCGAAGAAATGCGATACCTTTCAATCCCCTCTACCTCATCCAGTGCCTTCACCAGGTCAAAAAAGGTTTCTCCGGTCGACTTGCCGAAGTCGCCCGTATTCACACCGGTAATAACGATTTCCTTTCCCCCTTCGGCAGCCACTTCGCGCGCCTGCTTCACCATGTCGGCAATACTGCCGTTGCGGCTTCGGCCTCGGGCAAAGGGAATGGTGCAATACGAGCAGAAATAGTCACAGCCATCTTGCACCTTCAGGAAGTAGCGGGTACGGTCTCCTTTTTCACAGGAAGGAGCGAACGCCCGGATATCCTTCATGGGCGTGGTCACGGCACGACCGTGCTCCTGCTTCTCCAACGTTCCCAGATAATTGAGCAAATCACCTTTCTGTTCGGCACCCAACACCAGGTCAACTCCCTCGATACCGGCCACCTGTTCCGGTTTCAGTTGGGCATAGCAGCCCGTCACCACCACGAAGGCTCCTGGATGTTCCTTCACCAGCCGATGGATAGCCTGGCGGCATTTCTTGTCGGCCACTTCCGTCACCGAGCACGTATTCACCACACAAATATCTGCCACTTCCCCTTTGCGTACTGTCCGCACACCGGCCTCCTTGAGCAACTTGCCGATGGAAGAAGTTTCAGAAAAATTCAGCTTACAGCCCAGAGTATAGTAGGCTGCCTTCTTATCCTGGAATACATTCGTATCAATCATCTAAATATCTGTTGCTAATAATTCGTGCCCAAAGTTACGCATTTTCTTCTAATGAAGCACCGCCACCGGCATCCATTTCCTTTTTTTTATGGCATCTATGTTTGATAAGCATGTTTAAAATCATATTTTCCAAAAAAAAGTCCCATTTAAGAGAACAACGTATCGCAAAACTCCTTATCTTTGCAGCGTTTTAGAAAACAACATAAGTATTACAGATTTAAAAAGCAAAGAAAATGAAAACATTGGTATTTTTGTTCGTAGCATTCGCTGCTGTATCATTCGCATCTTGTGGTAACAAAGCAGCTAACACTGAAGCAACTGAAGACACTACTGCTGTAGTAGAAGAAGTAGCTGTTGTAGTTGAAAACGATTCTTGCTGCGGTGACTCTGCTTGCTGCGCAGATTCTGCTGCTTGCTGCTCTGAAAAGACAGCCGAATAATTCAAACGAACAATCGAGAGAATTGAAAGTCTGTAAGCTCAGCCTACAGACTTTTTTTATGCCATTTCGCCACACTCAGGAAGGACACCAAGAATGGATGACAAAAGGAATATATAGAAAAAGCCCCAACCAAACTTTCGTCTGATTGGGGTGCTTTTATCAAGTATTTACAGATAGCAAATTAAGCTTCTTCTGCAACAACTTCGAAAGGAATTTCTACGGAAACTTCCTTGTGGAGCTTCACAACAGCCTTGTACTGACCAACTTCCTTTACCTGTTCCTTTACGACGATAATCTTGCGGTCGATATTGTGACCCAGCTTAGCCAGTTCTTCTGCAATCTGGATATTGCCGACAGAACCATAAATAGAACCGGTAGCGCTGACCTTTGTAGCAATCTTCAAAGCAACATCCTTCAACGATTCAGCTACTGCTTCAGCATCCTTCTTGATCTTTTCCAACTTGTGTGCACGCTGCTTCAGTTCTTCAGCCAACATTTTCTTGGCAGCCGGAGAAGCGATGACAGCCTTGCCGGTAGGAATAAGATAGTTACGGCCATAACCAGACTTAACGGTTACAATATCATTCTTGTAGCCCAAGTTCAATACGTCTTCTTTCAAAATCAATTCCATACTCTTATTCCTCCTTAATTATTTCATCATATCAGTTACGAAAGGCAGCAAAGCCAAGTGACGTGCTCTCTTAACAGCCTGCGCAATACGACGCTGGAACTTCAGTGAAGTACCGGTAATGCGACGCGGAAGGATCTTACCCTGTTCGTTCAAGAACTTCTTCAAGAATTCAGGATCCTTGTAGTCGATATACTTAATACCACTCTTCTTGAAACGGCAATACTTTTTCTTCTTAACGTCTACTGAAGGCGGAGTCAAATATCTGATTTCTGATTGTTGCTGTGCCATGATTAGTTCTCCTCATTTTTAGTTGATTTCACATTTCTTCTCTTTGCAGCGTATTCTGCAGCGTACTTATCCATCTTGAAGGTCAAGAAACGGATAACACGTTCGTCACGACGGAAGTTAACTTCCAGTTTCGCAATTACCGAGGGTTCAGCCTTGAACTCGATGAGCTGGTAGAAACCGGTAGATTTCTTCTGAATGGGATAAGCCAGTTTCTTCAAACCCCAGTTCTCCTCATTGATGATCTCAGCACCTTCCTGAGTCAGGACAGCCTTGAACTTCTCTACCGCTTCCTTCATCTGAGCGTCAGACAAAACGGGAGTTAAAATGAAAACGGTTTCGTATTGATTCATACTATTCGTTGATTAAGTTATTAATAAAAAATTTTCAAATGCGGTGCAAAGGTACGACTTTTTCCCGAACCGCCAAACGTCTTACCTCTTTTTATATCAAAATTAATGTTATTTCTTTGCATTTTTAACGCATAATCAGCGCACGAACCAAAAGAAATGCTACCTTTGCATTCATAGTTGTTATCACAATCAACAGATGTTAGAACAGTTTGACTTCGATATTCAGATGATCTTTGCCATCCTCAACGGCAAGGTATCGGCTGCCATCAACCGGAAACTCATTCGCAATTTCCGATGGAACGGCATGGAAATCACTCCCGAGCAATGGACCGTGTTGCTCTTTCTCTGGGAGAAGGACGGTGTGTCCCAGCAGGAACTTTGCAATGCCACCTTCAGGGACAAGCCCAGCATGACGCGACTGATCGACAACATGGAGCGGCAGCATCTGGTGGTCCGCATCCCCGACAAGAAAGACCGGCGTGCCAACAAAATCCACCTCACCAAGACAGGGAAAGACCTGGAAGAGCGAGCCCGCTTCGTGGCCAACAAGACGCTGAAGGAAGCCCTGCACGGACTCACCCTGGAAGAACTCCGGGTGAGCCAGGAAGTCTTGCGGAAAATATTCTCCAACACGAAAGATTGAGGAAGACGAAAAGCATTTTCAAGTGAAAAGCAAGATATTTGACCCCAAATCGGCATTTTTTCCCGAAATAATTTTCTTGATACAAGAATTATGCTTTTCTTTGCAAGTAAGAATGATAATAAACCATTTAAATAGAAGACACACATGAAAAGCTTATTAAAGTATTTAGGAGTGATATTGGTCATCATTGGCGCAGCCATCCTGATTGCCTGCTTCGCTACCGGCAATGTCAATGACAACGGAGTATTGGGCGGTTCACTGGTATTGATCATTGTGGGCATGATTGCCTATATTGTCATCAACAAACGAATCACTGACTGATATCGCGCAACGAGCTGCCGAAAGGCAGCAAAAAGCCCGGACCCTCGAAAGAGTCCGGGCTTTTTGCATTGGCGGAACTG
>SFDG01000030.1 GCA_004558305.1 Phocaeicola plebeius
GGGAACGGCTCGCCCCAGTAACGCTGGCGGGAGAAGATGGCATCGCGCAGGCGGTAGTTCACCTTGACACGGCCCAGCCGATGCTCCTTCACATACTTCTTGGTAGCGGCAATCGCCTCCTTGATGGTCAGGCCGTTCAGCGTCAGGTCGCAATAAGGGGTGACGCCCGCTTTCGGCGAGTTGCACACAATGCCTTCCTTGGCATCGAAGCTCTCTTCGCTCACATCGCAGCCCTCCACCAACGGGATAATCGGCAGGTTGAAATGCTTGGCAAAGGCATAGTCGCGGCTGTCGTGGGCAGGTACGGCCATGATGGCACCGGTTCCGTAACCGGCCAGCACGTAATCGCTGATCCATACGGGGACAGCATCGCCCGTGAATGGATTGACGGCATACGAACCGCTGAACACGCCGGTCACCTTCCGGTCGGCAATGCGTTCGCGCTCGGTCCGCTTCTTCGTGCGGTCCAGATACGCCTCTACTTCCGCCTTCTGTTCCGCCGTAGTCAGCTGGGGCACCAGTTCGCTTTCAGGAGCCAGTACCATGAAGGTGACTCCGAACATGGTGTCGGCACGGGTCGTAAAGATGGTAAACTCTACATCGCTGTCCTTCACCTTGAAACGGACTTCCGTACCTTCCGAACGGCCGATCCAGTTGCGCTGGGTCTCCTTCAGCGAGTCGGTCCAGTCGATGGTCTCCAGTCCGTCGAGCAGCCGCTGGGCATAGGCAGACACACGCAGGCACCACTGGCGCATCTTCTTCTGCACCACGGGGAAACCGCCGCGTTCCGAAACGCCATCGACCACCTCATCGTTGGCCAGCACCGTACCCAGCTGCGGGCACCAGTTCACCATCGTTTCGCCGAGGTAGGCAATGCGGTAGTTCATCAGGATTTCCTGCTGTTCCTTTTCGCTCTTGGCCTTCCACTCGTCCGCCGTGAAGCTTAGTTCCTCGCTGCAGGCTACATCCAGTCCTTCGGTACCCTGCTGCTCGAAGTGTTCCACCAAGCGGCTGATGGGTTTTGCCTGCTGGCAGGTGTTGCAGTAGAAGCTGTCGAACATCTGCTGGAACGCCCATTGCGTCCAGTGGTAGTAGCCGGGGTCGCAGGTACGTACCTCACGGTCCCAATCGAAGCTGAAGCCGATCTTGTCCAGCTGTTCACGGTAGCGGTTGATATTGTTGACGGTCGTGATGGCCGGATGCTGTCCGGTCTGGATGGCATACTGCTCGGCGGGCAGACCGTAAGCGTCGTACCCCATCGGGTTCAGCACGTTGAATCCCTGCAGCCGCTTGTAGCGGGCATAGATGTCGCTGGCGATATACCCCAGCGGATGTCCCACGTGCAGTCCGGCACCGGAGGGATACGGGAACATGTTCAACACATAAAACTTCTTTTTCGATGCGTCTTCAGTGACATGATAGGTCTTGTTCTCCACCCATCTCTTCTGCCACTTCTGCTCGATCTCTCTGAAATTATATTCCATAACTGAATGGTATTTTATTGAATTGATGATATATATCTGCATTAGCGGGGCAAAGATACTAAGAGTTCGGCAATTAGTTACCGTATTGGCTGATATTTTCAGATAAAGTGTCTAAAAAGGCGCCAATCCTGGTCGATAAGAAGGGCTTGGGAGAAAAAAAGTCATCAGAGACAATGTAAAAAGAAAATAAAACATTATCTTTGCGAAATGATACGTCCTCAAGATGAAGGACTGGAGCACGCTTATGGAGAAACGATGGTTGACGGCACAGACGGAAATGGGTTCCCCACGTACATCCCCGTAAGCAATTGGATATAAACTGACAACGGAAGCCAGTGTACGGGAACTGCACGGCATAAGACAAAACAAGACATTATGGGAAAGGTAGCTTTTTTGACCGCATTTAGAAGGATTATCCCCCCCCTGGGTCTGTTCTTCCTACTGACCGCAGGAGCATTGACTGCGTGCAGCGATGACAACCCGCAGGCGATAGAGGTGCCTGCCGAACCGGAGTTCGTGCAGTTGGGGCGGTATGCGTACACCCTGCGTGATTCGCAGGACTCACTGTCCATCCGGCTGGATGGCATCACCCGCCCGGTGGAGCGGGTGGAATCGTCGTGGAAATGGCTGTCGGTCACCCCGTCCGGCATGAGCGAAGGGGGCTGTCCGATGCTGACGCTGCTCCGTACCGGAGACACGCCGGAAGGGTTCACCGCCGACTCTGCCTACATCTACTTCAGCGACAAGGAGCGCGTGACATTGGTGGTGGATGCCGCAAATGTCATCCGTCCGCTGTCGGACAATTCGGCGGAGGAGTACAAGGACTTCGAAAAGGAGTGGTGGAAGCAGAACTCCATCCTTTACCAGTCCACCACCTTTTTGAACAATATACCCCAGACGCAGGGCATCCCGATTCCACTGCCGTGGGCGGATGTAGCCGTTTCCAACATTCCCGCCAATCTGCTGGTCAATCGTCTGCCCGAGTCGGAAGGCTGGATGATGGCCTACAATTTCTTTGCTTCAGAAATCGGTATGAAAGTCGGTGGAGAGGACAAAAGTTACGTCCAGAGCCAGCCGTATTTCTGCCTGTACAACAAGTACACGGGAGTGCTCCGCGTGTTCTACTACCAGTTGGGGAATGTAGGTACCGGCGGCGAGTTTTCGTTCCTCGTGACTCCCGAGAAAAATGATACAGAGGAGTATCCCTTTTACCACAACATGCAGTACGCTCTTCCGGTAGGGCATAAAGGGCTGTCTGCCAAACCGAATCCCGTTGCCGGCATGTCTGCCGACAACACGTTCCAGTCGTATGTAACGCCCTACCGCCGGGCGGACGGCCTGCTGCAGAAGGGCTGGTATTGTTTCGATCTGGACATGAGTGCGTACCATCCGTCAATATCCGCGCCGTTTGTTTCCGTTGACAAACTCTCTTTTGCAGGCCGTACGACCGAGAAGAGCAGCATTACGCTGTCAGGAGCATTGACAGCCAACATAGACGGTACGATGGAGTGGGAGGCTTCCGGCTCTACCAGCACTTCGACCGGGCTCAGCTACCACAATACATTCGCTTCGGGGACTACCAATGCCGGGCTGGCATGGGATGCACTGTTGGAGGGGAATTATCTCATGGCGGCCTACAAGGGGGCCATGACCCTCTGGAATTTCGGCAACATCTATTTAGGAAACAAAAAAGATGAAACCGTCAGCCAGGAAAAGGCCCGGGGTGACATCAACCTCAGCCTGACCGGCAAGATCAACCTGCAGGGCTATTCGGTGACTGCCACCTCGAACGAGGTGGTCAATCTTACGTTCTCCTATACGGCCTATTCGGTTTCCAACAGTGTGGTGGGAAGAGGAATCTGGAGCCTGCAGGACAATCCAGTGGTCTATGTGGTGAACGACCGGCTGATCGGCGATCCGGAGGACTTCGTGTGTTCGGTCGAGTCGGACAAGTATGGCTATGGGATAGATGATCCTTCGGAGGATCACCTCCGTCTCATGACGTTCTTCGACCCCACTTCCCTTCACTTCAATCTTAATACCTCCCGTTACAAGGAGATACGCAATGCGCAGGTCAGCTGGACGTATGGCGTATATCCCAACCAACAGCACGGACATACTGACCCCTTCCGCATCGGCCTGCTGGACTTGAAAAACAAGGGGGCGATGGCGGAGCCGGTCTTTGTGGACAAGCAGTACGCCGGAAAGGTGTACAAGAGCTATACCTCAGCCTGCGAAATCGCCAACATGGACTACGTGTCCTATCCGTTGGAGGAAATGACCCTACTCAGCCTGGACAACGGACAGGCGGCTCCTCAGCTCTATGCGCAGAAGGGAGCCGACTATCGGTATTATGCCCGTCCCGGCACCGATTTGGATGCCGGCAGCGCCAGCTTCTTCCTGAGCGACCCTGTAGTCTGCTTGCCCACGACCTATCAGAAGAAGAAGGATGATAAAGGAAAGGAAGAAGAATACGGAGAAGGGTTTATTTATGACTTCCAGGCACCGGATTTCGTGGTAGGGGTGGTGCTGACCTTCGAATATACACAGGACAACGGAGAACCGGCACAGGCACTTTTCACCAAGCGTTTCATCCCCGAGGTGCGGGGAATATCGACCCGCCAGATGCTGCAGAAACGGAATGACCTGCGGAAGTACGTGGACAGTGGCGTCCACCAGCGCATCGGTAGCCTGGAAATCCGGCACGGCGGGGCGGCATCGCTGCTGAAGCAGTTCTTTGCCACAAGCGAGTATATAGAGAATTATGATATGGAGTAAACGATAAAACAATATTAAGCGCAACAGTATGAAACGATTGAAATACTTATGGGTAGGGATTTCTTTCTTAGGAATGACCCTTGGCGGATGCTCGGACGACAATGATCCGCAGGCCGATACGGAAGTCCTGGAGGACGACCGGGTGATTGACGAACTGGCTGTCCTGCAGAAGGCGTTGGTCAAGGTCGATGAGAACGGCAAATTTGTGGAGCGTGTGCGTGGGGTGGCGTTGAATCCCAGCGACACGACGGTGGTCAGTATGGGAGTGGACAGCTATGAGGAGGCCGTGCGGGAGTTCAGGAGCCTCTTCCACGATACAACCACTGTATCGACGGACGGGACAAAGGCGGCATTCGTCCTGAAGTCGGGTTCTGCCGAACTGAAGAAAGGCGACGGGACGGACGGGCTGCTGGCTTTCGCAACGTTCGATGTGCCGGGACTAAAATACGTTTCCCGGATCAATTTCATCCTGGATTCGGCATGGCCGGAGAACGCAACGGTCAGGAGCTCCTACACCCTCGGAGCCACATATATGTTTCAGGGATGGACAGACGACTCTCCGTCCACAGCTGTCAATCCGGAGTTTAAGAAGACAGATGTGTTCCGATACGTCTGCATCAGGGCAGACAAGAACGGAAAACCGGCTTTGCTGGTGGCACTGACTCCCACACCGTTTTTCCTCAACTGGGTCTTTACAGGAGCAAGCACGGGTAACTTGCCGAATGAAGACAAGGCGAAGGAGATTTCTGATATTATAAGGAATAACTGGGGGACATACCTTTCTTATTTCAACCAGCAGGAAACTGTGCTGAAAACGGATTCCGAGTATTGGATAGATGAAGGCTATTATGCAGTTTTCACATCGGAAAGATATACCATTTGTCTCTACAGTGGCAAACTGGAGAGTTGGGAGGTGAATTGGAAACGACCTGACCGACAGGTCATGTTCTATTTGGAATGCGGTTCCAGGCAGTGAGGACGGCTGTAGGCCGGTGGTGGACAGAAGTTGAACATTAAAATCATAAAAAATGAAACATACAGTCTATTTATATGTGGGAATGATATTGGCAGGAGGAACGTTCAGCGGATGCTCGGACGATGACGATCCTGTGGACACTCCGCAGGAGGAGATTGCTTATACTACGGTGGACGAGTTGAAACGGGTGCAGCAGGCACTGGTCGCCGTGGATGATGACGGAAAGTTTGTAGGAAGAGTGTGCGGGGTGCCCTTGAATCCCACCGACACGACCGAGGTCAGCGTGGGGGTAGATACGTATGACGAGGCGGTGGAAAAGTTCGGCCTGCTGTTTGCCGATACCACGGTCATCTCCAACAACGGCCTGCTGGCGACATTCTCGACACGCGAGGGAAAGGCCGAACTGAAGAAAGGCGACGGAAAGGACGGGCTCTTGGCATATGCCACGTTCGATGTGCCCGGCTTGAAGTACGTTTCCCGATTGAACTATATCCAGAACTCGGCATGGCCGGAAAATGCGACGACCCAGAGTATGTACAAAGTGGGGACGGTATGGCCTATGACCGGATGGACGGCGAATGAGGATGATTCGGGTTATGTTTGGCCTACGGTAAGAAAAGACGAGCTCTTTGATTTTGTCTGTATCCGTTCGGACAAGAATGGGAATCCGGCGTTGCTGGTGGCAATGACTGATTTTTGGTATAAGCTGGCGTATGGTTTTACCGGATCGTTTACCGGCAATCTGCCGGATGAAAAGAAGGCCAAGGAAATCTCGGCGATACTGAGGAGCAATTGGAGTACGTACACCGCATTTTTCAATCAGTCGGCCACACGTCTGAGAGAGGGACAGGACTATTGGATAGACAGTGGAGGTTGTTATGTAGCCTGTGACAAGAGAGATGCGATAACACTTTCTACAGGGGAGGTGGAACGTTGGGAAGTGGGTTGGAAGAGGCCCTCTAAAGCTGTCCTGTTTTACCGGGAGGCGTACGGAAGATACTGATGACGATCCGTCGTTGTCATGCAGGAGGAAGGCCTGTTCCGAAATACAGACCGAAAAAACAATTGTGTCACCGTGCAGGGGTAGGGAGAAAGCTTTTATTTGCGGAAACATTTAGGAATAGAGAACGTATGAGAACATTTTTGATGGGATTGCTGCTGCTCCTGTGCGCTGCCTGTTCATCGGACGACGGAGTGACAGAAGAGGCAGCCGTTGTCCGCGAGGTGGAAGTGGCATTTTCGCCCGTCGGCTTTGGCGATGCAGGCTATAACGATGCCATCCTCTACGGCATACAGCTGTCGTGCAAATCGCACGGCTTCCGTCTGCGGATGCACTGTCCGCAGACGGTGGAGGAGGGCTGGGAAGTATATCAGTCGTGGTGCGCCCGTCCGGACGACGGGACCGAGCGCCTGTTCGTCTTTGCCGCCCCCGAATACGAGCAGCGGCTGCGCCAGTCACCCCCTTCCTTGCCTGCCGGCAAGACGGTGCTACAATTCGAGACGGATGCTGCCATCCCGGGCGCAGCGACCCTCAGCCTGGAGATGTACGGGGCGGCCTACAGTCTGGGACGGCTCGTGTCGCAGTTGGTCACTTCGGCGGCCGTCGTGGCCGCCAATTCGGTGGATCCGTCGCTGCGGCATTGGACAGACGGGTTCCGCGACGGTCTCCGGGAGGAGAATGCCGGCTTCCCGCTGGAGGTCTTGTACCTGTCGGAACAGGCGGTCGGCGGCTACGACGAGGCGGTGGAGTGCTACCGCCTGGCGTATTCGCTGTACCAGCAGCACGGCTTCGTACTGCCCGTAGCGGGCGGCTCCAACCAAGGCATCCTGCAATATACGCGCGAACACCCCGACGGCATCTATACGGCGGGAACGGATAGCGACATGAGTGCCTACTCCACCCAAGTGGTGGCATCGCTCGTGAAACGCATGGACAGAATCATCGAAGACTATTTCGCCCGCTGGCAGGCCGAAGGCGGACTGGAGGGACACGAACGCTACGGGCTGGCATCGGACTATGTGGAGGTACAGCTGTCGGAGCGGTACGGATCGTTTGCACAGCGGCTGGAGGAATGGAAAAAACAAGCAATCATCAAGGAGGAAGCGTATGGAAAGAATCAGTAGATGGTGGATAGCGGTCTGGCTACTCCTGCTGGCAGCCGGCTGTTCGGACGACAACGGTGCGACACCCGCCACGGACGACGTGCAGCGGGAGCAGGTGAAGCTGGCGGTCATCCTGCCGATGGGCAGTGCGGACACGCAGTGGACACAGGTGCTCGACTGGGTGAAGCAGAACATCCGCGAGGCGAATACGGCAGTGGAACCGGAGTACGAGCTGTACGACGAGAATGCGGTGGACATCCAAGCACTGGGCGAGGAGCTGGCCGGCCGTCAGGAGGTGGCTGCAGTCATCGGCTGTGTGCGATCGGTGAATACGCTCATCCTGTCCTACTGCTGCGCCAAGACCCACAAGCCGATGTTCACCTTCTCTACGAGTGCGGCATTGCCGAGGGTGTTCGGTCAGGCGGGTTTCCTGTGGGGACTGGCGGAGAGCGACATCACCCAGTGTGAGCTGATGCTGATGAAGGCGAAAATGTACGGGGCGAAAACGGTCTCGCTGCTGGCATCGGACGACATCTACGGACAGACGTTTACGGACTGGTTTGCCTTTCAGGCAGTAGAGATAGGAGTGTCCGTCCAGCGGATGGTGACGTATGCGGAAGGCAGCGTAGAGGAAGGGATGCGACAGGTGCTTGCTGTGCCCGCCGATTTCCTGGTGTGCGCCCCGGCGAGCACCGCTGACGCAGTGAAGACGGCAGACGTTTACCAGCAGTCGGGTTTCGCGGGCCGTATGATGCTTTCCGACATGGCGTACAACGCTTCCTTGATCACCGGGCTCGGCAGCCGGGCGAACGGCATCATGGGGCTGGCATCGAGTGCCGACCCCGACACGGGGTTCAACGTGTCCTATCATGCCCTATTCGGCAAACGTCCCGACTTTGGCGAGGCGCACGTCTATGATGCGGTGATGATTGCCTGCTATGCGTATCGCTATGCTGCCCTGCACGGCATGACCAACCTGAACAAGGCCATCGCCGCCCTGCTGAACCAGCCGTCCGAAGTGACCGGCCGGTGGACGGCAGAGTCGATGGCGGATGTCTATCGGGAAATAGAGCAGGGCGGCACACCGTCCGTCAGCGGTGCGTCGAGCAACCTGGACTTCTCGACCGACAACTACACTACGGTGCAGTATTCGTCGTTCGTCCACTGGATGGCATACGAGGGACGTTTCATCGACCTGGACTATGACAGCCGTTCCGGCTCTTCACAGTCATCCACCTATGCGGCATGGGAGTGGAACAAGCAGTTCGAACAGTCGTTCGACGATCCGTCGGAGGCGATTACCTATCCCGAAAAGACGGGCAACTGGGTGGTCATCGTGGCGGCAGGGAGGAGCTGGACCAACTATCGCTTCCAGGCCGATGCACTGGCGGTCTATCAGGGCATGAAGGAGTGTGGCATCGACGACGACCACATCCTGCTCATCATGGAGGACGACATCGCCTATAATCCTGTGAATCCCTATCCCGGCGTAGTACGGCGGACCAAGGACGGACCGAATCTTTATACGGATGTAGAGGTGGACTACCGGCTGTCGGACCTGACACCGCAGGACTGGGCGGACATCATGCTGGGCAGGAAGGAGAACAGTCTTCAGGCCGTCCCGACGGACAACGTCCTGCTGTTCTGGAGCGGCCACGGCAACCGGGGCGAACTGATGTGGGGACCCTCGGACGCAGTGTCGGCAGACCTGTTCGCGCAGACGCTACGACAGCTGTCCGACCGGCAGGGCTACCGCAAGCTGCTGTGCTTCATCGAGGCGTGCTATTCGGGCAGCGTGGCGGAGCGGTGCGAGGGCATTCCGGGCGTACTGCTGTTCACGGCAGCCAATGCCGACGAGACCTCGAAAGCGGACATCTACAATACCGACCTGAACGTATGGATGACGAACCGCTTCACCTCGGCACTGCTAGAGGAGTGCGACAAGAACCCGTCCATCCCGTTACGCGACCTATACCTGAGGCTGTTCCACCAGACACAGGGTTCGCACGTCAGTGTATATAACGCACCGCTGTACGGCAGTGTCTATGCCAATACGATGAAGGAGTTCCTGATGTAGTCGTCCGGCGGCCTGCCGTCCGATGACTGATCGGGAACCGTCAAATCCATAAGGATGTACGTCTCATATAATAGGTAACTGATGGCAGTACCGGTAACAGAACATATCGAACTTGAGAAACGCTACAGCGAGCAAACCTCTTTCTTTGAGAATGTCAAATTGCTGCTCTGTGGTTATGGCTTGGTGCGTGTATCTAATTCCCATAAATAAAAAATGTCCCGCTGGGTACGCTAATCTTACGGGAAGCGAGCGGGATTTGTTGATGCAAAGTTAATCTATTATTTTTAATCTACCAAAGAAAAAGAGAGAAAGAATGGAGAACTTTTTGCGGTGGAAAGCACGGAATAAGATGCCATGACAAACAAGGAAATGACCTCCATCAAGACCGACACTGAAATTACGGAAACACGTACAATCATTTTATAAAAAGACAAGAAAATCCAAGCTGCCACACGGAGGCACCTGCATGGCTGCCGGGATTTTGCTTCTATCTGCACATCGGTTACTATCCGTTTCCGTTCAGCCTGGGCTGAACGGAAAATGCGGCCAACTGATGTCCGAATATCAGAACACACCCTCCTATTTTCCATATACCTTCAGCAATACCGGATTGTCATCTTCCTGTAATTCCTTATAGGATGCGCTGTTCTTTACTGCTGAAGCCGTGAAGAACGTGGCAGGAACCAGCATATACATTGCATTCGAATCGTCTATATAGGAAGGCCAGGAACAACTTCCTTTTATCAGATCATTCGTGATACCTCCTCCCCTTTGGGGCATTGCTATGGCTTGGCTACAAAGGACGGTACCTTTAACTTTGTCCAAGATGATGCCCTTTAAAGCCTGTCTATGAATCGCCAACACATAGATCAGTGTTTCGCTTTCCTTCATGTCAACCATCTGCACAAATTCGTCCAGCAATGTCTGCTTTCGTGACACATCTTCCGGAATTTCACCAAGGACTATCGGGACCTTCCATTAACGCCAGCTTCAGGTAGAGAGTAGCGGCAAAGCGTCCGACAGGTTCAGTTATCCTACAACGGACAGCCTCTAATCCAAAAAAACAGCTTAGATTTTGGAATATAATCCAAAATCTAAGCTGTTTTTTTGGATTAGACATATAATTTTGGAAAACAGCCGGGTGCTTTCACAGTGGCAAGGATATACCAATGACGAAAGCCGTAGGGGCAGACCTATGTGTCTGCCCGGAAACATCCACCTCGGCATTCCGGGCGGACACGCAGGTCCGCACCTACAGCGTCTTTATCGAATCGTTTCACACTGGCGTGTGATGGGGACTCAGAATGACAAGTAAAAGAACCGGTTATTCTACCGTCCAGGTATCATTGGTGTCGAGCAGTTCGGCAAAGTTATGGTACTTCTTCTTGGCCGACACTTCCGCTACCTGCGCCGCTACGGACTCGTCGTAAGTGGGAGCTTCCACATCACGGATCACACCGAGGGCAATCGGGAAATCGGGACCTTCCATCAACGCCAGCTTCAGGTGGAGCGTAGCGTCCTGGCAGTGGGCATCGTGCACCAGAATGTCCTTCTCGGTAATGCCGTTCTCACCCAGCTTCACCACCTTCAGGCCGAAACCTTCCTGCATCAGACCGAACTCCTTCTCCGGACCGAACAGCATGGGCTTGCCGTGTTCCAGGTAGATGGCGTTCTTGGCACGGTCTTCTTTCTTCGCCACTGCATTGTGCGTTCCGTCGTTGAAGATGACGCAGTTCTGCAGCACCTCGATGACCGATGTTCCCTTGTGACGGGCAGCTGCCTTCAGCACTTCCACCGAAGGACCTCCATCTACTGCCACGCAACGGGCGAAGAAACGGCCACGGGCACCGAAGCAGAGTTCTGCCGGACGGAAGGGGTCTTCCACCGTCCCGTAAGGAGAAGACTTGCTGACGAAGCCACGGGCAGAAGTCGGGCTGTACTGTCCTTTGGTCAGGCCATAGATGCGGTTGTTCAGCAAGATGATGTTGATGTCCACATTCCGACGGATGCAATGGATGAAATGGTTACCGCCGATAGCCAGTCCGTCGCCGTCGCCCGACACCTGCCAGATGGTCAGGTTCGGATTGGCCACCTTGGCTCCCGTAGCGATGGCTGCCGCACGGCCATGAATGGTGTGCATACCGTACGTATTCATGTAATACGGCAGACGGGAAGAACAGCCGATACCCGAAATCACGGCGATTTCGTGGGGAGGCACACCCAGTTCTGCCAATGCCTTGTGAAAAGAGTTCAAGAACGCATGGTCGCCGCATCCCGGACACCAGCGGGGCTGACCGGCCTTGTAGTCGGCAGCTGTATAAGTTGTTTCGCTCATAATGATTCCTCCATGATTTTAGTAAATGCATCCACCAGCTCCTGAACGACAAACGGCTGGCCTTTGACTTGATTGAACTGGTGCAGGCAAACTCCTTCTACCTTCATGCGCAGGTAACCGGCCAGCTGCCCCATGTTCTGTTCGGCAACGACCACCTTCGGATACTTGCGAAATACTTCTGCCGTGTTCTTCGGCAGCGGATTGATCCATTGCAGATGGGCCAATGCCACCTTCTTGCCCTGACGGCGGAGTTCGTCCATCGCCGAGTGCAGATGGCCGTACGTTCCACCGAAACCGACAATCAGCAGGTCGGCATCGTCGGCATCCCCTTCCACCTGCAGCGGCGGCAGTGCATCGGCAATGCGTTCCACCTTCTCTGCACGCAACTGGGTCATCAGCTGGTGGTTTTCGGGTTCTGTAGAGATGGCACCTGTCTCGTTGCTCTTTTCCAGACCGCCGATGCGGTGCATGAAGCCTTCCGTACCCGGTGTCGCCCAATAGCGTACCTGGTTCTCCGGATTGCGCTGGAACGGTGTCCATCCTTCGGCCATGTCGGGAGTGACATACGGCGGACAGATGGCAGGGTATTCCTCCAGCTTTGGCAACTTCCAGGCAGCCGAACCGTTAGCGATGTAGGCATCGGTCAGCAGTACCACCGGAGTCATGTGCTCCAAGGCTACCTTACAAGCCATATAGGCAGCATCAAAACAGTGGGTCGGCGACGTGGCGGCAATGACCGGCATGGGGCTTTCGCCGTTACGGCCGAACAATGCCTGCAGCAGATCCGTCTGCTCCGACTTGGTGGGCAGACCGGTAGAAGGTCCGCCACGCTGCACATCGACCACCACCAACGGCAGTTCGGCAATCACCGCCAGGTTCATGGCTTCGCTCTTCAGGCAGACACCCGGACCGGAGGTAGAAGTCACCGCCAATGCTCCGGCAAAAGCGGCACCTACAGCCGACGCACAGCCGGCGATTTCGTCTTCGCACTGCACGGTCTTCACGCCCAACGACTTGTGCTTGGCCAGTTCGTGAAGGATGTCCGTCGCAGGAGTAATGGGGTACGAACCCAGATACAACTGCAGGCCTGCCTTCTCGGCTGCCGCTATCAGTCCGTAAGCCGTTGCCTTGTTGCCGTTGATGTCCATGTAACGGCCCTTCTCCTTCTGTTCCTTTGCAGGTACCCGGTAGCTCATCGACACCGAGGCGTGGGTATTGGCACCGAAGTTATAGCCGTCGCGCAGCACCTTGACATTGGCCTCGGCAATGGTCGGCTTCTTGGCAAATTTCTCGCGCAGCAGTTTCTCGCCGATGGAGAGGTCGCGCTGGAACAGCCAGCATACCAAGCCCAGGGCAAACATGTTCTTGGTGCGTCCGATGGACTTGGCGTCCAGCCCGCTGTCCTTCAGGCTTTCCTTACACATCGTAGTAATGGCGGCTTCCACCACCTCGTTCTTGATACCCAGTTCCGAGAACGGGTTCTCCAGCGTGAACTTCGCTTTCTCCAGGTCCTTCTTCGTAAACGAATCGGAATCAATGATGATTACCGCCTGAGGTTTACAATACTTGTACTGGGTCTTCAGTGCCGCAGGATTCATGGCCACCAGTACATCGCACTTGTCGCCGGGCGTATACACCTTGCCCGACCCGATGTGCACCTGGAATCCCGACACACCCGTCAACGTACCTTGCGGGGCACGGATATCGGCGGGATAATCCGGGAATGTACTGATGTCATTTCCTACCGTGGCCGAGATATTCGAAAACATATTACCGGCCAACTGCATGCCATCGCCTGAGTCGCCCGAGAAGCGGACTACGACATCGTCCAGCTCCTTGACAATCATTTCATCTGCCATAATGTATTTTTTTAAATTAAAGTATTCTGAATGAACGGCGCAAAATTGGCAAAGTTGAACCAATAATCAAAACAAAAACAAATTTTTATTTTCTCCCCAACGTAAAAAAGTGAGTTTTCGCTAAATAAATTGGCCGTTTCGGGGAAATATACTACCTTTGTGCAAAAATACATCGGCTCTGTAGTTCAACGGATAGAATAGAAGTTTCCTAAACTTTAGATAGGGGTTCGATTCCCCTCGGAGCTACCTTTCATTTGACCTATTATACCATGAGAAAAAAAATCTGTTTAACCTACCTGTTGGCTGTCGGACTAAGTGCGGCAGCACAGACTCTCCCCCTAAAAGGCTTTGATTATGGTGCCGCTACGGCTCCCGACGGCAAGGAATGGGAATCGCCGGAACGACTGTCCCTCAACAAAGAACAGCCTCACACGTGGTTCTTCACGTTTGCCGACACCGAAAGTGCCCGTAAAGTGCTCCCCGAGCACAGTTCTTATTATCTCTCGCTCAACGGCAACTGGAAGTTCCATTGGGCGGGCAACCCGGACGAACGACCGGCAGACTTCTACCAGCCGTCGTTCGATGTGTCCGGCTGGGACGATGTCACCGTCCCCATGCAGTGGAACGTGGCAGGCATCCAGAAGGACGGCTCCCTGAAATACGGCGTGCCTATCTATGCCAACCAGCCGGTTATCTTCCAGCACAAGGTGGCTGTAGGCGACTGGAAAGGCGGTGTCATGCGGACTCCCCAGGCAGACTGGGTGACCTACAAGCACCGCAACGAGGTGGGTTCCTACCGACGCAACTTCACCGTTCCCGCCGACTGGGCCGGACGGGAAGTGTACATCAACTTCGATGGTGTTTCCTCGTTCTTCTACTTGTGGGTGAACGGGAAGTATGTGGGCTTCTCGAAAAATTCCCGCAACACCGCTTCCTTCGACATTACTCCTTATCTGACTCCTAAGGGAGAAAACATCGTAGCAGCCGAGGTGTACCGCAACTCGGACGGATCGTTCCTCGAAGCGCAGGACATGTTCCGTCTGCCGGGTATCTTCCGCACCGTTTCCCTGACAGCTACTGCCCAACTGCAAGTGCGCGACCTGCGCGTCTTCCCCAATCTGGACGCTTCGTACAGCGACGGAACCGTCCGCGTGGAAACGGACATCCGCAACTTCGGCAAGAAGGCAGCCAAAGGATATACCTTATCTTATAAGGTGTATGCCAACCGGCTGTATTCCGACGAAAACACCCTGGTGGAAGGAGTCAGCGGAACAGCAGCCGTTGACGAGACCCTGCAAGGCAACACCACTACCACCACAGCCGTCCTCACCGTTCCCCGGCCTGCCCAATGGTCGGCAGAAGCCCCCTACCGCTACACCCTGGTAGGCCAGCTGAAGGACAAGAAGGGCAAGGTGGTGGAAACCTTCTCCACCGCCTTCGGGTTCTGCAAGGTGGAAATCAAGGACACTCCGGCTTCGGAAGACGAGTTCGGACTGGCAGGCCGCTACTACTACGTGAACGGAAAGACCGTCAAGCTGAAAGGCGTGAACCGGCAGGAAATCTGTCCCGAAACCGGACAGGCCATCACGCATGAACAGATGGTAGCGGAAGTGATGCTGATGAAGCAAGGCAACATCAACCACGTGCGCAACTCGCACTACTCCTGCGACCCCTACTGGTATTATGTCTGCGACAAGTACGGCATTTACCTGGAAGACGAAGCGAACATCGAGAGCCATGAATATTACTACGGAGCCGCTTCCCTCTCCCACGTACCGGAATTTGAAGCCGCTCATGTGGCACGTGTCATGGAGCTGGCCCACTCGCACGTCAACCATCCTTCGGTAGTCATCTGGTCGCTGGGCAACGAAGCCGGACCGGGCCAGAACTTCGTCAAGGCCTACGAAGCACTGCATCAGTTCGACCCCTCTCGTCCCGTACAGTACGAGCGCAACAACGACATCGTAGACATGGGTTCTAACCAGTATCCGTCCATCGCCTGGATGAGAGGAGCCGTGACCGGCAAATACGACATCAAGTATCCCTTCCACGTGTCCGAATATGCCCACTCGATGGGCAATGCCGTCGGCAACCTGGTGGACTACTGGGATGCCATCGAATCGACCAACTTCTTCTGCGGTGCCGCCATCTGGGACTGGGTGGACCAGGCCATCTACAACTATGACCCGCAGACGGGCGACCGCTACTGGGCCTATGGTGGCGACTTCGGCGACAAGCCCAACAGCGGCATGTTCTGCATGAACGGCATTCTCTTCCCCGACCACTCGCCCAAGCCGGCCTTCTACGAGGTGCGCAAGGTGTACCAGAACATCGGTGTGAAGGCACTGGACATGAAGAACGGCAAGATTGAGGTCTTCAACAAGCACTATTTCACGCCGCTCAGTCCGTTCAAGATGGTATGGTCGCTCTACGAGGACGGCAAGAAGATTCAGGAAAGCGACCAGTACATCGCTCCCCGGAAGATAGTCGGTCCGCGCGACAAGGCAGTCTATACCCTTCCCTACGACTACAGTCAGCTGAAACCTGAAAGCGAATATTTCGTGAAGGTGCAGTTCCTGCTTGCCGACGACCAGCCGTGGGCAAAGGCCGGCTATGTACAGAGCGAAGAACAGCTGCCGCTGAAAGCCGCTGCCGCTCCTGTCCCCCTCAAAGAACAGACCGCTTCGCTGGAACGCCCGCAGCTGCAGGAAAGTGCCGACTTCACTACCGTCAGCGGCAAGGACTTCCAAGTGAAGTTTGACAACCGCACCGGCTCCATCTACAGTTTAGTGTACAACGGCCAGCCGATGCTGACGGAAGGCCAGGGCCCGAAAGTGGATGCCCTCCGTGCGCCTACCGACAACGACAACTGGGCCCGCAACCAATGGTTCGAGAAAGGCCTGCACAACCTGAAGCATACCGCCACGAGCTATGCCTGCATCAACAAGAGCCAGAAGAACGACAACACGATACAGCTGATGTACACGGTCGAATCGCAGGCTCCCAACGGTGCCAAGCTGGAAGGCAGCAACACCGGCAAGTACGTCATCAAGGAGCTGACCGACGAACCTTTCGGACCGGACAACTTCAAGTTCATCACCACGCAGATCTGGACCATCTATGCCGACGGTTCCATCGAACTGCAGTCGAACATCATGACCAACGAAGCCACCGTCGTGCTGCCCCGTCTGGGCTATGCTCTGCAGCTGCCTTCGAAGCTGAACCGATATACCTACTACGGACGCGGACCGTGGAACAACTACAACGACCGCCGCACGGGTGCTTTCATCGAACAATACGAAAGCACGGTGGCAGACCAGTTCGTCGCCTTCCCGAAGCCGCAGAGCAACGGCAACCGTGAAGAGATACGCTGGTGTGCCCTGACCGATGCTAACGGCAACGGTATTGAGTTCATTGCCGGCGACCAGCCCCTTTCGGCTTCTGCCCTGCCCTGGTCGGCCCTCGAAATGACCCTGGCACCGCATCCCTACCAGCTGCCTGCTTCCTCCGGCACCCACCTTCACCTCGATGCAGCCGTCACCGGTCTGGGTGGTAACAGCTGTGGACAAGGCGGCCCCTTGGAACCCGACCGCGTGAAGTCGAAGCCACGCTCCATAAGCTTCATCCTACGTCCGGTAGTGAAGAAGAACTTTACGGAAACCGCACGGATTGCCGCCAGCGGTGAAATGCCGATTGCCATTACCCGTTCGGTCAACGGAGAAGTCACGCTCGCTTCCAAGAAGTCAGGAGCCTCCATCCTGTACACGTTGGACGACAGCAAGAAAAAACAGTCATACACCCAGCCCTTCTCGTTGCGCAAGGGAGGTACAGTAACCGCTTTCTATGCCGACAATGCCGCCGTCAAGAGCACGGCCAGCTTTGCCCCCATCGAGAGCATCCCGATGGAAGTGGTCTATGCCTCCAGCGAAGAGACCGATGAAGGAGCAGCCTCCAACCTGGTGGACGGCGACCTGAACAGCACCTGGCATACCATGTACTCTGTCACCGTAGCGAAATATCCGCACTGGGTGGATTTCGATGCCGGCGAAGTAAAGACCATCAAGGGCTTCATCTATACCCCGCGTCAGGATGGCGGTTCGAACGGCAACATCAAGGACTACTCGCTGCACGTAAGCATGGACGGGAAGGAATGGGGTGAACCGGTTATTAAGGCCACGTTCGACCGTTCGGCTGCCCCCAAGCGTGTCCTGCTGGACCAGCCGGTCAAGGCCCGCTACATCCGCTTCACCGGACTCAGCTCGCAGAACGGAGCCGACTTTGCCGGTGGTGCCGAGTTTGCGGTCATTGCTGACTGAAGGGAATAAAGAAAAAAGTGTATCAAGACGCGGAATCACCACCGCTCTTGATACACTTTCTTTTTTTCATGAAGCAGACCATACACGGTACAGTCTATTCCTTTTGGTTTGACGCACTGTTTGAGATTCCGCCTAAAAATGATACAAGAAGCCTATTGCTAAATTATCAGTATCCAGATCCGTATTCCATGTACCTGTAGCCTTATAACCATTCATTTTTGTACTTGAATACCCCAACCATCCTATTTTAGCGATGAATGAGAAGTGTTGAGTGGCATCGTAAGCAATACCGGGCCGTATGCCGGCAGTCCAACGATTCCCATCAATATTCTTTCCTGTTTGTTCTCCCGCATTCTGCAAGCCTTTATATTTCACATGCCATAAACTGGCCACACCATCTGCAAAAATCCGAACTTTCTCATTCTGGTATAGGTTGTATCGGATATATGGGGCAACTCCAAAAGAAATATATTTATCACAAGCATAGGTAAATCCACTATCTTTGGTATTTTCTATATGCCGATATCCTAAGTTGGCACCAATAAAGACCTTCTCATTCAGTTGGTAGCCGATTTCCGGAACAAATTTAAAATCCTTTTTGGAAACATCATTGACATCTTTACGAGAGGTAAAACCGAAAGTTCCACCTATATATAGCTGGGCATTTGCCGCCTCACATACTATCAACAGAAAGGTCAAGCTCAAAAAAAGTTTGAGCAACACTACGTGTTTCTGAAAGTCCTTCAAATAATTCTTTATTATCATGCTTTATTCTATTTTTATATTCGTGTGCAAATATAGCGAATTTGTTCAATGAATTCATTGTATTGAATAAAATAAGCTGTTTTTTTCAACAATTGTGGTAATTACACACGTATCATGCACCTGTTCATCGTCGTTTATACCAGCTAAGGACATACAATGTGAGAAAGACAACAATAAAGCAGGAGAAGCCCTCTTATCTTGGGATTATACCTGAAAAATAAAAAGTTGGAAAACATCTGTCACTGTCACCAAAGATTACTAATACGCTGTTCATCATTTGATTATGTTTTCATCGCGGTGACAGATGTTCTGAAAACTGGGCTAATACCGCACCATTAATGGGCTTTTTGATGTGCAATCCTACATTTTTCTTGTCTTCTTTTCCTGCTTTCGGCTTGCTTTACCGTACGTGGGTATCTTTCCGGAGCATGGAATATCCTGACGACAGCCTTTGTCACAGTCGTTCCATGACGTTTGTCACGACTGCTCCATGATGATGGAACGACTGTGACAACCCTCGTGGAACGAGTGTGACAAAAGCCGTGGTGACAGTGCCCGAAAGTACGTGCATAGCACCTCAGGACGTACGGCCAGCGGATGCCACGCTGTACGATAACCCATCCCTGTATGCTCACTCGTCGTACACCGCGTTCTGGATGATGCTCTTGTCTATCTCCGCGCTCTTTGTGGCCTGTATCTCCAACCGGCGGAAAGTAAAGTCTGACAAATCGTATTGTTCCGACTTCGTGACATTGAAGAAGATGTCACAGTCCAGCCTCATCCGTTGCAGCGTCACCTGGCGGGCATACGATTTCGGGATATCCTTCCGGCCCTTCAGGTCGAAGAACTGCTTCCACGGCGCTATGTTCACTACGCGCGACACCGAACCGGTGATATCCTCCAGGAGAATGTATTCGTAGAGCTGCGGCGTGTCCGGACGCATCTTCAGTGTCAGCAAGGCCGCCGTCCCTTCCACCTTGCAACGGCGTACGATGACATTGCGGCTGTGCAGGCACTCGCTGCCGCAGGTAAAGGCACTGTGGCAGAACCCATACGTACAGTCCTCTACCAGGATGTCATGGTTCTCGCCGTTGTCCGGGTCTTCATCGGCATACGGGCCTTTCCCTCCCTTCAATACAACGGCATCGTCGTTCACCGCCATGTAGCAGTTCTTGACCAGCACATTGTTGCAGACATCCAGGTCGATGGCATCCGTACTGGGAGCCTTCACGGGGGCAGCCGGCGAAGTGATGCGCAGGTTCGTCAGTTTCAACCGGCTGCACCGGTAGAAATGCGTACTCCAAAAAGGTGAGTTCTGTATCGTAATGCCATCGATACGCACATCCTGGCTGTTGGAAACATACACTAAGCGCGGGCGCAGTTCCTCAAGGTTCGTACAGGCGGGATTGACCTTGCGGCGCAGCCAGAACGACTCCCAATAAGGCAGGCCGTTGCCGTCCAGCGTACCCTTTCCGCCAATGGTGAACCCATCCGCCCCGTCGGCATTCACCAAAGCGGCAAAATAGTCCAGCGTCTGCCCTTCCATGCGTGTCTTCACAACCGGGAACGCCGTGATGCGGTCGCTGCCCTGCAGCATCGCCCCCTCTTCCAGGTACAGATGCGTCCCTTTCCTGAAAAACAGGGCACCGGAACGGAAAGTCCCTTTGGGCACCACAATCACTCCTCCTCCCTCATGGGCTGCCCGGTCGATGAGGGCCTGTATCTGTTCGGTCTGGAGCACCGGACTGTCGGCCACCACTCCATAGTCGGTCAGGCAATACGGGGTTCCCAACGCTTTCAGGTCGACAGGGTCTGTCTGACGGAACCAATCGGGGATAGGGGTTCCGTCGGGAAATTGATCGCGGGCCATCGATGTCCCGCCCACACAGAGTAACATCAGCAGTACCAGCCATTGTTTCATATCGGATGCAGTTTAAAAAGTTTCTGTCAGCAAAGGTACGAATCCCTCTCTGTTCCATCAAGGACGGGCAGATAGAGATATTGACATAAACATGGAATCCCGTTCACGCACGTCTTGCACAGCCGGTCTACGGATGCCCGAGAACCCTCTTTCCGTTGTCCTGCCCCGTTCATTCGTCTCCTGTCCGCTTCAGCGTAAACCGGTCGATATCGGGGGCCCACTGCGTTCGACAGGTCATTTCCACCGTATTGTTGCCGGGATGCAACACGACAGGAAGCGTCACCACACTGTCTGCCGAAAGCGGAACCTGGACAGATGCACCGTTGACCACCACCTCCAGTCCCCGGTTCTCGGTCGGCAGATAGGAGACAGTCATTTCGTACTTTCCCCCTTTGTCCGACCATACCCCGTTCCAGACAATGGCATTCTCCCGGCAGCCGCCTGCATAGCGCACCACCCGTCCGCCCGATGCCTTGCCTTCGACAGCATAGAAGATTTCCTTCTTGCGCTTGCCCAAATCATTGAACAACGGCAGGTAGGCCCATTCGGCTTCGTAACGTGTCGGTTCCAGCCGCCGTTCTGCCTCCACCCGATAGATAACGACATCATGCGGAGCCACCGTCGCTACGATAGAATCCTCTACAGCCTTCAGGTCTTCCTGGGCAAAGAGATCGCGCAGCCGTGCCTTGCCTGCCAATTCCAGTTCTGCCAAGGGAACGGAGATGCGGCGCACCGTGTCCGTCGGATTATAGAGTGCCACGGCACGTACCGGTGTCCGTCGCCGCTCGATGTCCTTGACCAGTACATACGTCCCATCGAGGACCTGCACCGGGTAGGCCTGCAGGCCGAGGGTATCTTGGTTCAGTGCTATCAGTTCCCGGTTCTTCAGCAGCGCCAGCGAACGTTCGGGAATCGTGGTCATGTCGCAGCCCACCAGCAACGGCGAAGACATCATGCACCACAGGCCGAAATGCACCCGTTCCTCGCTTTCGGTCAGCGAACGCCCGATTTCCAGCATGTCCATGTCGTTGAAATGACCGTCCCTGCAATAGGCAGACAGCGGAAGGTTCTTCTCGACAATGTGCTTCACGGAAGCCCAGCTGTCACTGATGTCGCCGCTGATGCGCCATGAAGCCGCCAGCTCTTTCGCCCAGGTGCCGGGGAACGCCCAGCGGCAAATGTTGATTTCCACATCCTCGCGTTCCACCTTGTCGATGGCCTTCCGGATGGCCGTATAGCGAGGTTGCTCGTCCAAGTCCAGTTCCTGCCCTGCCCCACAATAGTCTATCTTGATGAAATCATATCCCCACTCGCGGAAGTACTGCCAAGCATCCTGTTCCTCATGCCCGTACAGACCGGCACCGATACCGTTGCGGTCGTTGTCCCAGATACTGCCACAGGTCACGGCACCGGCATCCGAATAGATGCCTGCCTTCAGGCCCAGGCTGTGGATATAGTCTGCCACCACTTTCATGCCTCCGGGAAACCGCTGCGGATGGGCCTGCATCGCTCCTTGCGCATCCCGATAGCCAAAGAAGCCATCGTCGATGTTGATATAGGTATATCCCACCTCTTTCAGTCCCGACCGGACCAAGGCATCCGCCTGTTTCCGGATCAGCGTATCGTTGATGTTCACCCGATAGGTGTTCCATGAGCTCCACCCCATAATCGGGGTCTTCCGCTGCTGCGCCACGGCAACACTTCCAGCTGCCATCAGCACGAGAAAAATCATGCTTTTCATCTGCCTGATCAGTTTTAATGGTTATATATGAATGTATGCGTGCCAACAGCACAAATGTAGATAAAATCCGCGAGATTCTACACCGGCAGAACAAAGAAAGAGATTTTTTCTTTAGAGGAAAGGTACAAAAAAAAATGAATACATCGTCAACATGGATGGACACCAGAGGATGTGTCGAAGCGGGAAGCAGTCCCCACGGCACATCCTCTTCTTTTCTTTCGGCAGAATCCCTGTCGGTCTGATTTGGCGGATAAGGGGATTTGTCGTAATTTTGCGCCCGTCAACAAAACTGCATCTATCATGACTTCAAAGAAATCCATCCTGTGCCTGCTGCTGGCTGCCATTCCCCTGCTCCTGTCGGCACAGTCGAAATTTGTCGAACATTCTACGGACGTGCTTTGCTTGGTGCCCTCCGCTACGGGACTGGTGAAGGCCCTCGTGGAGAAGGACCGTCAAGGCATCTGGCAGTTGGGGCTGAGCACAGGCACAACGCTCGTCCTCAACTACGGTCTCGAAGCGGCCATCAAGAAGGACCGTCCGGACGGAACAGGCCATCACGCCTTTCCCAGTACCCATACGGCAGTCGCCTTCGACGGTGCATCGTTCCTGATGCGCAGGTACGGGTGGCAATGGGGAGTGCCGGCCTATGCCGTCAGTGCCTATGTTGCCTGGGGACGTGTCCATGCCAAGCGCCACGACTGGTGGGACGTAATCGGAGGAGCCGCCATCGGTGCAGGCTGTGCCTTCCTCTATACACGCCCATTAGTCAGGAACGTCGATCTGACCCTTGTCCCTATGGCCTACGGACAGGAAGGAGCCGACCTCTATGCTGCCATTCGTTTTTAATTCACTCAAAAAAATTACATAGACCCATGTCTGTCCGTTCATTCACTACCCCTTGCGCTGCCGCCAGCTCCTGGCTGGCCCGCCACGCCTCGCTGTTCATCATCGCCATTGCCGTCTTCACGTTCTTCCTTCCTGCCACCTTCCAGTGGGTGCGCGGCACGGTGCAGACCGTCATCCTCGGCCTCATCATGCTGACCATGGGGCTGACCCTGACGACCGACGACTTCCGCATCGTAGCCCGACGGCCATGGGACATCTTCATCGGTGCCTGCGCCCAGTTCCTCATCATGCCGGGAGTGGCCTGGCTGTTGGTGAAGGTCTTCCACCTGGAGCCTGCCCTGGCGCTGGGCATCCTGCTGGTGGGCTGCTGTCCCGGCGGCGTGTCGAGCAACATCATGTCCTTCCTCTGCCACGGCGATGTGGCCTTCTCCGTGGGCATGACCTGTGCCTCTACCCTGCTCGCTCCGGTCATGACCCCCCTCCTACTGGAAATCACGGCTGGCGAGATCATCGAAATCGATGCAGTGGGAATGTTCCTCAATATCCTTATCGTGACCATCCTGCCGGTGGGCCTGGGCTGTCTGCTCAACTACCGCTATTCAAGCCGTCCCTCCTTCCCGGTGCTCCAGTCGCTGATGCCGGGCAGCAGCGTCATCTGCTTGGCGTGCATCGTAGGAGGTGTCATCAGTACGGTCCACGACGACCTGCTGGCACGCGGCTTCCTGCTGTTCATCGGTACCTTCGCTGTCGTCCTCTGCCACAACTCCCTCGGCTACCTGTTGGGATGGACAGCCGGACGAACAGCCGGTTTCGGTACGGCAAAGAAACGGACCCTGTCCATCGAAGTAGGGATGCAGAATGCCGGACTGGCAACGGTGCTGGCAGGCACTTTCTTTGCCGCCCAACCGTTGGCGGTACTGCCTTGTGCCATCTCCTGTGCCTGGCACAGCATCTCCGGCACTCTATTGGCAGGACTCTTCCTGCATTCAGAGAGGCGACAGCGGTCATGAGGAAGGTTATTATATTACATGAAAGCTGGCCATCATCAACGAGTAAAGCAGTGAGAAAACCATTGAACAGTTATTTTTGGACCAATAAAAGATGTATGATAACCTTTACAAGTTCCTCTGCCAAGGGACGAATTTCAGAAATCTCTTCTTCGGTGATGTCATAAGAACAATTGTAGTCGGCTTTCTGGCGTAATTGCATCATCCGAGCGAGAAAAGCCCCATAACGGATATCAACTTTTCCTGTTTTTACATAGTTGAGACTAAACTGTGTCAACACACCAGAATGTGTATGTGCTGAAATGCTGTCTTTGATAAACAATGCCTGGATGGCATGAAAACAAGCATAATAGTATCTGTTAGCAGCAAGGTCACAATAATGCAGGCTACACATTTCCTCTGCTTGCTGTATGAAACGAATTGCTTTTGACTTTTGCTGTTCTACCAAAATTCTTTTATTGTTCTCATCCATAGCGACTAAATAATTTTTATTCCGTCCCGTACTACATTCTCATAGAAAGGGGTAATACGATATGAATCCCATTCCTTCTGCGTGTACATGATTGGATTGATTTCTTCTCCAAGATCACAGCCCAACAATACAAATGGATAGCTTACCTTGTCATAATCCTCCTGTACAAGCCGTTCTTTGTTCAATAGAATCAAGAGGTCCCAGTCTGAACTTGTTTTGGCATCCCCTCTTGCTCTTGAACCATATAGGATGGCACTGCCGCCTTTGGGTAACAAAGCGGTTGCAACATCCTTTATCCGAGATAGGACATAGTCGTTCCTCATATTGTTGTAGTTTTATTGTTGTAAATTTACGCATTTTTTCCCGAGACTACAAAGGATTTAAAGGATAATTATGTTTAGATGTAATTCATCAACATACACCGTCTTAAAAAAAAGCATATCTATACAATGATTAGGGATTTATGTGCAGGAAAGTGTATCAGTACCGCTAAAATAACAGTGGATAGCCTAATGAAACCATAAAATCTTAACGAAATCAATAGAGAGAAGAAAATATATAATAATATGAGTAAAATACATTACTTATCAAAGTAAATCAATAGTTTTGTATTTATAAAATTAAATGTTTTTCTACTAAAATACTCAAATGCTTATGAAAAAGACGTTATTATTGTTCAGCATGTTAGTAACTTCAATAGTTTGTATTTATACAAGTCATGAGAAGTCTAATTCTACAAAAGGAATGACAATGCTTCAAACCGCCAACATTGAAGCATTAGCAAATAATGAAAGCATTTCAAATACAGGACCAGCTGAGGAAAAGAAATGCTATGGTGGAGGCCATAAAATGGTATGCCGTTGCATTAATTCAAATCCGTGTACTGGAACGGATTGCTATTGAATACCCTATACACGGACACGAAACAATTCGTCATAGGTATTGAAGAACCTGATTTACTTTACAGATTCTTCATTACCAATGACAAGTGTTCTTTGTAGTTCTAACTCGAATGGTTGTTTTAATTAGACCTCTTCAACTCGAATTGGATTTCAAACATCTATTGGTATCATGAAAATAATCAAACTATTGGTACTGGGAATTCCCCTATTATTCGCAGACTGTTCAAACAAGAAAAGTTTCGACCAGTCAATAGATTTATCTGACTGTACAGTTACTCATGTAAAGATTACTCTTGACGAAGATTATTATACATCCGTCACCCAACACATTCAGGACACATCCTTCGTCATTTTGCATGAGAATGCAACGACTATGTTTACGGATGCAGACAAAATTATCACCTTTCATGACAAGTACTACATCGTTGACCAAAGTGCATCGCGAACTGTTGTTTCTTTCAACAAGGACGGCCATCCGATGACCCGTTATGGGCAAGTAGGACAAGCACCTGGAGAATATGTTTTCCCATGGGATATGGATGTAGATGAGACAGGTGTTTACATATTGGACACGAATTCAAAGAAGGTGATTCATTATACCGAAGACGGCAGGTTGGTAAACGAACAGCGAATTCCTTTTCATGCAGATGCCTGTAAACGATTGAAAAACGGTGGTTTCATGTTCAATCTGACTCCAGACGGTACACGGATGCCCAGT
>SFDG01000106.1 GCA_004558305.1 Phocaeicola plebeius
TTATATGCGCTGCCAACCGCACTACGGAAACATCACTTTCAGTGACACTTCCATCCCCGTTCACATCTGCCAGCTTATTTACCCCCGGGGTAGAGGTAGTCTTATTGATGTTGGCTGCCAGACGGATTACGGAAACATCACTTTCAGTGATACTTCCATCCCCATTCACATCACCCGCCAGCAGCGTTATAGTGCTGATTGCCGCATTGCTGTGCTTTGTCAGGTCGAGGGGGCCATCCCCCACCACAACGCCCTTCACCGTGTAACTCAGGTGACCGGGCTTGGTGACCACGAGATCGTAGGTACCTGCGGCCACGGCGGGGAAGCTGAAGTTCTGCTCCTTCTGACCGCTGCCGGTAGCGGCAGCAATGGTGGTACTGTACTTCACCGCACCGTTCTTCACCAGTTTGACGGTTGTGACATTATTGCCATTGTAGCTGACAACCTTCCCTCTGATCTTGGGGATGTCTGCCCCGGAGGGTGTATAGGGGGCTGAAGAGAGCGTCAATTCCGCTGGATAAAAGTTGCTTATGGTCTCGTTGTCGTATTCGTACGTGACGCCGCTGCCAACATTGGCGCTATATTTTTTGGCGGCTTCAATTTCTGTAACACCACAAAGGAACAGCTGATTCGGTGAGCCAATGGTTCCTTCGTCGCAGTTGGTTACGTCCACCAGGTAGTTGCTGCCGCCGATGGCAACGACATTCCACATGTGGTTGCCTTCACCGGTGCCGCCGGCCATTGTTCCCGTTACCAAGGAACAGGTAATATCATCGGTGAAAGCAGACAGATCGCACAGGTACTTGAAGGCCTTGGAGTAACCCTCACAGACGACATTGGTGCTGGGGTTGTTATCAAATACATAGATGAGCTGCCACGGGTCGCCGTAGGGGTAGCCTGGTGCGGTTGCTTCATTGTTATAGGATACCAATTCGCAGATTGTATTACGGTAGGCCACCAGCTTATTGTAGTCGGTTAGGGAACTGTTGTCCGTTACTATTGTCCGCGCACTTTCGGCGGTGGTTTTGGCAGCAGAGGTCTTTTTTGTATCTGCAAGGAGGGGATTGTATGTTCCTTCGCTTTCGTTAATCTTCGCATAGGCCTGGGAAACATGCATGAAAATGGTTAGGTTGCTTACGGTGACATTGTTGCCAAGAGTGGAAACCGAATACCCCATCTGAATCCCCTTGGTTTTGTCAAACCAGTACATTTCAAAGGGCATTTCCGAGAGCATTCTTTGCAATAAAGCGTCTATATTGAGCGTTGCTTTGATAGCCGTCGATGCTGGCTCGGTCAAAGCACCACCGCTGAAGACATCGCCGGTGATGCCCCAGTCATCCTTTGTTTTCGTCCATGACAGATCGGAAAGAGTAAATGTTGTGGAGTCGCGTTTTCCAGCTGCAACTTCTCTGACCAGCGTTTTTAGCGCATCATATATTGTTTGTGTTTCAACCGGCAGCGGCTTGCGGGGGGCATGGAAGGCGGCGGCGCCATCGTACAGGCCGCTGATGGAATAGAGGTAGCCCTCCAGCAGCTCTGCTTCGGTGTAGTCGTCGTAGTCCGGCAGGGCGCAGTCGGTGATGACCACCTCATATTCGCCGGTCACCGGCGGAGGATTTTCCTGCGGGCTTTCCGCCAGTACGGTTGCGGGCAGCATGGCAAGCAGCAGCGCCAAAGCCAGCAACAGACTGACCAGTTTGGTGCGGTTTTTCATGGATCTTACTCCTCTCATCAAATTGAATTCAACCCAAGGGGGGAATTCCTTCTCAAAACGCTCCGCCGGGGTGGGGCGCTTTGAGAAGGAGGGGACGGGATTGCCGTCCCCCGCCTTCTATCGGGAATAGTACTGTAAGATTACGGCATTACGAATACGCCGGTTGCGGGGTTGCCGTTGGACTTCATGAAGATGACCTCGATGGTGTGATCCTTCGTGACATCTTTGAAGGTGTAGGACTTCACAGCGCCCACGCTCTTGCCATCCACCAGCACCTTGGCTACGGTGTAGCCCTTATCGGGGGTGAAGGTGAAGGTCTGGCTGCCGTTTTCAACGACAGAGCACCAGCCGGCGGGAGAGATCGTGCCGTTCGCACCTGCAGACGCCTTGATGGTGTAGCAGGGGCTGTAAATGACGATACCGGTGGAAACGGGATACACCACGATGGTGCCGGTCAGCGTCGTGTAGTTGGCGTCGGTGGTGGTGTACTTCCACTTGTACTCCTTATTGGCTTCTACTGTGGTGGTGCCGGGCAGAACATTGTCCGAACCGTCCACCCACTCAAGCGTACCGCCGGCGGGGGTCAGGTTGCTGCCGGTAGTGGTCAAGCCAGCCTCCGCCAGCGTCTTACCACTGGTGGTGATAGCCGTGTACTTGGGAGTGCCGGTGGGCTTGGCCTGGGTGATGGTGATGGTTACAGGGTTACTGGTGGTGCTGTTGTAGTCTGTGCCCCCTTCCTTGGTAGCTGTTACGGTAATCGTACCGACCTTAACGGGAGTCAGCTCGCCGGTGGTGGCGTTAATAGTCGCCTTGCCGGTGCCATTGGTCACAGCGTAGGTCACAGCACCGTCGCCGGAGCCGCCGCTGGTACCCAGCTTCAGGGTCTGGCCATAGACCACGGTCTCGCCGCCGGTGAGGGTCAGAGCCGCCTGGTCCATCTTGTTAGTCAAGGTGATCTTCACATTAACGGTGACATCATTGTAGTTGGTGGAGGTGATGGTTACAGGCAGGGTTGCGGTATCGCCGCTTGCTCCGGTACCATTCAGGGTGTACTTCACTTTGCCGTCGGTGGCACCCACAGAAGAAGCGGAGAGGATAGTAGTTGCACCCGTTGGCGTACCAAGAGCATAATTCGTTGCGCCGGGGACAAGCCCTGCCAGACTGACAGTCATTTCGCCGGAAGCAGTATGAATGTGCTTCACTTCTTTATCTGCGGGGGCAGGAGTGAGATCAGCCTTACCGATGTTGTAGGTCTGCGTATTGGCAACAGGCAGCTTGTAGTTGCCTGCCTTTTCACCGGTCAGGCCGGTGGCGGTGGCAGTATAGCTGCCCACAGCGGTGGCATCGCCGCCGGTAACGGTGACATTGATCTCATCGCTGTTTACCGTGCCGGTAGCGGTGGCGGTGACGGTCTTATCATCGCCCCAAACGCGGCCGGTATGGTTCACCCAAATCAGGCCGACTTCCTTCTTCCCAACCGTCAGCTTGCCGGTTTTGTAGGTGATCTGGTAGTTGTCGGAGGTGTAGCCCTTGGGCGTAATGGTGTAATCGCCCACATTGCCGTACTGGGCATAGCTGTAGTCATAGCTCAAGGTACCAGTGAGAACAGTATCGGTTTCGCCATTTACATAGCCGGAAATGGTCACGCCGCTACTCGCAGGCGCATCACCATAGGTGATGGTGTGATCCTTTGCCGTAATGGACAAGGGTGCCCGGTTGACGGTTACCGTATACTCGGCAATGACATCCGCATAGCTTGCGTTGCTGAACTTAACATAAATCTTCCCGCTGTTGGCCACATTGGTAACCGTCGGCAAAGTAGTGCTATAGGTGCCGGTCTCGGTGCGGCTGTAAGTGCTGGTCCAGCCGGTGGGCAGGGTTGCAACAGAACTAAACGCGGGGTGCGCCGTGCCGTCATAGGTGCCGGTGTAGGGCGTGTGGGAATTCTTCAAGGTCGTCTGAAGGTCGCTGCCCGCAGCGCCCTTGGCGGTGGTGACAGAAATAGCCGTACAAGCTGTGCCGGCCTTGTGGGTGGCAGTTTCCTTCACGCGGGCAACGATCTTGTCATAGGTCGTGTTCGCGGTCAGACCGGTAAACACATTGCTGTCCTGCCACATGGTGCCGTTGTCCTTGGAATACTCCCAATCGGCGTTCGGGGTCACGGTGATGGTGGTGTCAGTCACGCTGACTTTAGCCAGCCCGGTGGGTGCGGCGGGGCCGTTGCCCTTGGCCACAGTGTCGGTGGTGGTAGCATCCTTAATGCCGGAGTAATTCTCGGCAGTTACCACGACCTTGATCTTCTTGCCTACATCGTCCTTTGTGGAGGGAGTGTAGGTGTTACCCGTTTCACCCGTGATGAGGCTCTCGGTGGTACCCACACGATACCACTTATAGGTCAGGGTACCGGGGGAGGTCGAGGTGATGCCGCTGGTATCCGCCGTCAGTACCTCGCCGATCTTCGGTGTGCCGGTGATGGAAACAGAGCCGGTCAGGGTGGGCAGTGCGGGCAGTGCAAATGTTACGCCGTCGCCGGCAACAAACAGGGCGCTTTCATCAACGGTCAGGGTGTCACTGCCATCGTTTTTGCCGTAAGTCATTGTAGTTTCACCAGTGTCATCTTTGGCAACAATTTCTATGCTGAGGGTCTGTGCAGTTACACCGGCATCTGAAGTAGTGCCCAGCTTAAAAACATCCTTGGGCAGCTTGTCAAACTCGGTACCGCTCTTCAGCTCAAAGTAAATGGAGCCGAGACGGGTAAAGGAACCAAAAGCCGGAGCGCCATCTCCTTCGGTGACTACCCAGTTGATATATCCGGTATTAGCATTGATGATGGAGTAAAATTTAACTTCTGATTTCATTGAACCAAAAGCGCCTTCAAAAGAGTAGATGTTGTTTACAAGGTAATCAGCATAGCTGACGGAATAACTTTCAAGAGCAGCTGTTGCATCCTTTCCAGCAATAGTTAAAGGAGTGAGTTTATCTGCATCATATTTCAGATACACGTTTTGAGTTTTTGGGTTATCCGCCCCGGACTTATACATGAAGTCCACACGCAGGACATCTTTACCATTGAGGCTGTCTTTCGCAAGTATCATCTGGATCACATGGTTATTGGGGTCCGCAGCCAGTACATTTACCGGCAGGAAGCTGCAAACCATGCAGAGTGCCAGGAACATTGAAAGCAATCTTTTTTTCATTCTTGTTCCTCCTTAGAAATTAATAATACAATTATTGATAGCGCTTTTATTTATATGCGCTGCCAACCGCACTACGGAAACATCACTTTCAGTGACACTTCCATCCCCGTTCACATCTGCCAGCTTATTTACCCCCG
>SFDG01000107.1 GCA_004558305.1 Phocaeicola plebeius
TCCACGGTGAGTTCTCCGCCGTCTCCCACGGTAACATTTTTCAGGCCGGTGTCACCCTTGAAGATTTCAAGGTCAATACTGCCGTCCTCGGATACACTGGTGTCATGGAGATTCACGTTGGCCTCAAGCAGCGTCTTTGCGTAGGCTTCGCCGCCGTAGGCGCCGGAAGTTGCAATGCTGCCAATGATCTGGATATTGCAGGTATCGCCGCTGAAGGGCTTGAGGACGAGAGGATCCTTTTCCTCAAAGATATTGCCGTTGTCAAGGGCAATGATCTTCAGATTGTTGGTGATCACATTGGTGTGACTGTCCGCAACAATATCGTCCTTATCGTTGAGGCTGGTGTTCTCGCCTCCGAAGATGATGGTGATGCTCTCACCGGAGAGCGTCTCCGACATTTCCACCAGCGTGTAGGTCTGCTCAAGATCCTCCACCACTCTGCTGGAGATGGGCTGGAGCACGCCGGCGCTTCTGTCGGAGGCGTACCAGGTTCCGTCAGGAAGCAGGAGGATGGTGGTGGGCTGGCTGCTTGCGCTGCCGTCCTTGCGTTCCAGAACATACATGACCAGCTCGCCGTTTGCGTCTCTGACTTCGCTGACATAAGCGCCGTCAAAGAGCTCCTTGACACTGTCATTGGGGTATCTGAAGCCCATTTCCATGACCTGGGAATCGCTCATGGTCAGGATCTCGCCCAGGGTCATCTGCACAAGACCGTTGGTGCCGACGGAGTAGTAATCGCTGTGGAAGTAGCGGCTGACGGGGGAACTGCTGTTATCTGCCAGCATATTCACCTGGCCGATACTCTGGGGCGCCATGTAAACGCCGGTGGCAGCCTGATGGAGCTTGAACGCTGCCCCTTGGGTCATGTGGATGTAGCTGCTGTTGACCTCGCAGTAGATTTCCGTTCCGCCAAGGCTGCTTCCCTTGTCATAGACGCGAAGCAGTCCATTGGGCGTGTACGCGCCAACCACCTTGCCGTCCTTGTCCAGATACAGCAGGGTGCCCTGAGGCAGACCGCTGGAATGCCCCTCGTCGAGGATGACTCTGGTGTACCTGTCCACGATGCCGTAACCATCATCGTCGGTGGAGATCTCAAAGCGAATGTTTCCGCTTGCGCTGTACGGCATATAGGTGACGTTCATACCGTTTTCGCCTGCGGGCGAGATGGTAACCGTACCCTTCGGGTATTGGTAGTAGGCTGTAAACTGGCCATGCTGCGCCAGAACCTCTGCCATTGCGTCACTGTCACCCATCAGCGCGTCAAAGTCCATGCTGTGGCTGAAAAGGGTGCCGTCAGAACCCACATAGAGATACTTTCCGCTTGCGTCCTTTGCGTGTACCTGACCTCCGGCGGTGTAGAGAGGCGCACCGTTCTCGTCAAAGAGAAGACCGCTTCTGTCGCTAGCCTGCACCATCACGGGACCGTACATCAGCGTAGCCTGGGACAGGTCATCGATGATGCTGCCGTCCGGATTCCGGGCATAGTTGATGTTGACATAGTAGAACTCGCCGTCCCGCGTAAAGGCAACTGCCTTGGCCTTGCTTTCCATGTAGAAGATGCCCGTCTTATCTGTCGCATTGTCCACAAACAGATACCCGCCGTTGACCTTCTTGTAGCCGCCGTTGAGGGCATTGTCGCTGACAGCGCCGCTGCCCTTTTCCACGAGCTTCTTGAACCCGATCGTGTAGGTATTCCCGCTTCTCGTCACGGTGAAGTACTTGCCCTCCAGCTCTTTATAGCGGGCTTCGTAACCGACTTTTCCGCCGAAGCTGTCGGGCTTTACCACCTCATACGCACCGAGCTCGGAGTTATAGGTGGTGTCGAAGGTGTACAGTCCGTTCGTGATCGTCATCGACGTGACATTCCCATTGCCATCCTTTGTGATGGAAACGGTACCCTTTCGGCTGCCCACAACGCCACTGGCAAAATTGACACCCAGGTTTCCGGTATTCCCGGCGTATGTGCCGGAAGCAATGCTGGCGCTGGCATCGCTCTTATCCTTAAGGGCGATACTGGGATATGTCTTGCTTCCGGTAATCTTCTGGATGCTGCCGATCTCCGTGTCCTCATCTGCCACAGGAGCCAGCTGTACGGTGATGGAGAGATTGGCCCTGGTCCCGATAAGATCCGTACCGGTGTAGCTGACACTGATCTCCGCCTTCCAATCCGCTGTGATCGCTGCCGCAACCGCTTTCGCAACAGCGTCCGCAATGAGGCCGGTGGTGTTCGTTTCCGCAGTCAGCGACAGATTTTTGACAGCGGAATCGGCTGCCTCTCTGGCTTCCTGGGCACTCTGGGGTTCATTGTATCCGCTGGCCTGGCCAAGGGTGGTGCTGGAGAACTCATAGATGTAGCCCTCGACGAAGGAATAGCTGTCGCCGGACCACTCGAGTTCCACCACATGATAGCGGGTTCTGCCGCTGCTCAGCTCTTCCAGCAGATACAGGTTATCGCCGATGGAAATGGGGGAAACTTCGGTGACCTTCCCGTCCTCTTCCTTCGTAAAGACATTGGACAGGTAGATGTGGGTGCCATCCGGCAGTGTCCATACCAACCGGTTTTCGTCACGGGTCATGTAGACTGTGCCGCCTGCCTGACCAATGTTCATGGTGATGGTGTTGCCTGTGAAATCGATGACCTTGGAAACCTTTTCCCCATCCATGTAGGTGATCTTGCTGATCTTTCCGTCGGAAATGGTGAAGCTCAGATCATGGAAGTCGTAGGTGACGCCGTCCGCTTCCTTCTCCGCGCTCTGGAACTTCAGCTGGCCGCCGTCGCTGCTTACCCGGAGGATCAGCTCGTTGGGCAGCATGTAGAAGCTCTCGCCGGTTTCGGTATCGGTATAGAGCAGGTAGTCGGAAAGTCTGAGATAGGTGTCCTCGCCAATAACACTGCCGATATCCCCGAAGTTATTGCCGTTACCGGGCAGGAACACATCCATATCTGTGTTGTTCTGGAGCTGTGCCACCACCTTGCCGGGCGCCTCAATGGTCAGGTTCACTTTCCCGGTTTCGGAGGTGATCTCGCCCAGAGTCAGCTTGGGATCATTGATCGGGTAGACCTGACCATCCGCGTACTCACTGTACAGGAGCACGTGTCTGATATTTGCCCAGATGTCACCCTCCGCCTTCATGGAGATGTAGGCATCCCGCTCGGGCTGGGAGACAAAGTTCTCGTAATCCGCTCTGGCGATCTCCGTGATATACGCGTGGAAGGGGTTCTCCCCGGTGCCGATGCTGCCCGCCCCGGTGACGGTGAGCTTGTTGGCCCAGAGCTTGGTGCCGGGTGCGGTGTTCAGAAGGCCGCCGTTCATGCGGATATCCACGATGCCCTCTGCCACATCCTGATCCAGAACGGTACTGCCGTCGATAGCCCGGAAGATTACATTCCCATCCTTTTCGGATACGATGCTGAGGCTGGGCAGCTCATGCGCATACTGGGTGCAGAAGAAGTTGATATTCATGGATGCGTACATCCGGTACGCATTCTGGGGAATGATGAGGCCGATGTCCAGATCGGGTCTGGGCTGCTTGCCGTTGATGAGGGTTACCTGGTTGACATACAGATCTCTGTCAGAGCGGTTGGTGATTACCACGTTGGGCAGGAAGCTGCTGTCATAAATGGTGATCAGTTTGCCGGAATTCTCCGTTATCACTTTATCCTTGTACCCCGGGAAAAGCAGCTTGATGATACCGGACGAAGCCTTCTCCTCGCCCACATAGGCCTTCGCAGTCAGGGAGCCGCGGTCATCATTGTAAAGACGGTTGAGATAGATGGCGCTGCCGCTTATAGTGCCCACGTCGCTTGCCTGGGTGAAGCCCTGGTCATCCAGACCGGAGTAGTGCAGTTTGCCGTCTTCATCGATATCCACGAAGCTGCCTGCCGCGGCGCCGCCAAGGTGGAACCTGCCGTTGAGAATGACGTTGCTGCGCACACGCAATGTCGCGCTTGCAACGGCTTCCTCACTTCCGTCATCGGCCTGACCGAAGGTAAAGATCTTGACCAGCCACTTGGTGACGGTGTCAGCTTTGGCCTTGGCGCTGCTGTTCACAACGCTGGAGCTGTGTACACTGGGTGCGCTTGCCACGATCTGCACGTCCTGACCTGCCACATCCGCCATAGAGGAGACATAGATCTTCGCCACAACAGCGTCGGTGCCGGTGCTGTCCGCACTGTTGATCCTGACATTGGACTTGGCAGTTGCCTTGCCGCTTGCGCCCTTGACGTGTGCGGAAGCCGCAGCCGTGTTTTCCATTTCGGAGGTTTCGGCCTCAATGTAAAGCGAATCAATACCGCCAAGGAACACATTGTAGAGCCCGATGATCTGCTCGTTGTCCATGGAGTTGATATCCGCGTAGGCAGTGGTGGAGGAGCCTCCGGAAATCGTGGTGGAGGTTGCGTTGGCATTGAGCTTCTGAATGATGTCGGAAACCACCTTGGTGATCCTTGCGTTGATATAGGCCTGAATCGCAACGGGGTCGTTTGCGCCCAGGGTGATGTTGGAGGTGGATTTCGTGGTCACATCCGCTTCACTCCGGTTGCTGCCCGCAATACTGATCATATCCCGGTAAGCGTCCGCGGTAGCCCTGGTGGTGTCGGTGGTCTTCATCAGCAGTTCGCCGAAGAGGGCAGTGATTTGAGCGCCCGCCCCAACGCTTATGGTGGTTTCGCTGGTCTGCACCACAGCGGCCTTGGGACCCTTGCCAGTGTCAACGATGCCGCCGCCGTCCATGTCAAGATCGGCGTACATATACGGCAGGCTGTTGTCACCGCTAAGGATTTTCAGATTACCGTAGCGGGCAGAGAGTCTCGCGTTCTCGCCGATGGTGACGCTCTGGCTGCGGGTCCACTCCATGCTGACGCTTGCCTCGCTATCCGCTTTCAGGCCCACACCGGTGGTGTTGACGATTCCGTGGAGATCCACATG
>SFDG01000108.1 GCA_004558305.1 Phocaeicola plebeius
AGGGGCTTGTTGTCGGCGGCCTTTCCCTGGAAGAGGGTCTTGCCCACGGCATCGGTGGTGCCGAACAGCCGTTCGGCCATGGAGGCAGGCATCACGACATTCAGGGCTTCGTTGAGTGATTCGGTGGTGCCTGCCAGCATCTCCGGCTGGAACACCTTCAGGAAATTCCCGAATCCGCCACAGCTGCTGATGGAGAAGGGATGCCCATCTACTTCCACTTCCCGTTCCTGCCGCCACGACTGCAGGATGGCCGTGGCCTCCACGTGGGGCGAGCAGCTGCCTATCAGTTCGGCAAACGGTCGCGGCAGGTTGAGGCTCCAGCCCCAGTCGGCATTGGGATAGAACTCGGCACGGACGATACGGTCGCAGTGGCGGTAGCTGCGGTTGAAGTGGTAGTCGTAGTCCACCTGCGTCAGGATGACGAGGAAGGAGGCGAAGGCGATGGTCAGCCCTACGATGTTGAGCACGCTGGCGGTGAAGAACCGCCGGAAGGTATGGGTAAAGTTGCGGTAGAATGTTTTCATGACGGTATGCGTTTAGTGATAATGATATTGCCGTGACGGGTTGTCGGTCAGTCCAGTACCAGCACCTCGTTGTCCTTGTAGCTTTCGTAGCCGGAGATGATGACCCGTTCGCCTTTCTCCAGGCCCTCGGTCACTTCGTAGAACTGCGGGTTCTGGCGGCCGATGCGGATCTTGCGGCGGTAGGCTTTCTTGCCGTCCTTGTCGACCACGAAGATCCAGTTGCCGCCGGTCACCTGGAAGAAGGTGCCTTTCGGGATGAGGACGCTTTCGGTCGGCTCGCCCAGCTGCAGGTCGATGTAGTAGGTCTGTCCGCTGCGGATGTTCTCCGGACGCTTGCCCACGAAGACGAAGTCGGTGCGGAAGCGGCCCTCGCGCACTTCGGGATAGACCTTGCGCACTTTCAGCTCGAAGGCGGAGCCTTGGCGTTCGAAGGTAGCGGGCAGTCCGTTGGTCACCCGGTCGATGTAGTGTTCGTCAATCATTGCCTCAATCTTGTAGTCGGAGAGGTCGTTGATCTGTCCCACCATCTGTCCGGCGGTGATGTTCTGTCCCAGTTCGGCATCCAGCAGTCCCAGTTCGCCGTCGATGGTGGCCCGTACCTCCAGTTTGTTCTTCCGTTCGCGGATGAGCATCACGTTCTTCCGCATGTTCTGCAGGTTGTCCTCCATCTGGTCCATCTGGATGGTGCGGTAGATGCTGTCCTGCTTCAGCCGTTCGCTGATGAGGGCGTGCTTCTTCTGCGATGCCTCAAAATCCTCTTTGGCCTGCAGGTATTCCTCCCGGCTGATGAGTCGTTCCTCGTAGAGGCGTTCGTACTGCCGGTAGGTGCGCTGCTTGCGCTGCGTGTCGATGTCCAGCTGCACCTTCTCCGTTTCGTTGTTCAGCTTGTCCTGCTGCATGGTCACCTGCGTGTTGCGCAGCAGGTTCTGCTTCTCCGCCAGTTCCGACTCCGCATTCAGTATCTGCAGGTCGAGGTTGGAGTTGCTCAGCAGCAGGATGACATCGCCCTTGCGGACGTGCGCCCCTTCTTCCACTACCTTCTGCTGGACGATGCCTCCTTCTTCAGGACTGAGCTGTACGACCGAGATGGGCTGCACCTGTCCGTTCACGCGGATGTAGTCGTTGAATTTTCCATATTGCACTTCGGCCATGTTGAGCGACTGTCCGTTCACTTTCAGCGTAGCGGCATGATTGCCGAAGATAATCCAAAGCACCAGCACGACCAGTGCCGTTCCGCCGACCATATAAGGCAAGTGCTTCTTCTGAATCCCTTTTTTCTTCTCTAATTGTATATCCATAGTGAGTATCTTTTAAATTTCATTCTTCATTTTGGGGAATTTAAAATTATAAATTTAAAATTATCCGTTAGCTTCATTCTACATTTTGGGGAATTTAAAATTTAAAATTTTAAATTATCAGTTAGTTTCATTCCTCATTCTTCATTATAACAAGTTCTTTCCCTTGATAGTAATCCACCAGCCGGCACTTCATCAGGTAGGTCAGCCGGCTTTGCAGCAGCAGGGTCTGGCTCTCTAACAGGGTAGCGGCATTGTTCTTCACGTCGAGCGAGGTCATCAGTCCTTCCTCGAACTTGCGGCGGGTGACGCGGTACGCCAAGGCATCCGAGCTGACCTTCCTCTCCATCTGCAGGCTTTCCTTCAGGTAGCCTTCGCGGTCCTGTACCGCCTGGAGGACGAGTTTCTGCAGTTCCTCCTTCTGGGCCTCGTACTGCTCCACGGCGATGCGGTAGTTGTTTACCGCCTGCCGACGGTTGGTGAGTGCGGTCAGTCGGTTGAAGAAAGGAATGCTCATCGAGAAACCGAAGTACTGTCCGAAGTTCGTGTCCATCTGCTTCTTCCACGACGGATAGCCCGTCTTGTGCAGCTCCTTGTAGTAGGACGAGGAGATGCCGGCATAGAAGCTGATGCTGGGGAAGAAGGCACAGAGCGATTTCTTGCGTTCCATGTTGGCCACCTGCTTGCGCATTTCTGCCTGGCGCAGGGTGGGGTTGGTGCGGAGGGCGATGTGATAGACCGTGTCCGCATCGGCCGGTTGCAGGTCCACTTGTTCCAGCGTCGTCGCTTCCAGCAGGCAGGTATCGAGCAGCAGGGTGTCGGCGGCAGGCAGGTTCATCTGCTGTTTCAGGGTGAGCAGGGCCGTAGCGTAGAGGTTCTCCTGGTGCGTCAGGTGGTAGGCATCAGTGGCCTGCTGTGCCGCCACTTGGGCCACATCGGCCGCCCCTTTCAGTCCCAGTTCCTCCTGGCGGCGCGTCTTGTAGAGCAGGGAATCGCTGTCTGCCAGCTTCTGCCGGGCGAGGCGGGCCGTACCGTAATAGTACAGGGCATTGATGTAGGCCTGGAAGGTTTCGAGGGCCGTGTTGTCGCGGGCTTCCTGCAAGGCGGCTTTGCCCAGCAGCACGTTGGCCCGTGAGCGGCGTACCTCGTTGATGAGGCTGCCGCCCCGGAACACCGGGATAGAGGTCTCCAGTGCATAGCCGTTGTTGAAGGTGGAGATATTGTTATAGGTATTGGTTTCAGGATCTACCGAGCGGCCGTAGTTGTACTGTACGCCGATGCTCCCATTCACGGAAGGGAGGAAACTGCCGATGGCTTTCATGCGGTCCAGCCGGTAGTTGCTGGCTTCGTACGTGCGCTGCTTCACCGTGCGGTTGTGCTCCACGGCATAAGCCATGCAGCGGTCGATGCTCCACGTTTCCTGTGCCTCGACAGGAAGGCTGCCGAAGCCGATGGCCAGAACAGCCAGTGATGTTGGAATGAATCTGCTTGTCTTCATGTGTCTTTAGTCTTTCTTTACCCTTTCTCTATCAAATACCATGCCAAACTCGTAATGCGTTGTCTATTAGTGGGTAGAAGAAATTCTTGCCGTCTGTACTGTCTAAAAATTAGACAGTGAGTGTCTAATTTTTTGTCACTCTTTACACTTCTCCTTTGTGTTTCTTTGCGTACCTTTGCATCCGTAAGACGAATCTTAATGAATCAAGAAGTATGGCAAAACAAGGAACCCTATTGGTGGTGGACGACAACCGCAACATTCTGACTTCGCTGCAGTACCTGCTGTCGGACTATTTCGAGCGGGTGCTCACCTTGCCCTCGCCTGTGTCGCTGCCTTCTGTCTTGCAGAAGGAGGCTCCTGATGTGGTATTGCTCGACATGAATTTCTCGTCGGGAATCAACAGCGGCAACGAAGGATTGTACTGGTTGCGCGAAGTGAAACGCCTTCGTCCTCAGACGCAGGTGGTGCTGTTTACCGCCTATGCCGACATCACTCTGGCGGTGAACGGCCTGAAGGAGGGAGCGGCCGACTTTGTCGTGAAGCCGTGGGACAATGCCCGATTGGTACAGACATTGCAGGAAGCATACAATAAGGTATGCGTCCCCCGAAAGGACAAGCCGGCCCCGGAACCGGTGGCGCAGGAGGCCATGTACTGGGGCCAGTCGAAGGCCATCCAGCCTTTGCGCACGATGGTGGAACGGGTCGCTTCTACCGATGCCAATATTCTGATTACCGGTGAGAACGGAACCGGCAAAGACATGCTCGCCCGCGAAATCCATCGCTTGTCCGACCGGCGAAGCGGTCCGATGGTCGTAGTGGACATGGGAGCCATTACCGAGTCGTTGTTCGAGAGTGAACTGTTCGGACACGTGAAAGGCTCGTTCACCGATGCCCGTACCGACCGCGTGGGGCGTTTTGAAGCCGCCAATGGCGGTACCCTGTTTCTCGACGAGATTGCCAACCTGCCGTATTATCTGCAGGCGAAGTTGCTGACGGTGCTGCAGCAGCGGTGTTATATCAAGGTCGGTACCAATACGCCCCAACGCACTGATATCCGGCTGATCTGTGCCACCAACCGAAACCTGAACGAAATGGTGCAGAAAGGTGAGTTCCGCGAGGACCTGCTCTACCGCATCAATACCATCCACCTCCATCTGCCAGCCCTCCGTGAGCGGAAAGAGGACATCTTGCCCTTGGCCCACCGTTTCCTGCGCCTCTATGCGGCCAAGTACGGACGGGCAGCCTGCCGCTTCACGCCACAGGCGGAACAGAAGTTGCAGCAATATCCCTGGTGGGGAAACATCCGCGAGCTGCAACATTGTGTGGAAAAGGCTGTCATCCTCTCGGAGGGAGCTTCCCTACAGGCAGAACAGCTTCAGTTGGCTTCTTCACAGCCTCCGGTGATGGAGGACATGCAGGAAGAACATCCGATTCAGACACTGGACGAGATGGAACGCACGCTGGTGCTCCGGGCCATCGAGCAATCTCGTCCGCCTGGCTCCACCTCCTGCTGCTGGTAGTGGGAGTCAGCCTGTTCACCGTCGGCTTCTGCCGCTCTTCCTGGTTCGAGCTGGGTACGGGCGGGGGCGCATGTGTGCTGTCGTTTCTGGTGTACCTGCAGCGACAGCGCGAGTTGCGCGAGAAGTGCTGGCTGATGCTGGAGGCCATCCGCAACTGCGACTATTCTTTCCGGCTGCCGGTGGACGGATTGCGGGGCAGCGAGCGCATCTTGCAGAACACCCTCAACGAGTTCGGCGGATGGATGAGCCGGCAGAAACAGTGGATGGAGCAGCGCGAACGCTTCTACGAGCTGATTCTGGCGAATGTCACGTCGGGCATCGTCGTACTGGACGAGGACCAGAAGATACTGCAGACCAATCCGGCGGCTGTCCGGCTGCTGGACCTCCCGACACTGGCCACCCTGCAGCAGTTGGAGCGGTATGGGAACCATCTGCCGCAGGTGTTCCGCTCGCTTCCGGCTGGCGAAAGCACGCTGGTACAGTTCACGGCCCGCCGAGGAGAGGTCAGCCTGCAGGTGCGGGCCTCTGCCATCCAGGTGGGCGGCCGCTGGATGCGTATCCTTTCGCTGAACGACATCCGTAGCGAAATGGATGCCAAGGAACTGGAGTCGTGGATGAAGCTGACGCGGGTACTGACCCACGAAATCATGAACTCCATCGCACCCATCTCCTCGCTCAGCGACGTGTTTCTCCACCGTGAGGAGGTACGGCAAGGCCCGTTGTACGACGGCATCCGGGCCATTCACGACACGTCGGTGGGCCTCATTTCCTTTGTCGACAGCTATCGCAAGTTCTCGTCGCTGCAGCCGCCTTCGCCCGAGCCGTTCTACCTGTCCGACCTGCTGCAGCAGATTCGTGAGCTGCACATGGTACCCGATTCCATCGTGTGGACCCAGCAGATAGAACCGATGGACCTGATGCTGTATGCCGACCCCAACCTGATCCGTCAGGTGTTCATCAACCTGTTGAAAAATGCGGTCCAGGCGATAGGGGACCAGCCGGGCAGAATCCATTTGCGCGCTTTCTGTTCGGCCGACGAGCACATCTTTATCTATGTCAGCAACAACGGGCCCGTCATTCCCGAGGCAGAAGCCGAACAGGTGTTTGTTCCTTTCTTCACCACGAAAGCACAGGGCACTGGCATCGGCCTTTCGCTGGTGCGGCAGATCATGCGGCTGTCCGACGGCAGCATCAGTCTGATGAAGCCTGGCACGAACGGCTGGAACACCACCTTTGTGCTGGAGTTCGACTAAAACAGGTCATCCAGCGTCACCTGGCTTTGAATCATGTCCGCCTGTGCATTCCGTTAAAGTGCTTTTTCCACAAAAATGCGCGATAGTGGTGCGGAATCTATGTTTTTTTAATACATTCCGCACCACTATCACGGAATCCGTCCGATGAAGCCCGGCACGAACGGCTGGAATACCACCTTCGTGCTGGAGTGCCATCTCGACCATCACACGTTGTGTGAAATCATTCTTTCCCCCAAAAAACAACCGGCCATCCGTTGGACGGTTCGCTGATAATCCCTATATTTGCAAATAGTAATTTCCATTACCGTAATCGCTGTTACTATAATCAAGGAGGAAGGCAAGATGAAGTTTTATAATCGTGAGAG
>SFDG01000109.1 GCA_004558305.1 Phocaeicola plebeius
TGTCGTGATGCCTGCCTCCATGGCCGAACGGCTGTTCGGCACCACCGATGCCGTGGGCAAGACCCTCTTCCAGGGAAAGGCCGCCGACAACAAGCCCCTCTACGTAGGCGGCGTGTATCGCGACTTTCCGGAGAACACTACGCTGGGCAACCCGCTGTTCTTTGCCGTTGACAAGAACGAGAACAAGGACAACTGGCAGAACTGGAACTACAATTGCTACTTCCTGTTAGATGCGCCTGAAGCTGCGGACGAAGTCTGCCGCACCGCCTTCCGGAAACTGAAGGAACTGCCGGAAGAGCATGACTCCTCGTACGACATCGACGAGCCACTGCACTTCACCCCCTTGGCCGACGTGCACTTCTCTCCGCTCGGAACGAAGAGCCCCAGCAGTCCCGTCACCATGTACCTGTTGTTCAGCGTGTCCTTCCTCATCGTGTTCATCGCTGCCATCAACTACATGAACTTCTCCTTGGCCGAGACCCCGATGCGCATCCGCAGCATCAACACGCAGAAAGTGCTGGGAGCACATACGCTTGCCCTCCGCTCCCACCTGCTGACAGAGTCCGTCGTCATCAGCATCGGCAGCTTCCTGCTGTCGCTGCTCCTCATCTACGTGCTCCGTCCCCACGGCCTGCAGGAACTGGTGGCAGCCAGTCTCGACCTCACCCGTCATCCCGCCTTGCTGGCAGGCGGTTTCGGCATCAGCCTGCTCATGGGCGTACTGGCAGGGCTGTATCCTTCCTATTACGTCACTTCCTTCCCACCTGCCCTCGCCCTGAAAGGCTCGTTCGGCCTCTCGCCCAAAGGCCGTGCCCTGCGTACCTCTTTGGTCTGCTTCCAGTTTGCCGTATCGTTCGCCCTCATCATCAGCATCGGCATCATGTATGCCCAGAGCCGCTACATCCGCACCTCCGACTATGGCTACGACAAGGACGAAATCTTGGCGGGACGCATCAACCAGGAAATGCGGCAGCAATGCGAAGCCATCCTCAGCGAAGTGACCCGTCTGTCGGGCGTGGCAGGTGCCAGCTTCTCGCAGTTCCTCATCAGCAGCGGCGACGAGTATATGGGCTGGGGACGCGGCGATGGAGACAGGTACATGCAATACGACTGCCTGCCCGTCGATTGGCATTACCTGAGCACCCTGAACATCCGCATCACCGAAGGGCGCGACTTCAAGGCGGGCGACGAAGGTTGCCTCATCTTCAACGAAGCTGCCCGCAGGAAATACAGCTGGCTGCGGGTGGATGAACGCCCCACCGGTCCCAGCGACCTGCTGTGCGTCGGCTTCTGCGAGGACACCAAGTACAGCAGCTTCCGCAACGATGCCTCCGCCAGTCCCATGGCGTTCTGCATCCTTCCTGCCTCGTGGAGGTACTTTCCCAACTTCCTCAATGTCCGCGTACAGAAAGGTATCGACAAGGTGGAGATGCTGCGCACCCTGCAGCAGACCGTCGGGAAGTTCTCGCCGGGCTTTGACTGCGAGTTCCGCTTCATGGACAGCGTGCTGGACAACACCTACCGGCAGGAGCTACGGTTCACCCAGCAAATCCTGCTGTTCTCCCTCATCGCCATCGTCATCAGCATTATCGGCGTGTTCGGACTGACCTTGTTCGAGAGCGAGTACCGCCGCAAGGAAATCGGCATCCGCAAAATCATGGGCAGCTCCACGACGGCCATCCTCTATATGTTCAACCGCCGCTACATCTACATCCTGACGGGCTGCTTCGCCGTCGCCGCCCCCATCGGCTGGTGGATGGGACACAACTGGTTAGAGGGCTTTGCCGACAAAGCGCCCATCCGTCCGGTCATCTTCCTGGGTGCCTACCTCAGCGTCAGTCTGCTCACCCTCCTCACCGTGACCTACCAGAGCTGGAAGAACGCCAACGAGAACCCCATCCACAGTATCAAGACGGAATGAGGCGCTCCCTTGTTCTTTGTCCGTTATTTACAAGCAGGCATGAACAAAAATCCGTATCTTTGCCGTCACATCAACCACAAAAGTACCATGAAAGAAGTATTATTCCTATTGCTCCCCCAATACGCCGACCACGAGTTGCCCTTTCTCGGCATGGCCATCGCCAGCGACGAGACGGGCATGAAAGAACATCCGAAGTACGTCAACAAAGTTGTGGCGGCCAGCTTAGATCCAGTGACTTCCATCGCCGGACTGCGCACCCTGCCCGACTATTCCTTTGCGACCATGCCTCAGGACTATGCGGCACTGGTACTCATCGGCGGCTATGGATGGACAGGACCGGAGGCAGCTCTCCTGACCCCCATCGTGGCTAAAGCCATCGAAGAAGGGAAGGTGGTGGGAGCCATCTGCAATGCTGCCTCATGGATGGCCAGCCAGGGATTTCTCAACCAGGTGCGGCACACCGGAAACGGCCTTGAGCAACTGAAGCTTTGGGGAGGCGAGAACTACCGCAACGAGGCGGGGTACGTCAACCGGCAGGCCGTGAGCGACGGTTCTATCGTCACGGCCAACGGTACCGCTGGCCTTGAGTTCGCCCGAGAGATGCTCAAGGTACTCGCTACGGATAGTGAAGAGACGATTGACCGCTACTACCTCTTCAACAAGCAGGGGCTGGTGAGCCTGACAGCTCCTCGCCCACGCTTCTTCTTCAACACCATCGGGCTCTTCACCACCGACAATGCCCGCATCGTGGCCTTCTACCGCGACATCTTCGGATTCGAGACCTCCTGGAACGGCACCGACCCGAATGTGGAGATGACCCTTGGCAGCTCCCGCATCATCCTCTTCCCCCGCGACGCTTTTGAGCAGATGACCTCACAACCCTACGCCTACCCCCAAGGCAACAACGGTACGATGGAAATCTCGTTCGACGTGCCCACCTTCGCCGATGTGGACAAGGAGTATGAAAGAGCCGTGAGCAGGGGTGCCAAGCCCATCTTCGCTCCCACCACCGAACCCTGGGGACAGCGCACCTGCTACGTGGCCGACCCGGAAGGCAACCTGATTGAAATCTCCTCGTTTTTTGAATGAGTGACGCTCGATGCGATGATACGCGGATACATCAACCACCTGAACCTGCACTTCGGCCAAATACACGAACTGTTATAATATACTTTAAACATAGAAAACGTATGAAACAACTGACTGCTTGCTGCGGCCTCGACTGCGAGAAATGCGAGGCACGCATAGCCACCCTGAACGATGACAACCGTCTGCGCGAGAAAGTGGCGAAGGAATGGGGCGAGATGAACCAAATGGAGTTCCAGCCCGAATGGATTAACTGCATGGGGTGCCGCACGGAGGGGTGCAAGACCTACTACTGCAATGACCTTTGCAAGATTCGCAAGTGCGTAATGGAGAAAGGCTATGACACCTGCGGCGACTGTCCGGAGTTGCGCACCTGCGGCATCTTGGGCGAGCTGGCAGAGCATGCGCCCTACGTATTTGAGAACCTGAAACCAGTCTGATGCTGTACGATGAAAAAAGAAGTCCATCCGAAAGAAACCAGCAGAAGCCAGGCCTTCACGCTATGGATGTCATCCCCCATGCCGATGGTAACATTGGTGAAGACCCTCGATGTAAGCCGGCTTGTCAAATACAGCAGGAAACCGCTGCCCGATGCGAAAGCACCTTTCTGGAGGATAGCATGGTTATCGGCACCTCTGCAATGATAGAGACCGAATTGGATTGTATTGTCAATCAATATACCGACAAGTTCTGCAATCCCATGGTGATGTGGGGCAAATACCGCAAAGGATGGCTGAAGACCACACTCCCTGTCTCGTTCCAGTTCCATCATGTACAGATGGACGGAGGACACGGAGCTTTGTTTCTGAACTCATTGCAAAAAACTATCTCTCAAGGGATTTGAATAATACTTATAAATAACCAATAGGAATATGAAATTTGAAATCATTGAAAACGAGGGCCTCGAGTTGATAGGCATCGTGAAGATCATCGAGATGAAAAAGGGAGCGGAAGAGTGTCCTGTATGCTGGAAGGAGTTTAGCGAACAACTGTGCCTTCCGATGATGCAGGCCGGTAAGCCGCTCAACGACAAACAGGCGGCTGTTGCTGAAAACAACATCGGTGAATATGCCTTGTGCAATTGCGATATGGCTGCCGGCACTTTCGACTATTTCATCAGCGGCAGCTACAAAGGCGGCAACGTGCCCGAAGGAATGGAAGTGCGCAAGGTAGCCTACAAGAAATGGTTGAAATTCCATTTTGAGGGTGGGATGGCCGCCTTCCACAACAACTACACCTATATATATAATGAATGGTTGCCGCAGCATCCTGAATACAAGGCGGTGATGGCGGTGAATGTGGAATGGTACACGATGGGCGACTTCAACTCTCCCGACTATAAGTGCGGAGTGATGGTACCTATGGTGTGTGATTAAAAGGCACACTTACTTAGACATAGAAAAAGAATTATGGTACGACTGAACTACCTTGACAATCTGAAGGTGGCATTGACCTTCTTGGTGATTTTTCATCATGCGGGACAGGCCTATGGTGACGGTGGCGAGTGGGCATATTCTCCTTCAAATCCTGCGGAGGTGATGCCATGGATATGGCATTTCTTCTCTACCAATGCCGCCTTCTTCATGGGATTGTATTTCTTCATTTCCGGGTATTTCGTACCAGGCAGTTACGACCGACAAGGTTTTGGCACTTTTGTCAGGAAGAAGATTCTTCGTCTCGGTGTACCATTGTTGTTGATGGGCGGTCTGTTGACATACGCTACCGGCAAAGTGGAGTTAGCCCACATGTGGTTTGTGGAAAGTCTTCTGATATTCAG
>SFDG01000031.1 GCA_004558305.1 Phocaeicola plebeius
GACGGAAAAGGGCCGTACGAGGGACGGTTTCGATAGAAAACCGACCGGTTTCTCGGTACTCAACCCCTCTCAGAAGCCTCAGAACGGGGTTTTACCCCCAATTTTATTGGCGCGTCGATAACTGAATTGGAGAAATGAGATGACTATGTATCAATGAGATAAGTATCGATTTTTGCAGATGAGGGACCAAATGGGGACCATTCGGCGAGGTGTTTTTCAAGGACTGGCGATGAAAGAAAGGCTGATGTTATTTGTAATTCGTATAAATTAGCTGATGATAGGTACACCAAGGTGCGCGAGAAAATCCTTACAAAAAGAATCGGTCGGAGAAACACGGAGATGCAGGAAGCAGATAATGAGGCGTCCCTGCACCTTTGTGTTCCTCCGACCGATATCGTTCGATAACGTTAACCGGCTGCTATTTGCGGCGATTGGCCCGTTGCCGGCGATATTCTTCTTTCATCTTGGCAGAACCGGAGCCGTGGGCACCGGTGATGAAACCTTTCTTTTTGGCTTTTGTCTTTACCTTGTTCTCTTTTTGCTTGCTGGTTTTGCAGCCTTTGAAGACAATGCCTTCGGTCATAATCTTTTCAATATCCATAGGTGTATGTTGTTTATCAGTGGAAATATACAATTTGCAAATCGGTGGCTTCGGCATACTCTTTCAGCAGTCCGACGAGGAAGTCTACCTTTTCTTCCAGCCCTTCGGGACCGCTGTAGCTGTTCATGATGGTGAGCAGGTGGGTGGTGCCGAGGGTCAGTTTGGTCCGCTCGTGGTCGCTGGTAGGCGTACCGATGCCCCCTGCGCTGTCGCGGTAGACGGGTATTCCTTCGATGTTCAGCGGGCCACGCCCGATGCCTTCGTAGGGCTCTCCTGCACGTCCGATACCCAAGGTCAGCGTGTCGCCCTGAATCCGGTCACGGTCGAAGCCGCCGATGGAGTGGCCGCTGTGGATGGAGGCCAGGTTGATGAGGTCGACCAACGTATCAATCTGGTAGAGGGGGATGCCGCGCAGCAGGCGTCGGCACAATGCTTCCGATGAAGGCCGGTAGCGGCTGGGGTCTTTCCCGCACTGCTTGTAGGCTTGGCGGGTGGCCTGGATGGCCGGCATTTCCTTGATGGAATCGGTGGTGTACTTGGCCCGGTAGAGGGCGGTGTATTCATCAATGCGCCGCCACAGCTCGGCGTTGTAAGACGAGTTTCTGACTGTAGCGAAGACGGCAGCTCCCCGAAACTGGGGCCAGGCTTGCCGCAATTCATCGCTGACACGGAGAGTAAGTTCTTTTGTTTCCATATCCAAGCTAACGTTTTAATAAGATACCACTGAGGATTCTTCCGGACCCGATACCCAGGCGGCGGGCGGAGAAGAAATCCTCCGTCTGGTGATAGGTACAAATGCCTGCAGTCTCAATGTGGCTCGCAGCGACCCCGGCTTCCAGCAGCTGGAGGCGGTTGGCTTCCCACAGGTCGATGTGCCATTTGCCGATGCGGCTGGCAAGTTGTTCCATCGGGAATCCGTTGGAACGGAAAGTTTCGTAGACTTCGTCGCCCACCTCGAAAGCGGCCTGTGAGATGCCCGGCCCGATACAGGCCACCAGGTCTTCCGGTCGGGAGCCGTAGACGGATTGCAGGGTCTGGAGCGTTTTTGCGACAATTCGGGAGACGGTTCCCCGCCAGCCGGCATGGATGGCAGCCATGCACTGCCGGAGCGGGTCGTAGCAGAGGACGGGAATGCAGTCGGCCGTGGAGATGCAGAGGCAGGTGCCGGGCACGTGGCCGATCAGGGCGTCCACCCCTTCGAGGGCTGCCGCCTGTTCGTCGGGATGGAGGCGGAGAAAGGCCTCGTCAATCAGGCGCACGTGGTCGTTGTGTGTCTGGTGAGGGATAATCAGGCGGCAGGAGCCACCGTCAGGAAGCAGCCGGAGCAGGAGTTCACGGTTGCGAAGCACGTTCTCCCGGCTGTCCCCACAATAGTAGTTGCAGTTGAACGAGGTATACGGACCGGTACTGTGGCCGCCGTGACGGGTCGTAGAGAAACAAAAAATGTCGGAATACGTGCAGTTGACATCGTATTCCAACATTCTTCTATCGTGTGTGAATACGCTCATGGCTGGTCGTTTTGAGTCGCTTCTTCGGGTTCGTCCCAGTCTTCTTCTTCGTATTCGTACTCGAAATCGTCTTCGTCGTCTTCCTCGTACTCATAGCTGAAGTCTTCGTCTTCGCCCATCTCCTTCAGCTCCTGCTGGAGCAGGGTGACATCCTTCGCGCGGTGGACAATGGCCTCATGACGCTTGTCTTCCAGCCGGTTGCTTTCCTTGTTCAGCTCCGTCCACAGCAGGTCTTTCAGTTCCTGCAGGCCCATCTGGGCTACTGACGAGATGAACACGTGGGGCACATCTTCCGGCAGGGTAGGAGTCAGCAGTTCCATCAGTTCTTGGTCCAGCATGTCGCATTTGGTGATGGCCAGCACACGCTGCTTGTCCAGCATCTCCGGATTGAAGGTAGCCAGTTCGTTGAGCAGGATGTCGTACTCCCGGCGGATATCGTCGGTGTCGCCGGGCACCATGAAAAGCAGCAGCGAGTTCCGCTCGATGTGACGCAGGAAGCGCAGGCCCAGGCCCTTGCCTTCGCTGGCCCCTTCGATGATGCCGGGAATGTCGGCCATGACGAACGACTTGCCGTCGCGGTAGGACACGATTCCCAGATTCGGCTCCAAGGTGGTGAAGGGATAGTTGGCAATCTTGGGCCGGGCCGCCGAGAGGGTGGAGAGCAAGGTGGACTTGCCGGCATTGGGGAAGCCGACCAGTCCTACATCGGCCAGCAGCTTCAGCTCCAGGATGACCATCATCTCCTGCATCGGTTCGCCGGGCTGTGCATAGCGCGGAGCCTGGCGGGTGGCCGTGCGGAAATGCCAGTTGCCCAGTCCGCCGCGTCCACCCTTCAGCAGGATAACTTCCTGCCCGTGTTCGGTGATGTCGCATACATATTCTCCCGTTTCGGCATTGTAGGCTACGGTGCCGCACGGCACTTCGATAACCTTGTCGGCACCGTCCTTGCCGAAGCTCTTGTTCTTCGATCCGTTGCCGCCGTGTTCGGCGAACACGTGGCGGTCGTATTTCAGGTGCAGCAGTGTCCAGTAGTTGCGGTTGCCCCGCAGGATGACATGGCCTCCTCTGCCTCCGTCGCCTCCGTCGGGACCGCCATTGGGGATGTACTTCTCGCGGCGCAAATGTACCGAGCCGCGTCCGCCTTTGCCGGAGCGGCAGTAGATTTTCACGTAATCAACAAAATTCGATTCAGCCATAGTCAGAGAGTCCGTTAAAGCTTGTCGATAGCGGCGCAGATGTCGGCGAAGATGCCTTCCATGGTGCCCAGGCCCTGGATGTGGCAGTACTTGCCGTCGTTCTTGTACCAGTCGATGAGCGGAGCGGTCTGCGAGTGGTAGACTACCAACCGCTTCTTGATGGTTTCTTCATTGTCGTCGGCACGGCCCGATTCCTGTCCGCGCTTGATGAGGCGGGTCATCAGTTCGTCTTCGGGGACTTCGAGGTCGAGCATGACAGAAACTTCCTGTCCGCGTACTTTCAGCATCTCCTTCAGGGCTTCTGCCTGGGCGATGGTGCGGGGGAAGCCGTCGAAGATGACGCCCTTGCTGTCCTGGAAGCTGTCGAATACGCTGGCCAGGATGTCAATCATCAGTGCGTCGGGGATGAGCTGTCCGTTGTCGATGTAGCTCTTGGCGGTCTTGCCCAGTTCGGTCCCGTTCTTGATTTCGGCACGGAGTACGTCGCCGGTGGAGATGTGGTTCAAACCATATTTTTCTACGATGCGTGCGCTCTGGGTTCCTTTGCCGGAACCGGGAGCACCGAAAATTACGATGTTCAACATATAGCGTTCTGTTTTAAAAAAGATTAATAGTCTCGGTCATGTCCTGTCTGCCAGCTGGTAGAGGTGGCGGTAGTTGCGTCCCTGTCCGTCGTAGTCCAGCCCGTAGCCTACGATGAAGCTGTTGGGGATGTTCATCGCCACATAGTCGATGGCCAGATCGACCTGCAGCAGGTCGGGCTTGACCAGCAGGGAGGCAATGCGGATATCCTTGGGGTTCCGGGCGCGGAGCTGTTCCAGCAGGGAGGCCATGGTCAGTCCGCTTTCGATGATGTCCTCCACGATGACCACGGTGCGCCCTTCGATGTCCGTATTCAGTCCTATCAGTTCCTTGACGCAGCCGGTGGAGGAGGTGCCTTCGTAGGAAGCCAGCTTCACGAAAGACACTTCGCAAGGGAGGCTGATGTGCTTCAGTAGGTCGGCGGTGAACATGAACGATCCGTTCAGGACGCTTAGGAACAGCGGACACTCGCCTTGCAGGTCGCGGTTGATTTCGTCAGCCACCCGCTTTACTTCTTTCAGAATCTCCTCTTCCGTCAGGTAGAGGGAAAACTTCTTGTCTTTGATTAGCATGTTATCCATAAGTGAGACAGGATTTATAAATTTGTGCAAAGCTACAAATTATTTGCCAATAATGGGCGGTGATACGCGGTTTTTTCGTACTTTTACCGCTCAAATAGAAAAGTATTGATATACAATGAAGATTTTAAGTTGTTTGCAACAGAAAGAGGCGGATGCATATACCGTCACTCATGATTCTATATTGTCCATCAATTTGATGGAGAAAGCGGCCACTTTGATTACCGACGAGATTTGTGCACGTTTCGACAAGTCTTACCGCATGGTGGTCTTTGCCGGAGCGGGCAATAACGGGGGCGATGCCGTGGCTGTGGCACGTATGCTGTTCCAGAAGGGTTATAAGGTAGAGGTCTACCTGTTCAACATCTCGGGCATCTTGTCGGACGACTGCCTGACGAACGTGCACCGACTGCAACAGTGTGGCTTTGCCAACTATCATGAAGTCAGTTCTTCGTTCGACCCTCCCAAACTGGGTTCGAGCGATGTAGTCATCGACGGGCTTTTCGGGTCGGGGCTGAATAAACCCCTCAGCGGCGGGTTTGCTTCGGTAGTGAAATACATCAATGCTTCCCAGTCCAAGGTGGTGTCGATCGACTTACCTTCGGGACTGATGGGGGAAGACAATTCCTATAATGTCCGTAACAACATTGTCAAGGCGGACCTGACACTGAGCATCCAGTTGCCCAAGTTGTCGTTTTTCTTCCCCGAAAACCAGGAGAATATCGGCGAATGGAAGTTGCTGGATATCGGCATCAGCAAGGAGTTTATCGAAAAGGTGGAGGCGGACTATGAGATTACCGAGGCGGCCGATGTACGGGCCATGATCAAGCCGCGTCCTCGCTTTTCCCACAAGGGTACGTTCGGCCACGGATTGCTGGTGGCAGGTTCCTATGGCATGGCCGGGGCTTCGATTCTGGCGGCCAAGGCGGCTTTGCGGTCGGGCATCGGACTGCTGACCGTGCATGTGCCGGTCTGCAACCATGCTATTCTTCAGACAGCGGTGCCTGAGGCACTGGTGCAGGATGATATTCATGAACGCTACTTTGTCGAACCGGTCGATCTGGACAATTACCAGGCGTTGGCCATCGGTCCGGGACTCGGACAGGAGGAGGACACAGCACTGGCTACCATCGACCAGCTGAAGGACTGTTATTTGCCGCTGGTCTTGGATGCAGATGCTCTGAATATCTTCAGTACGCACCGCAATCACCTGAACCATTTGCCCAAGAATGTGATTCTTACGCCGCATGTCAAGGAGCTGGAACGCATCGTGGGACGCTGCAGCAATAGCTATGAACGTCTTTCGAAAGCGAAGGACCTGGCGGACTACCTGCAGTGCTATATCGTATTGAAAGGGGCATGGACCACGGTGATTACGCCCGAGGGAAAGTGCTATTTCAATCCTACGGGCAATCCGGGCATGGCGACTGGCGGCAGCGGGGATGTGCTGACCGGTGTCCTGCTGGGCTTGCTGGCCCAGGGATATACCGCCGAGGAGGCTTGCCGCTTGGGGGTCTATATCCACGGACTGGCAGGAGACGTGGCCGCCCATCGTATGGGTGAAATCAGCATGACGGCCAGTGACATTTCGTATGCACTGCCCGAGGCATGGAAACTTTTAACGGAAACAAAAAAATAACGGCTGTATGAAAAAGAGCTTAGCAATGGTTGCCGGACTGCTGGCCTGTGCCAGCCTGCAGGCACAGGAAATCAACACGTATGTGCCGGGAGAGGGAGAAGGAGTGGTCTACTTCCTGCCGAAAACGGCATTGGCAGTGAACGTGATAGCGACGAAGGTAACTTACCGGCCGGGCGAACTGTGCCAGTATGCCAACCGTTACCTCCGGTTGGCCAATGTGAAGGCTGAACCGGAAACACACTGGGAAATCAAGCAAGTGGATGTCTGTTCGGTGGGAGTGCCCGATTCGACCAAGGCCTATATCGTGAAACTGAAGGACAGGGAAGTCTTGTCGAAAGTGGACCTGACGGATGACGGTATCATCCGGGCCATCAACACTACGGGGGAGGGAACGGCCAATGCCTCGCCTGCCTATGTCCTGGAACAGCCGCAGCCGCACGAGAATCCGCGCAACTACATGACGGAGGAAATCCTGATGGCAGGTTCTACGGCCAAGATGGCGGAGCTGACGGCCAAGGATATCTACAATATCCGTGAAAGCCGCAACCTGATTCTCCGGGGGCAGGCAGACACTATGCCCAAGGACGGTGCGTCGCTGAAGCTGATTATGGATAACCTCGACCGTCAGGAGAAGGCGATGCTGGAGCTGTTTACCGGTACCACCGACCGTGCAGACCAGGTCTTTACATTCTATGTCGTGCCAGAGGAGAAATTGGCAGACAAGGTAGTGGCCCGTTTCTCTACCCGTCTGGGGGTATTGGCGGAAGATGATCTGGCAGGCGAGCCTATATATATTAATGTAGGGAGCAAGGCACCGCTGCCGGTGATGACAGAAGAGATGAAGAAAAAGAAACGTCCCGAAGGTGTGCTTTATAACATTCCCGGAAAAGGAATCGTGAAAGTGGTCTATGCCGGTAAGCCGCTGTTCGAAGGAGAGCTGCCAGTCACTCAGTTCGGCAGTACGGAAACCTTGGTTTCCAAATTGTTTGATGCGAAAATCAATACCCGCGTGGTCTTCCAGCCTGCTACAGGAGCAGTGCTGAAGATTGACAAGGACTGATTATGACGCTGTAGGGGCGGACCTGCGTGTCCGCCCGGAATGCCGAGGTGGATGTTTCCGGGCAGACACATAGGTCTGCCCCTACAGTTTCGTCATGGGTAGTGCGCTTAGAATGACAAGAAATCACTTGATGTTGGCTTCTTCCAGCTTGTAGCCGTACTTCTTGTCTGCCACTCTCAGGGCAAGGGCAATCAGCATGGACAAGACAGCGATGCCGGTGAAGATGCACATCGGCAGTGTATAGTCGTACATCTTCGCTCCCGACGCAGTGGTACCTGTCACGCAGAAATTGTCGAGTACGGCACCGATGAGCGTCGGAATGCCCCACAAACCGATGTTCTGGATAAAGAAAATCAGCGCATACGCTGTTCCCAACTGCTGGGGCTGGAAAATCTTGGCAACGGAAGGCCACATGGCCGAAGGAACCAGTGAGAAGGCGATGCCCAGGATAATCATCAGCACGATGGCCACCCACGATGCGGTGATGAACGGCAAGGCATAGATGCAATGGACACCGATCAGCATGGCGGCACCCAGCATCATGATGGAGGCAGCTTTTCCCCGTTTGTCAATCATGCCTCCGAAGACGGGGGTCAGGAACAAGGCTCCCAAGGCTGGCAGGCCGGCAATGGTGCCGGCTACGTTCTCGTCGATGCTGTACTTCGTAATCATCAGCTCCGATGCGAATTTCTGGAAGGGGAAGACGCACGAATAGAACAGTACGCACAGCAGGGCAATCAGCCAGAAACCGGGGTTGGTGACAATGTGCTTCACATCGTTGAAGGAGAATTTCTCCTCGTTGTCATCAGAAGCCGATGCGGCAATCTGACGGTCCAGTTTCTTGTCGAGGACCGAGAAGGCAAAGAATGCAATCATACCGCCTACCAGGCAAATCAGACCGATGAACACCGGGGTCGTGATTTCGTAGGCACGGGCGAGGGGGATAGCGACGGCATAGGCTCCTTGCGAACCGACGCGTGCCAGGGCTACCTGTACACCCATGGCCGTGGCCATTTCCTTGCCACGGAACCATTTGGCAATCATCTTCGTGACGGTGATACCTGCCACTTCCGCTCCTACGCCAAAGATGGAATAGCCGGTAGAAGCGATGAACACGCTCGATTTGTAGCCAAGGATGGTGGAGGTGTCGCCTGCCAGGGAGGTCATGGCATAGTATTCCAGTCCAGTACCTGCCACCATCAGAATGGTCGCCAGCTTTCCGGTAAAGCGGATGCCGAACTTGTCCAGAATCAGTCCTCCCCAGATCAGCATCAGCAGGAAGACATTGAGGAAGCTGTAGGCACCGGTGTAGACACCGAATTCGCTGCTGTTCCATGCTAAGGACGATGCTTCCAGCATGCTTTTCAGTGGGGCTACCACATCGTTCACGTAATAGGCCGCCATCATGGTGAAGGCGACAATCGCCAAGGCTCCCCAGCGCATGCCGAAGGAGTCGTTGAGTCTTTTTGGGTTTTGCTCTTTCATTCGTTTTTATGGTTATTATAGGATTTTCCGCTTAAAAACTCGACAAAGATACTTAATTTCCTCTGAATCTTCGGTGAATACTGAAAAATACTTCTATCTTTGCGCTCTGTAGGAAAGGAATTGTCCCTTTTATTTGTATTATTATTCCTAAAAACGAAGAGAAAAATGAAGAACTTTAGAATGAAAGCTTTTGCTGCTCTTATAGGAGGCAGTGTAATGTGCTCGTCGTGCATCGGTTCGTTCGGACTGTGGACGGGATTGAGAGATTGGAACATGGGTGTGGGCAACAAGTTTGTCAACGAAGTGGTGTTCTGTGCTTTCCACATTATCCCTATTTATGAAGTATGCTATTTGGCCGACATCCTGGTGCTGAATTCCATCGAGTTCTGGTCGGGCAGCAATCCTACTGCCCAGGCAGGTACCATCCAGCGGGTGAAGGGAGAGAACGGCGACTATGTGGTACGCACGAATGTCGACGGCTACACCATTACGAAGGTGGGCGAAGAAGACAAGCCCCTGAACCTGGTGTACAACGTGACGACCCGCAGCTGGAATGCCGTGACGGCTTCCGACACGTATGAAGTGTTCACCATGAACGAGGACGGTACCATCACTTTCCGCCAGCAGGATGGCACACCGGTTACCATTGCCCCGAATGAGGAAGGGGTGGCTGTGGCACATGCCACGACCGGCAGCAGCTCCCTGTTTCTTTCCAAATAGCGGAAAGGACAGTCGATAAAAAAGAAGCGTGTGTTCCACCGACAGAGGCCGGAACACACGCTTTTTTCTATATCGGACAATGCCGACGGGTCATTCACCGGATGGGATTATTCGGCCAGTTTGCCGTCTGAACCCAATACGTTGATGATTTTGTGCTTGTACAGCTTTTCCATGTTGTCGCGAGCCGGACCGAGGTACTTGCGCGGGTCGAATTCTGCCGGCTTTTCAGCGAATACCTTGCGGATGGCAGCCGTCATGGCCAGACGAGAGTCGGAGTCGATGTTGATCTTGCAGACAGCCGACTTGGCAGCCTTACGCAGTTCTTCTTCGGGGATACCGATGGCAGCCTTCAAGGCACCGCCGAACTGGTTGATGGTTTCCACTTCTTCCTGAGGAACGGAAGAAGAGCCGTGCAATACGATGGGGAAGCCCGGCAGCTTTTCCATTACAGCGTCCAATACGTTGAATGCCAAAGGAGGAGGAACCATGCGGCCGGTAGCCGGATCGATGTGGCACTGTTCCGGAGTGAACTTGTAGGCACCGTGAGAAGTACCGATGGAGATAGCCAGCGAGTCGCAGCCGGTGCGAGTAGCGAAGTCGATTACTTCTTCGGGGTCAGTGTAGGTGTGGTGATCAGAAGACACTTCGTCTTCCACGCCGGCCAATACGCCGAGTTCGCCTTCTACAGTTACATCGAACTGGTGAGCGTAGTCAACGACCTTCTTGGTCAGGGCTACGTTTTCTTCATAAGGCAGGTGAGAACCGTCGATCATTACGGAAGAGAAACCAGAGTCGATACAGCTCTTGCAAGTTTCGAAGGTGTCTCCGTGGTCGAGGTGCAGAACGATTTCGGGATGAGCGCAGCCCAATTCCTTAGCATACTCAACGGCACCCTGAGCCATATAGCGGAGCAAGGTAGCGTTGGCGTACTGACGTGCACCCTTCGATACCTGCAGGATAACCGGTGATTTAGTTTCTACTGCGGCTTTGATGATGGCCTGCATTTGTTCCATGTTGTTGAAGTTGAAAGCCGGGATAGCATAGCCGCCTTTGATTGCTTTAGCAAACATGTCTTTGGTGTTTACCAAGCCTAAATCTTTGTAATTAACCATTTCTGTAATATTTATAAATGTTAGTGATTAAATTCCATTGGCAAAAGTAACAAAATTTGTGATACAAACCCCTATGCCCGGTCGAAAAAATACGACCGGCAAGGGGAATGTGAAGAAGATTCTTTGTTTTTTCCTATTGCCAATGATGGATGTAAAGTGGATGTGGCAATCCCCGACGGGTGTTAGCGGGGATTGGCGTTGGTCAATGTCTGTCCCTGATACTGTCCGGTTTGGGCATCCAGGAAGGACTTGACTTTCTGCACTTCTCCGGCCGGCATCTTGCGCCCTACTTGGTATTCGGCCATCATGCGGATGGCTTCTTCCAGGGTAGCCACGCTTCCGTCGTGATAGTACGGCCAGGTCAGGGCCACATTGCGCAGGGTAGGTGTCTTGAAGCGGTAGCGGTCGCGCTCCACTCCGGTCTGTGCCCAGCGGCCGTTGTCAGAGTCGGTCAGGCCGGACTTGACATTCAGCTCGCGGTCCTTGAAATAGTCGGCACGCTGGCCCATCATCTCATAGGACAGTCCGCCCAGGTTCACGCCGGCATGGCAGGTGGCGCACTTGTAGTCCTTGAAGAGGGCATAGCCTTCTATCTGTTCGGGGGTCATGGCCTGCTTGTCGCCCTTCAGGTAACGGTCGAAGGGGGAGTTGGGCGTGATGAGGGTCTTTTCGTATTCGGCAATGGCGTCCGTAATGGTCTTTTCGTTCAGGCCTTCGGGGTATACAGCACAGAAGCGTTTGGTGAATTCGGCGTCTTCGGCAATGCGGGCGGCAATTTCCTCGAACGAAGCGGAACCCATTTCCACCGGGTTGAGGGGAGGACCGGCTGCCTGGTCGGCCAGCGTGGCGGCACGGCCGTCCCAGAACTGGACGAAGTTGAACACGGCATTGTAGGAGGTCGGGGCGTTGATGCCGCCCAGCTGTCCGCCGATGCCGTCCGAATACTGGTGGTTGTCTACACCGGCTGTTTCGATGGCGTGGCAGGAGGCGCAGGAGACGGTTCCGTCACCCGAAAGACGGGTGTCGTGGTACAGCTCTTTACCCAGTTGCACCTTGTTCTCGTCCACGGGGACAGTGTCGGGAATGGGACGGACAGGTTCGTTGCGGAACTCTTCGGCAGCCAGCAGGTTCGGATAGAACTGCTCGCGGTGCAGCTTGATCCAGCCCAGTGACCGGTCGGTCTTGGTGGAGGTCAGTGAGGAGCCCCAGTGCACCATGGCATAAGAATGGAGCGGCATGGTGCCGTCGAGAATACATTTCTCCACTTTGGCCAGGTCTACTTCGTTCACGGCTTCGCCCTGCGCAATGGCTTCCATCATGGGGGCGATGTCAAACGATTTGTAACCTTCTTCCACGTGCTTGGCGATGAGCGACTTGGCCACCGGGAAGTTGGCATAGAAAGGGAGGGTCGGGCTTTCTGTGTGGCAGAACACACAGCCGCCGTCATTCAGCATTTGTGTCATTTGCTCGTTGGCCGGCAATGACGCGTCGGGAGCTTGGTTGACAGCCCGGTACGTGATGGCCAGACCTGCCACTACAACGGCTGCACCGACGATGATTTTACTTGATTTTTTCATACGGTTATTGTTTTAGAGAATAAATAAGATTCAGTTGTAAGTATGCAGGCTCTTGGTGGCGGCGGGCAGGAAGTTCACGCCGTACCAGCACATCTGCAGCAGGAGGAAGCCGAGAATAAGCCAGCCGTAGGTCCCTTTCAGCTGCCGGGCGCTTGCCGGGTTCCTCCGCCGGTGGATATAGACCAGGTAGGCACACCAGGTAGCAGCGGCCCATGTCTCTTTCGGGTCCCAGCTCCAGTAGCTCCCCCATGCCTGCTTGGCCCAGATACAGCCCGACAACATGCCGAAGGTCAGGAAGGCCATGCCGATGTTCACCAGGCGGTCGGCCGACGGCAGGTAGTCCGGCGTGTGCTTCCCTATACCGGCCAGTGCCAGCAGGAAGGCACAGCCGAACACGCTGTAGGAAAACATGTAGACCGTTACGTGGGGCACGAACCAAAGGCTCTGCAGGGCAGGCATCAGGCTGCGGTCGTGAATCTCCGGGCGGAGGAGGTTGATGACGATGAACACAGTAGCCACCAGGAGCGAGAACAGGGGAATCCACCGGTAGCGCCATCGGAAGTAGACCATCCATCCCGAGGCGACCATAAACAGGGAATACCACAGGCGGGTCTCCCCTAACGTACGGAGGGGTGGCCGCTCCAGGCTGAGCCATAGGCCGATAATGAAACTGGCATAGACGGCCAGGCCCACGGCGGTGACCGTCAGGCTGGCGGCGCTGCGTCCTTCCTTCCGGCGAAGGGCGAGCAGTGCTCCTGCCAGCCAGCATCCGATGGCGCAGAGGGAGAAAGGTAGATAAATAGTCCAAGATACCATGTTGCTTCTCGTTTTATTCGGTCGTTAGGGTTGTTTCCACATCATCCTTGCCACCCCTGCCATGAGCAGGACAATCCCCGTCAGCAAAGGGTATTTCCACGGTTGCCGTACCAGCTGGAGGACACAGAAGGCCGCTTCGGCCGCTTCTCCCCGGCTGTCGAAACTCATGAGGTAAAGGTCTTCTCCCGGGCGGATGGCATGGGGATTGTTGACGGCCAGCCGGGCAGGCTCGTTGTCTACCAGTACCGTAGCGGAGTATTGTGCCGGAGAACCGTCGATGGGATGGGTTTCGATGCGGAACTCCTTCAGCTGCAGCTCATGTCCCAGTGGCTTCAGTCGGCCTTTTTCATCCACTCCGGTCGAAACCGGTTCGTGTCGACCCACCAGCAGATGGAGTTCTTCCGTGTCGCCGGCTCCCAACATGCCGCTGCACAAGGCTATCCATAGCCCTCCGTGAATCAGCAGGAAGGTTCCGTCGCGCTTCCAGCAGAAGCGGTGAAGCCGATGGAGCAGCAGTAGGGTGAGGTGGACCAGCAAGGCCACGAGCAAGGCAATGAAGGGCCACGATGTAGGGAAACGGCTTTCCGCGGGCAGACTGCCGCCCACGATACATCCCACGGTAAGGAGTGCCAGCAGCCAGCCGGCCATGCGGGAGGAACGGAGCACCCGTATCCATCGGTGTTCTCCTTGTTCCCTGTCCAGTACGAACAAGATGGCCAATGCGGCTGCTCCCAGCGCTATCCCGACAGGGAAGGCCAGTTGCTGTACATCTGCGTGGCCGGCCACTACTTGCAGCAGTGTGGCACCTGACAGGTAGAGGGACCATCCTTTCGTCATATTGTTCTATTCAATTTCGAGCAAAAGTAGCTAATATTTGTAATCTGTGCAACATTTGAGCGATAATCTTTTTATAACTGAGGAAATTGAGCCATCGGCATCGGACGGCTCTTTCGACGGAAAAACAAAAAAATAAGTGAAAACTTTTTCTATTTAAAATAAAAGCAGTATCTTTGCACCCCGAAAAAGACCATTACACACTTTTGGTGTTACCAACATACAAGTGAATAATAACAATAAAAGTATATACTGAAATGAAAAAAGGCATTCATCCTGAAAACTACCGTCCGGTAGTATTTAAAGACATGTCAAACGGTGACATGTTCCTGTCTCGTTCTACTTGTGCCACGAAGGACACTGTAGAATTCGAAGGCGAAACTTATCCCTGCGTCAAGTTGGAAATCTCCTCCAGCTCTCACCCTTTCTATACGGGTAAGGCCAAGTTGGTGGACACTGCAGGTCGTGTGGACAAGTTCATGAGCCGTTACAACCGCATCAAGAAATAATCCTGCCCGAAAACAGGAGAAGACGAGTAGAAAGCCGCAGTCTGCTGGATGATGTTCCCGTAGCCTGCGGTTTCCTTTTTTATATGCCTTTCTAGAAAAATGCATGAATGCCGTTATTTTATGGCTTTGTCTGCATGAAAATTCCAAATTATTCTGTAAATTTGCCGCTGATTAAGCATAATTATACGATGAAGAATAAGAACAACAGATTGGATTCTATTAAGATGATTATCTCCAGCAAGGAGATTGGCAGCCAGGAAGAATTGCTGCGGGAACTGGCTAAGGAGGGCTTTACCCTGACGCAGGCCACCCTCTCCCGCGACTTGAAACAGCTGAAAGTGGCCAAAGCGGCCAGCATGAACGGCAATTATGTGTATGTGCTGCCCAACAATACCATGTACAAGCGGATGGTGGACCCGCAGAGTGCCGGCGAGATGTTGCGCAACAACGGGTTTCTCTCCATCGAGTTCTCCGAGAACATCGCGGTCATCAAGACCCGTCCGGGGTATGCCAGCAGTCTGGCATACGATATTGACAATAGCCATTTTTCAGAAATCATCGGCACGATTGCCGGCGATGATACCATTATGCTGATCGTTCGTGAGGGCTGTTCGCGTACGGGGGTACGCCAGGCCTTGACGCAACTCATTCCGAATATCAACCATATAATATAAGAATAAGAAAAGACGAAAATGGATACTTCAAAACAAATTGATGTGATGGTAGCCGACGCCTCTCATGAGGTTTATGTTGACACGATATTGAAGACAATCAAAGATGCGGCCAAAGTGCGCGGAACAGGGATTGCGGAGCGCACCCACGAATATGTGGCCACAAAGATGAGGGAAGGAAAGGCCATCATTGCCTTGTGCGGAGATGATTTTGCGGGATTCACCTACATTGAGTCGTGGGGAAACCGACAGTATGTGGCTACGTCGGGCCTGATTGTCCACCCGAACTACCGGGGAGTGGGACTGGCACGGCGCATCAAGCATGCTTCGTTTACGTTGGCCCGTCTGCGTTGGCCCAATGCGAAGATTTTCAGTCTTACATCGGGGGCAGCCGTGATGAAGATGAACACGGAACTGGGGTATGTTCCGGTCACGTTCAACGAACTGACCGACGATGAGGCTTTCTGGAAAGGTTGTGAAGGATGTATCAACCACGGCATCCTGAAGGAGAAGAACCGCAAGTTCTGTATCTGTACTGCCATGCTGTACGATCCGGCCTTGCACAAAGACGATAAAGTAAATAATTTCTAAGAGACAATATGGAAGAAAAGAAAAAAGTGGTCGTCGCGTTCAGCGGCGGACTGGATACTTCCTTTACGGTGATGTATCTGGCAAAGGAGAAAGGTTATGAAGTGTATGCGGCATGTGCCAATACGGGCGGTTTCAGCCCCGAACAGCTGAAGAAGAACGAGGAGAATGCGTACAAGCTGGGTGCCGTGAAGTATGTCACACTCGATGTGACGCAGGAATACTACGAGAAGAGCCTGAAGTTCATGGTGTTCGGTAATGTGCTGCGAAACGGCACCTACCCCATCTCTGTCAGCTCCGAGCGTATTTTCCAGGCCTTGGCCATTGCCCGTTATGCCAACGAAATCGGTGCTCATGCCATTGCGCATGGCTCTACAGGGGCCGGTAACGACCAGGTGCGTTTCGACATGACGTTCCTCGTGATGGCACCGGGCGTGGAAATCATCACGCTGACCCGCGACATGGCATTGAGCCGTGACTATGAAATCAACTACTTGAAGGAACACGGCTTCGAAGCCGACTTCACCAAACTGAAATACTCGTATAACGTAGGTATCTGGGGGACTTCCATCTGCGGCGGCGAGATTCTCGATTCTGCCCAGGGGCTGCCCGAAACGGCTTATCTGAAGCAGGTGACCAAGGAAGGCAGCGAACAGCTGAAGCTGACTTTCGAAAAGGGAGAACTGGTAGCCGTGAACGGCGAGAAGTTCGACGACCGGATCAAGGCCATCCAGAAGGTAGAGGAAATCGGCGCTGCTTATGGCATCGGTCGCGACATGCACGTGGGCGACACCATCATCGGCATCAAGGGCCGTGTCGGCTTCGAGGCAGCTGCCCCGATGCTGATTATCGGTGCCCACAAGTTCCTGGAGAAGTACACGCTGAGCAAATGGCAGCAGTACTGGAAGGATCAGGTGGCCAACTGGTATGGCATGTTCCTCCACGAGAGCGAATACCTGGAGCCGGTGATGCGCGACATCGAGGCCATGCTGCAGGAATCGCAGCGCAATGTGAACGGCACTGCCATCCTCGAACTGCGTCCCTACTGCTTCTCGACAGTCGGCGTAGAGTCGAAAGACGACTTGGTGAAGAACAAGCTGGGCGAATACGGGGAAATGCAGAAAGGCTGGACGGCCGACGATGCCAAGGGCTTCATCAAGGTGCTCTCCACCCCGCTGCGTGCCTATTATTCCGTGCATAAAGACGAGGAGAACGTATGATAAAGGTCGGCATCATTGGAGGAGCCGGATATACAGCAGGCGAACTGATTCGCCTGCTGTTGAACCATCCGGATGTAGAGATCAAGTTTGTCAACAGTTCCAGCAATGCGGGCAACAAGATTACAGATGTCCACGAGGGGTTGTACGGCGAGACGGAACTGGTGTTCACTGACGAACTGCCGTTAGACACGATTGACGTACTGTTCTTCTGTACGGCGCATGGCGACACGCGCAAGTTCATGGATAGCCACAACGTGCCCGAAGACCTGAAGATCATCGACCTGAGCATGGACTATCGCCTGAAGAGCGACGACCACGATTTCATCTATGGTCTGCCCGAACTGAACCGCCGTGCCATCTGTCACAGCAAGCAGGTGGCCAATCCGGGATGTTTTGCCACCTGCATCCAGTTGGGGCTGTTGCCCTTGGCTAAGCACTTGCTGCTGAACGATGATGTGATGGTGAATGCCATTACCGGCAGTACGGGGGCCGGCGTGAAGCCGGGTGCCACCAGCCATTTCAGCTGGCGCAACAACAACCTGAGCATCTACAAGCCGTTTGCCCATCAGCACGTGCCCGAAATCAAGCAGTCGCTGCAGCAGCTGCAGAACAGCTTCCACAGCGAAATCGACTTCATCCCTTACCGGGGCGATTTCCCCCGTGGCATTTTCGCCACCTTGGTGGTGAAGACGAAGGTAGAGTTGCCGGAGCTGGTCAAGATGTACGAGGACTATTATGCCGAGGACTCGTTCACGCACATCGTGGACAAGAACCTGGACCTGAAGCAGGTCATCAACACCAACAAGTGTCTGATTCATCTGGAGAAGTTCGGTGACAAGCTGCTCGTCACATCCTGCATCGACAATTTGCTGAAGGGTGCCAGCGGCCAGGCTGTCCACAACATGAACCTGATGTTCAATCTGGAGGAGACAGTCGGCCTTCGCTTGAAACCGAGTGCCTTTTAAATGAAGAATGAAAACATGAAACTATTTGACGTATATCCATTATTCGACGTAAATATCGTCAAGGGAAAAGGCTGTCATGTCTGGGACGACAAGGGACAGGAGTACCTTGATCTGTATGGGGGCCATGCCGTGATTTCCATCGGCCATGCACATCCCCACTATGTAGAGGAAATCAGCCGGCAGGTAGCCACCCTGGGATTCTATTCCAATTCCGTCATCAACCGCCTGCAGCAGGAGCTGGCAGAGCGGCTGGGGAAGGTGTGTGGGTACGATGACTATGCCCTGTTCCTGATCAACAGCGGGGCAGAGGCCAACGAGAATGCCTTGAAGCTGGCTTCGTTCTATAACGGCCGGACACGGGTCGTGTCCTTTGCCAAGGCGTTCCACGGCCGTACTTCTCTGGCAGTGGAAGTGACCAACAACCCGAAAATCATCGCCCCCATCAATGACAACGGCCATGTCACTTACCTGCCGCTGAACGATGTGGAGGCCATGCGCCAGGAACTGGCCAAGGGCGATGTATGTGCAGTGATTATCGAAGGCATACAGGGCGTGGGAGGCATCCAGTTGCCGACCGATGCGTTCATGCAGGCCTTGCGGACAGCTTGTACTAAGACGAACACGGTGCTCATTCTCGACGAAATCCAGAGCGGTTACGGACGGAGCGGAAAGTTCTTCGCCCACCAGTATAATGGCATCCAGGCCGATATCGTGACCTGTGCGAAAGGAATCGGCAACGGATTCCCGATGGGAGCCGTCCTGATCAGTCCGATGTTTACGCCGGTATACGGTCAGTTGGGTACCACGTTCGGCGGCAACCACCTGGCTTGTGCAGCAGCACTGGCGGTATTGGATGTCATCGAGCAGGAACACTTGGTGGAGAATGCAGCCACGGTCGGAGCCTACTTGCTGGAAGAACTGAAGAAGTTCCCGCAGATCAAGGAGGTGCGTGGACGTGGTCTGATGATCGGGCTGGAGTTCGAAGCACCCATCAAGGAACTGCGCCTGAAGCTGCTGAAGGAGCAGCATGTCTTTACGGGGGTGAGCGGAACGAATGTCATCCGCTTGTTGCCGCCTCTCTGCCTGAGTAGGGTGGAAGCACAGGAGTTCCTGAATCGCTTCCGCGCCGCATTGTCATAAACGATGGGCCTCCTTCTAATACCCTGACAAAGCCCGTCCAGATTCCCTTTCGACCTCTTGCCATAAAACGACCGACCGATGTCGGTCGATTGGCTGACACTGGTTAGTCGTTCGAACAACCAAGGTCAATCAATCGACCGACTCCGGTCGGTCGATTTCTGAAAGGGCATCCCTACCGGAAGCCGTCCGCTTCCTGAGGAAATCATCCCCGTTTTTGCTGTTGTGTTATAATCGCTCGCTTACTTCGCTTCAATATCGTGCTTCCGCTTCAAGGCTTCGAGGAAATAATAGTCGGCATAGTTCAGCGGAACATCGATTTCCTGTCCGTGAGGGATGCTGCCTACCGAGTGCATCAGCAGGAAGTTGCCGTTCGTACCCAGCGCGGCACGATAGTTCGGAGAGGCCAGTGATGCCAGGATGCCGTCGGCATACTCCTTGTACTGGGCCGGATTCTCCACACCTTCCATCGTACTGATTTCATAGAGGGCCGATGCGATGCAGGCGGCACTCGATGCGTCGCGCGGTTCGTCCGGGATGTTGGGAGCATCCATGTCCCAGTAGGGAATCAAGTCCTCCGGCATACGTGCGTGGTTCTTCATCATGTGGAAGGTCTTCAGCGACTGTGCCAGGTATTTCGGATTGTGCGTATAGCGGTAGCAGACCGCATAGCCATAGACGGCCCACGCCTGTCCACGGCTCCAGGTCGATTCGTCTGCATAGCCTTGGGCAGTCTGGCGATGGCGTACGCTGCCGTCCTTCAGGCTGTAGTCGATGACATGGTAGCAGCTGCCGTCTTCGCGGAAGTGCTCCTGCATGGTGCGGTCGGCATGGCTGACAGCCACTTTATAATACGTGGAGTCGCCCGACAGACGGGTGGCTTCGAACAGCAGTTCCAGGTTCATCATGTTGTCGATGATGACCGGGCATTCCCAGCCGCGCTCCGACTGCCAGCCACGGGTCACGTCCCACGACTGGATGATGCCGGGAACCGGACGGAAACGGGTGGACAGCGATTCGGCGGTCTTGATGATGACTTCCTTGTAGCCCGGCACGTCTTTCAGCCGCAGTCCGTTGCCGAAGCTACAGTTCACCATGAAGCCCACGTCGTGGTGCCAGGTCAGGTTCTTCGTTTCCTCGATGGCATTGGTGTACTTGGTGGCCAGCGGCACCAGGGTCGAGTCGCCGCTCAGTTCGTAGAGATACCAGAGCGAGCCGGGGAAGAAGCCGCTCCGCCAGTCGGTGTAGTCGCAGTAGAACACACTGCCGTCGGTCTTCAGGGTGACAGGGTTCAGGCATTCGCCGCTGGCTTCGATGACTTCGATTTCCTTGCCCAGCTGCTGGCGGGCAAAGGCCACGTTTTCTTCGATGAACGAATCCGTTTTCGGTGCTTGTTGGGAAGTCCCGCCACAGGCCACCAACAGGGCCGAGCAGGCAAGGGAGATCAGATTTTTCTTCATATAAGTAGTATTATTTTTGCAGGTAAGTAAATGTATAAGTGCCGGCGGTGACAGTCTGTCGGGCTGTCAGCGAGACACGGTAGATTTCATTGCCCCATACGTTCGAGAGGCGAGGGTCTTCCAGACGGATGGTTTCGATGCTGGCCTGGAACTGGCGGCTGTCGTAGGTCAGTTGGCCTTTTTCGCCCTTCACCTCCAGAGAGATGACACCCGGAACGGACAGGTCCACGTTGCCCCATACCAGGAAGTTTACCACATTGGCAGCCTTGGCTTCCTTCAGCCGGAAGGCATCGGTGATGGTCAGGCGGTCCTTGCCGAGGCGGTACGAGCGGGTCCATTTCTCCACCGCGGCCTCTTCGGGATAGGCCGTGGCGATGTTGGCCGAGAAGGTCTGCTTGCGGGTGTCCACCTTCACCTCGGTCGCCTTGTATTCGCTGCCGAACTTCTGCGGCACGCCGTTGATGAGCGGCAGGTTGTGGTAGTTGCTCTGCATGGTCCAGATGGAGTAGCGTTCGCTGCTGAAGGTCTGGCGGGTGTAGGTGCCCACACCGGCATCAATCAGCATCGGGACATGGTGCGAGTAGACTGATACGGTACCGGCATCGTTGTGGTTGTGGCTTTCGTTGTTGTAGCCGCCCTTGGCAGCCATGAAGAGGCCCTGCTTGTTGCTGAAGTAGCAGAACTCCGTTTCCGGGTACCAGGTAGCCGAAGGGGCCTGGTAGGTGGCCGTCTCCTGTTGCAGGGCAGGAAGGAAGCGCAGGGTTTCCAGTCCCCGGAACATGTCGAGCCAGTTGGTAGTAGGCTTCACCGGAGTTTCGCGCTGCTTGTCGGCAGCATAGCCTTTCATCACGTCGCTGTTCACGGCCGTACCGAAGCGGTAGATCAGGGGGACATCCCCTCCGCCACGGGCCGAAGCGTCGGCGAAGTTGACCACCCATCCGTCGCCGATGTACGAACGGACGATGTATTCGCCCATGTACTTCACCTGGGGCAGGTCGAAGATGGACACTTTCCCGCCCGTGCCGAGCGAGAGCATCTGCAGGTAGTCGTAGAGCTTGCCGGCAGCGTGTCCCCAGTAGGAAGGACCTTCTTCACAGCCGCCGTCGGCTTTCACGTGGTTGAGGAAGCGGTCTACCGATGTCATGGTGCGATAGACGGCCTTCGCCAGTACGTCGCGGTCGTTCTCCAGCAACAGGAAGCAGGTCAGGGCATTGAAGTTGCACCAGGGGTTCCAGTTGTTGATGATCATGCCCGGCTTGTACTGGAACGCCATCCACCAGAAGTCGTCGCGCTGCAGGTAAGGGTCGAGTTCGCGTTCCTGCAGTTCCTTGCGCAGGCGGACCGAGATGATGGGGTCCACCTTGTCGAATTCCTGGTGCAGGAAATAGTAGGTCCACGAGAACATCTGGGCCATGTTGCCCTGTGTCAGTTCCAGGATCTGTTCGCGGTGGTCGGGGAATGCCCGCTTGGTCTTCTGGTACGAGGCCAGGTGGGCGGAGAGCGACCAGGAGGTCATTTCGCAGGCCTGCAGCACTCCGTTGATGATTTCGTCGATGAAGCGGCCCTTGCCTTCTGCCAGTTCCGCCATCACCAGTGCGCCGATGGCCTTGTTGTTCTCGCCCAGCGGGTCTTCCATGATGCGCCGGTTGCCCGAACGCTCGTATTCCATATAGTCTGTAGCCTTCACCACCTTCCAGGTGAAGCCCAGGTATTTTTCGCCGTTGCGGATGATGCCATCCTTGTGGCTGCCCAGGAACTGGTCCCATCCCTGCCGGTCCTGATAGGCGGGATAGGGCACCCACTGCTGGTTCATCACCAGACTTTCCTTGATCTGTTCCACCGTGGCGGCATGCTGCAGCAGGTTGCGTTCTTCGTAGGCCTTCGAGGGGAGGGCCACCAGCAGCAACAGGCCGAGGAGGGAGAGTATTCTTTGTTTCATATCGATTTGCTGATTAAGAGTGAGTAATGGTGGAAAGCCACTCCCGGAGAACGGTGGTTCATGGGCCGCTACCCGAGGTGGCTTTCTGTTGTCAAAGCAATTCAAACAATCTTTTTGCCTGTATTACCAGCTCGGGTTCTGTTCCAGAGCCGGGTTCTTTTCGATTTCGTCGGCAGGAATCGGCCAGAGGTAATCGCGCTTGCTGACGCTGCGGGTATATCTGACTTTACCGGTAATATCCTTTTCCTTCCGGCCGTTCAGTGTCTCGAGCAAGCCCCAGCGGCGCATGTCGTCGAAGCTCAGACCTTCACCAGCCAGTTCCACGGCACGTTCGTGGCGGATACGTTCGAAGACTTCTTCCTTGGTGGTGGCCTTCAGCCAGGCAGGTCCGCTGTTCAAGCCCGGCATGTTCACGCTCGGACGGGCACGCACTTCGTTGATGAGGCGGACGGCTCCTTCCTGGTCGTCCAGTTCGTTGTAGCATTCGGCCAGCATCAGCAGCACGTCGGCATAACGGATGAGCGGGAAGTTGATGGGCGTGTCGGCACGGTTGTTGATGGCACCGTCCATGTTGTATTCGGCCACAAACTTGCGCCAGATGTAGGTTTCGTAGTTGCCGTTCACACGAATCATGTGGTGACCGTCGTTGACCCCGTTGAATACCACCACGTATTCACAATCGTGCGGAGCGTTCTTGTACCAGCCCTTATACTGGGTGTAAGGCAGGATGATGGAGTAGGTCATGCGCGGGTCGCGCTGTTCGTACATGGCCAGGAGTTTTTCCTTGTACGGAGTGTACGCTTCTACTTTGGTCTTCGCCTTGTCGAGGGTAGAGCGGAACACTTCCTGCTTCACTTTGTCGTCGGTGGTGAAACCCGGTGCGAACTCTTCCCAGTCGTAGGGACGTCCGTCCTTGTATTCATAGGTATCTACAAAGTCGGTGGCAACCATCACGTTGTTCCAGCAGCTGCCGTACGAAGCACGGGTACCCATGTAGAAGGTCATCGGCATACCGAGGTCGGTACCTACACCGCCCATGTTCTGGATGGCGAAGATCATTTCGGAACTTTCGTCGCCGCCCGGCTTGAAGAGGTCGGCATAGTTGTCGTACAAGGCATATTGCTTGCTGTTCACCACATTCTCGAAGCAGGTCTTGGCCTGGTCGTACTGTTTGTTGAACAGCAGCACTTTTCCCTTCAGTGCCATGGCAGCACCGCTGGTGGCACGTCCCTTGTTCGGGTCGTCCCATTTGGCAGGCAGCGAAGCGATGGCGGCATCCAGGTCGTCGAGGATGAATTTACGGATGTTTTCTTCCGATTCGCGCGGCAGGTTCATGTCGTTGAAGTTTTCGCCGACATTGAAGTTCTCATCGTAGAGGGGCACACCGCCGAAGAAATTCTTCAGGGCGAAGTAGTGGAGGGCACGCAGGAACTTGGCTTCGCCTTTGTAGCGGGCTTTCAGTTCGTCGCTCATGTCCACGTTGTCGATGTTCTGGAGCACGATGTTCGCACGGGTCACACCTTCGTAGAGGTAGATCCATTTGTTCTTGACCCACGAGTTCTTCACATCGTAGATACCCCGCTGGAAGACTTGGTAGGAGGGGTTGTCGTAGCCCATGGCGATACCGCCCAGCCCGTCCATCGAGAACTGGAGTCCGAAGGCATTGTCATATTGCAGGTTGTTGTAGACCGCCATCATTGCCTGGTCGGCATGATCCTGGGTCTTGAAGAAGGTACCCGAGCTGAGCTGGTCGGCCGGAAATCTTTCCAGGTCATAGCAGCTGCTGAAGCAGAGCAGGGCAGCAGCGGCAAGTGCTGAGAATAATTTATAGGTTTTCATGATGTTCATCTGTTGTTAAAAGGTTACGTTAAGACCGATGACCGCTTGCTTCATGGTCGGGTAGTTCAGGCCCGATACTTCGGGGTCGAAGCCCTTGTAGCTGGTAAAGGTAAAGAAGTTCTCCAAGCTGCCGTAGATGCGTACTCTCTCCAGCTGGCAGGCTTTTGTCCATGCCTTCGGCAAGGTGTAGCCCAACTGGATATTGCGGATCTTCAGGAAGTTCTTGTTCTGCAGGTAGAAGTCGCTCATCTGCGTGTTGCGGGTATCCAGGTACTGCAGCAGGCGTGGATAGGTGGCGTCGGTACGGCCTTCGTACCAGCGTCCGTCGCAGACTTCCTTGTTCAGTTGGTAACCCTTGCGCACGGTCGGGGTGTTGTAGGCAGCCGACTGCCAGTACACCTTGGCACCGAGCGAAGCCTGCATCAGGATGGAGAGGTCGAAGCCCTTCCAGCCGGCGTTCAGGTTCAGGCCGAACTGGTATTTGGGGTTCGGGCCGTCGCTCACGATTTCCTTGTCGGTAGGGTCGATGACACCGTCACCGTTCACATCCTTGTAGAGCAGGTCACCCTTTTCCGGCTTGCCGAAGGCAGCGAAGGGATTCTTCTGTTTGCCGGTAGCTTCGTCAATCGGGGCATTGGCAATCATCTGTTCTACCAGCTTCATGTCTTCGTCGGTCTGCAGAATGCGGTCTACACGGAGCAGGTACTGGGAGTTGATGGAGTGTCCTTCCCAGATCAGGTTGGCACCGCTGATGGACATACCGCCTTCATCTTTGCCCTTGAACTTGTTGACCTTGTTCGTCACATACGTGAAGTTCAGGTTGGCGCCATAGGAGAAGTCTTTCACCTGGTCCTGCCAGCCGGCGGTGATTTCCACACCTTGGTTGGTCACGGTGGCACTGTTCACCTTGGGGATGGAAGCCAGACCGTGTACGTCGGGAGCAGGCAGGCCGATCAGGATGTCGGTCGTACGCTTGTTGAAGTAGTCCACCGTACCGGTCAGCCGGTTGCCGAAGAAGCCGAAGTCGAAACCGAAGTCAAGTACCTTGGTGCTTTCCCAGGTCAGGTTGGGGTTGGAGATGGCTGCCTGTGCCAGACCGGTTACCAGTCCGTTGTTGAGCACGTAGTTCAGCATGAGGCCGTTCTTGTCCTTGTTGGCATAGAGCGACTGGGAGTCGTAGTTGCCCACTGAGTTGTTACCCAGCGCACCGTAAGAAGCACGGATTTTCAGGCTGCTCAGTCCTTTTTCTACCCATTTCTCCATGAAGGCTTCCTGGTCGATACGCCAGGCAACAGAGCCGGAGGGGAAGTAACCCCAACGCTTGTTGGACAGGAAGCGGGAGGAACCGTCCGAGCGGAGGTTGAACTCAGCGAGGTACTTGTCCTGCCAGTTCAGGTTGATACGGCCGAAGTAGGAGCGCATGGCCCATTCGGTCTTCGATCCGGATGCACTGGCATCGCCTGTGGCGGCACTGATGGCATCCAGACTGAGGTCAATCAGGTCCATCTTGGTGGCCGTAAAGCTCTTCGAACGGTACAGCTCGTTGCTGACACCGGCCATCACATTTACTGTCAGCTGGTTCTGGAACAGCTTGGTGTCGTAGCGGGCTACGAGGTCGTTGAAGTAGCGTTCCACTTTGCCATCGTAGTTCTTGATACTGGTACGTCCCTTGTTGGTATAGGTGATGGTTTCGGTCTGGAAGTTCCACTGGTCCAGGAAGCGAGGCTTCGTCTGACGGTCTTCGTCCATCAGCTCGTAGGAGTAGGAGCCGGTCAGCGAGAAGCCCTTGAACGGGGTCAGGGTGGCGGTAAAGCGTGAACGGAAGTTGTTCTTGCGGATATTACCCTGAGTGCGCAGGGCGCGGGCGATGGGGTTGTTCACGGCACACTGCGCATCGTCTTCAGGATTGTTCATGGCACCCAGACGACCGTCGGGAGCTTCGAACACCATACCCGGAGTGGTGGCGGAGGCATAGGTGAACACTTCGTCAACGACCGTACCCGAACTGGTGTACTTGGCTCCTGGCTCCATGTCGGACACGTAGCCGTTCAGCTGCATACCCATCTTCAGCCAGGGTTTGATGTCAGCATCGAGGTTCAGGCGGCCGCTGTACTTGGTGTAACCGGCGTTCTTCATGACACCCGGGGTGTCGCTGTAGCCGAACGATCCGTAGAAACGGATTTTCTCGCTGCCGCCGCTCATCGAGAGCACATGGTTGGTAGCCGTTGAGTTCTGGAAGGTAGCGTCCACCCAGTCGGTGTTGGGGTATTTCAAGGGGTCTCTGCCGCCATCGTTGCGCCAGGCGTCGATGCTTTCCTGGCTGAAGATGGTGCCGAGGTTGCTGTTGGTGTAACCTTCGTTGATGAGTTCCATGTAGTCGGCATAGTTCGACACCGGGGTCAAGGTCTTGCGGATGGAGGCGAAGGACACATACCCGTTATAGTCAATCTTCATGGCACCGCTCTTACCCTGCTTGGTGGTAATCAGGATGACACCGTTGGCGGCACGCGAACCGTAGATGGCGGCCGAAGCAGCATCCTTCAGGACGGACATCGTTTCGATATCCTGCGGGTTGACCGTATTGATGCCGGCTTCCACGCCGTCGATGATGACCAGCGGAGCCGAGGAGTTCAATGTACCTTGACCGCGCACCTTGATGTCGGCGTTGTCGTTACCCGGTTGGTTGCTCGACGAAGTGACCGATACACCGGCAGCCATACCGGCCAGTGCCTGCGATACGTTGGTGATGGGGCGGCTTTCGGTCAGCTCGTCCATGTTGATGGCCGATACCGAACCGGTCAGGTTCACCTTCTTCTGGGTGCCGTAACCTACGACTACGACTTCTTCCAGCGTCTTGGTGTCTTCTTTCATAGTGACTTTCAGCGTGCGCTGGTTCTTCACGGGAATCTGCTGCTCCACGTAGCCGATGTAGCTGAGCACGAGGGTGGCATCCGACGGAACCGTCAGGGTGAAGTTACCGTCGAAGTCGGTGATGGTACCGTTGGTCGTACCTTTTTCTACAACGCTGGCACCGATGATGGGTTCGCCTGCTGCGTCGACAACAGTACCGGTGACGGTGATTTTCGATTGCTGCGGGGAAGCGACAAACGAATCAGACTTGGGGGACAAGGCCCCGATGTCGGACGGGCTGGCCAGGACCGTGCCCACGGATGCGGCAAATAGCAGGGAAGTTCCTGCAAGCATCCTTTTTGATAGATGGAAGCGATAAGGTTTCTTTTCCATGTTGGGTTATTGCTATTAGGTTTAAGATCGACCGTCTGTCCAGGTTCGTGACAGGCGGCTGTATTTACTTTTCTCGGTTGCAAATGTAGGGGAACGCAGGGCAGGCGGAAGGGCTTTTTCGTCCGATTCCAGTGCCCATATTGTCTTCCCTCCGTTTTTAACAGGGTGATTATCGGTAGGGTATCAGCTCGGGAAGTATGTTCTCGGTGTACCAGGGGTCGTCGATTTCCTTCAGCAGTCTGCCCATGCGGGCACACAGGTCTTTCACCACCTCCGGATGTTCCTCCAAGGGCAGGTTCTCCAGCTGGTAGGGGTCGGCGGCATCGTGGAACAGCAGGCTCTTCTTCAGCCGACGGGTCTTGCGGTCGATGTAGAGCGCCAGGGTGTAGTCGCGGGTCTTGATGCCGCGGGCACCGGGGAAGTAGGTGCGGATTTTTCCGTCGGCTTCCTTCTCTCCGTTCATGTTCTGCAGGTAGAGGGCACCGTCCGGGCGTTCCACCTGCCGGCTTTGGCCGTCGAAGAACAGGGGGGCATAGTTGATGCCGTGCAGTCCCTGCGGGATTTCAGCTTCCAGACCGGCCAGTCCCAGCAAGGTGGGCATGATGTCGGGCGAAGAAAGCAGCAGGTCGTCGACGCGCGGACGGAGCACCTCGGGATAGCGGACCAGGAAGGGGACGTTCATCGACTCGGTGTAGGGCGAGTTCTTGGGGTCGTCGGTGGCCTGGCTGCACATGGTCTCGCCGTGGTCGGAAGCGAAGACCACGATGGTGTTCTTGGCCAGTCCCAGTTCGTCCAGTGCATCGAGGATTTGTCCGAAAGCGCGGTCGACACCGGTCACGGAGGCGAAGTAGTAGCGCACCGAGGCGGCCTTTTCCCGTTCGCGGTCGGCATTGGGCCGCACCAGAAGGGCTTCCAGCGGCTGGTCTTTGTAGAGGTTATAGTCTTCCTCCATGCAGTCGTCCAACGAGCGGTAGGGGCTGTGGGGAGGGTTCATGCCCACCATGATGAAGAAGGGTTTGCGCGGGTCGCGCACGTTGCCCTCGTTCTTCAGGTAGGCAATCGTACGCTGGGCCTCGTGCAGGGGCGACCATTCCTTGGGGTCGTGCCGATGGCCGTCCGTGTCCCAGTAGTGCGGGTTCTTGTGCACGTCGAAGGTGCCGTAAGAGTACCAGTAGTTGAAGCCATGGCGGCGTTCGGGAGGGGTATAGGCATCCCATACCGGCTGTCCTTCGGCCACGTAGTGTCCGGGATGTTCGGGGTCGTTGGGAGTCGGGTAGTCCACGTGGAGCTTTCCGATGTAGGCACAGTCGTAGCCGGCCTGGGCAAAGGCATCTCCGATGCAGACGGCATCCTCGCGCAAGGAGCTGACCGGACGGTCGGAGTTGCAGTTCAGGGGCACGCCGCTGCGGTTGGGGTACATGCCGGTGAGCAGCGATCCGCGATGGGGACTGCTGAGCGGGCAGTTGCTTTGGGCCGACGAGAGGACGACGCTCTCATGGGCAAAGCGGTTCAGCCGAGGGGTGTGGACAGGGTCGGCCTGGAAGTCGACGTGTTCGCGGAAGCCGTCTTCGGCCCAGAAGCCCATGGCGGCATTGCGGAACTGGTCGGGGAAGACATAGATGACATTGGGGTGTTCGGGCGCGGCAGCCGGCGAAGTACAGCCGGTGGCGGCCAGTGCACTACAGGCACCGATGAGCAAGGATAGTTTGTTTTTCATTCTTTGCGGAATTAGGGTTTCACTGCCGCAAAAGTAATGAATAGCTTCGTTGGCTATAGGACGCAATTATCCGTTTTCGGTGTCATTATTGTCCGAGTCCTTCTTTAGCTTTCCCGGGCAGGCTGGGAAGCACTTGCCCCGTTCTTCCGGTAGTCGGTAGGCGTGACCCCATACTGCGCCTTGAAGCAGCGGGTGAAATAGCGGGGCGAACTGAAGCCCAGCTTGTAGGTAATGTCCGCCACCTGAAGCTGCGGCTGCGTGTGCAGCCATTGGGCCGCCCGCTTCAGTTTGTAGAGCAGCACGAAGTCGTTGGGCGTCATTCCCGTCAGGCTCTTGAACTTGCTGTAGAAGGTACTGCGGCTGAGGGCCAAGGCACTTGCCAGTTCGTCGATGACGAAGTCGGGATTGTCCAGGTTCTTTTCGATCACCTCGTTCACATCTTCGAGGAACTTCTGGTCGATGGGGTTGGTGGCCAGCAGCTGGCTGCTGCATTCCACTTCCTGCCGGTACTTCTTCTGCAACAGGCGGCGGTTGCGGACCAGGTTGTTGCAGCGGGCCACCAGGATGTCCGTGTTGAACGGTTTGCTGATGTACTCGTCCGCACCCAGTTTCAGTCCCGTGATGCTCTGTTCGGTCGTACCCAGGGCCGTCAGCAGTACGACCGGGATGTGGCAGGTCTGGAAGTCATTCTTCAGTTGGGTGCAAAGTTCCGTTCCCGACACCCTGGGCATCATGATGTCGCTGACCACCAGGTCCGGTTCCTTCATCCGGATCAGTTCCAGGGCCTCTTTCCCGTCGTGGGCCAGACGCACCTCGTACATCGGGGCAAAGAGCTTGCCCAGCACGCCCAGCAGTTCTTCGTTGTCCTCCACAATCAGGATATTGTGGCGCGAGGTCTCCGGATGTGCTTCCTCTGCCTCGTGCTCTTCCTTGGTCGGCACAGCCAGCTCTTTGGGGTATTCCGGCAGGTCCGACGGCAGGTGGGCATCAGATACTGCCGTCTGCCGGGCACATTCCTCGTCGGTGAAGTGGGCACGCCCTTTCTGTAGCCGCACGATGAAGATGCTGCCATAGTCGGGCGCACTCTCCACCTTTACGGTGCCGTGATGCAGTTCGGTCACGTTCTTCACCAGTGCCAGTCCGATGCCGGTACTGGGGGTGCGGGCGATGTCGGCGATGCGGTTACCAGCTTGGTAGAAGCGGTCGAAAATCTTGTCGAGGTCTTCTTTCTGGATGCCGATGCCGCTGTCGATGACCTTCACGACGACCTCGGTGTCGGTGTCCGATACGTTCAGTTCGATACTGCCGCCCTGAGGGGTGTACTTGAAGGCATTCGAGAGGAGGTTGTAGACCACCTTCTCCATCTGCTGCGGGTCGAACCAGCAGACGACGGATTCCCGGCAGGGACTGAACGTATAGCGGATGTTCCGCGACTGTGCGTATTCCGTGAAGGTGAGGAAGATTTCCTTCAGGTAGGGCACCATGTCCAGTTCGCTGACCTGCAGCTTTACGTGCCCCTGCTCCAGCTTGCGGAAATCCAGCAGCTCGGTAATGAGGTTGCGCAGGTGGTAGGTGTTGCGGTACACTTTCACTACCTTATTATATATGGCAGCCGACAGTCCGTTGTCCTGCATCAACAGGTCCAGCTGGGTGATGACCAAGGTCAGTGGCGTACGGAATTCGTGGGAGATGTTGGCGAAGAACTGTAGCTTGGCCTGGGTCAGTTCCTCGATGCGCTCCTTGTCTTTCTTTTCCATTTCGAGGGATGTCTTCAGGCGGAACTGCGCCTGCTTGAAGCGGAAGATGCCGAAGATGATGCTGAAGGCCGTGACGGCATAGAGCAGGTAGAACAGCGGAGTGGCATAGAAGGGAGGGTGCACCACCAAGGAGAGGCAGATTTCCTGAGGCTCCTGCTTGCCGTTGTAGAGCTTCTCGCGCAGGCGCAGGGTGTAGTGGCCGGCACCGAGGTTGGTATAGTGGATGTTGTTCGAAGAAGTGACGGTCCATTTGGTGTCCAGTCCTTCCAGCCTGTATTCGAAGACGGGGCGATGCAAGGGGGCGATGTAGTTGTCTGTGGCAAATTCTAGGGTCAGGTCGTTCTCGTCGTGGCGCAGGTCCAGGTGGTCGGTATAGTAGATGGATTGCGACAGGAGCGATTCCGGCTGGGCAGGGCGGACCCGCTCGTTGTTGATGTAAAGCTCGGTGAAGTACAGGTGGTACCCTTTTCCCCGGTGGTCGCCCAGCAGCTGGCTGTGGAAGGCTGCCAGTCCGTTGGTGCCGCCAAGGAAAATCTCCCCGTCGCTGCAGACCAGCAGGCCGCAGCCGGAATTGATGCCCGTCAGGGGCAGGGCGGCATTCAGCTCCATCGGTTGGAAGGAGCCGTTGTCGGCATCGTAGGAGGTCAGTCCCTTTTCGCTGGTGATGAGCAGGTGGCCCGTCGGCGACTGTGCCAGGCCGTAGCAGTAGTCGCCCGACACCCGCTGTTCGGGGGTATTGAGCGGCAGGAAGCGGTCTTCTTCTTCCACGTAGCGGTACACGCCCGATCCTTTGGTGCCGAAAAAGAGGTGTCCTTCCCAGTCTTCGAGCATCTGCTCCACGATGAAATGTCCCAGTCCCTTTTCGTCGTAGCGGTAGTATCTCGGGGGCTGCGGGTGGCGGGGGTCGACGCGGTACATGCCTTTCCCTGCGGCAATCCAGACAAAGCCCTTCCGGTCGGTGAGGAAGCAGGTGTTGGTGTAGTATTTCGCATACGGCAGGAACTCGGCGGCCTCCTCTGTATTCACATCCATTTTCCAGACCCCCGTCTGGGAGGAGAACAGCAGGGTGTCGCCGTGCAGTTCCATCCGGTAGATGCGGTCGCCGTAGCGGG
>SFDG01000110.1 GCA_004558305.1 Phocaeicola plebeius
ATATTTCCATCTGATTATCGTTTTATACGTTACAGGGTGCAAAGATAGTTACTCTTTGAAGAAATCGGAGATGGAAATGAAAGTAATGCGTCAGCCCTGATCAGCCAGATGGGCGATGCTTCCCTCCCGTTCCAGCCTGCCGACATCACCATGCAGGTCACCGATGGAAAGACCTATCTCCGATTCCCGCTCGAAGAAGGCGAAAAGATTTTCGGACTGGGACTGAACTTCCAGACCGTGGAACAGCGCGGACGCATCCTGCGCCTGCACGTTGACCACTACGGAGGCAACGACAACGGACGCACCCATGCACCGGTGCCCTTCTTCGTCTCCTCCCGCGGATACGGAGCCTTCATCAACTCGGCACGTTACTTAGATGCCTGGATCGGTACCAGCATCCGGAAAGACAGCAAGCACCCGCCCGTAGTCCGCGACCGCAACACGGACAAGGAATGGGAAGCACAGCCCTACTCCGACAACCTGGAGTTCCTGGTACCAGCCGAAGGAGTGGAAGTGGTACTGTTTGCCGGGCCCACACTGCTGGATGTCGTGCGCCGCTTCAACCTCTACAACGGAGGGGGTACCCTGCCTCCCCGCTGGGGCTTGGGATTCTGGCACCGCGTACCGACATGGTTCAACGACCAGCAGGTCAACGAGGAAGTGGCACAGTTCGAACAGCGCAACTTCCCCTTGAGCGTCATCGGACTGGAACCGGGATGGATGAGCCGCGCTTACCCCTGTACCTACGAATGGGACCCTACCCGTTTCCCCCATCCTGCCGAATTTGTCCGGCAGATGGACCAACAGCACATCAAGACCAACCTGTGGATCAACCCCTACGTGTCACCCGACGGAGAGCTATATAATAAGGTAGAGCCCTACACCGGTTCGCACACCGTATGGTGCGGCATCGTCCCCGACTATTCGATGCCCGAAGTGCACCTATTCCCTGTACGATGACGACGGCACCACCTACGACTACGAGAAGGGTGAGTGTACCCGCATCCAACTGAAGGTGGAAACGGATGCCCAGGGTAACAAGAAAGGGCAAACCATCGTGCCCGAAGGCGGAAAAGTATGGTCGTTCAGCGACTACACGTTCCGATTTATGACCAAATAAAACAAGGAAAGAGAATTTGGGAACTGCCTTCCAGACGCTCCTAAATTCTCTTTCTTAATTGTCTGAGGAAATAAACACACCTTCTACAGCGGTCTGAGCAAGGAATTATTCCTCGACTTTCTTTACGAACACGAATCCAAAGGTGTCATTGCCTCCTTCCGGCTGTGTCTTCACTTCCATATAGAACGGCAGGCCGGCTTCGAATTCCTTTACCTCCAAACGGCAGGTCAAGACGGGTCGGGTAGCATCTACCTTCCCCTGCAAGGGAATCTCCACCAACTTCTCTCCCTGCTTGTAATAAACCAATGTACCCAGACGAAGCGGATGAGTTCCACGAGTACGGACAAAAGAAATCTCATACACTCCGTTACCGACCATCTTGCCCGTCGTCTCAAAACGCCATACCGACTGCTCGGGTGCAATCACTAAGGGTTTCCATTCAGCTACAAACGTTCCATACTCCTTGTAGGCAGAATAGTCGGGTGCGAAATAGAGCGGCAAGGAACAATGCCGGTCGCTGACCCGCGTCATGGCACGCAGGTCGGTCTTCGTGTCCACTTCAATCGGACCGGTGTAACGGGCAGAATGGGCATGCGGATAAGTCCCGTCGGTCGTATAGAGAATCTCGGCCCCGTCTACCGGCGAAGCCAGTTCGAAACGAACCTTTCCTTCCTGCTCCTGCATCGAGACAATCTCCGGTTCGGGTACACGGTAATGACAATCCTTATAATCCAGACGAGCAAAATGCGTGCGGATACGCTGACGGAAGTCCGACCAGTTCCGTTGCGCCTGTCGGCACCATCCCAGTTCAGCCACCGCCAACAGGCGGGGGAAAGTGAGGTACTCCGCATAATTTTCCGAACGGTTCTCGTTCAGCAAAGGTAGTTCCTGCAACAGTGTACCATGGATGAACTGGTCGCTCCAGAAACAGCCCTGTACTCCCATCACCGTCGATGTCGGCGCATAGTCATTCATTGCAGTCGTATAGCATTTCTCCAACGATACCGGAGGCATCCAGGTGGCCGCCTTGATTTCTCCGGGTGTCTTGCCTTCCGGAAAGTCCAGATACAGGCTGGCCGCCGGCGAAAGAATGGCCTTATGGCCCGCACGGGTAGCAATCAGACTGTCAGCCACATTGTGCCACATCACGGCCACCACCGGCTGGTTCACCTTGCCGCGCATGATGATTTCCTCCCATCCCACCACGGTTTTTCCTTTTTTGGCCATCATGTCGGCCACCACATTCGTCAGGTAGCCTTGCAGGTCCGACGGTTGCCGCAACCCTTCCCGCTTCATCACAGCCTGGCACAACGGACACTCCTTCCAGCGGTCGTACACCGCCTCGTCACCTCCTATATTAATATAGGAAGACGGGAACAGGTTCACTGTTTCTTCCAGCACATCGGCCAAGAACGTGAAGGAGGTTTCCTTTCCTACACAGAGCAGGTCGCGGCTGATGAAGTGCTGGCCGGGCACCTCGTGCTGCAGGCCGGTACACGACAGCCACGGATAAGCCGCTACTGCCGAAAGCATATGGGCAGGGAACTCGATTTCGGGAATAATCTCCACGTTGCGTACGGAAGCATAGGCAATCATCTCCTTGATTTCCTCCTGCGTATAATAACCTCCCAGGCGTTTTTCGTCCTTACCCGACCATGCTCCGACCTCGGTCAGCCGAGGATATTTCTTGATTTCTAACCGCCAGCCGGAATCATCAATCAGGTGGAGCTGCAACTTGTTGAGCTTGTACATCGCCATCATGTCGATGTATTTCATGACAAATTCCTTGTCGAAGAAATAACGGGCCACATCCAGCATCATTCCTCGCCACGGATGGTCAGGAGCATCGGTGATAGTGACCTGAGGCACTGTCCACACCACGCCTGGCTGGAGCGAACGGCTGTAGATGGCTGGAGGTAGAAGTTGCAGAAAGGTCTGGATGCCATAGAACAGGCCGCCGCAATCATGTCCACAGATGCGCACGCGTTTGCTATCCACTTCCAGCCGGTAGCCTTCCGCCATCGGCACCCGTTCCGCGTCTATCTCCAGCAGCACGTCAGCCCGTTTGGCTACAGAGGTGGTCTTCCACTGAAATCCAGTCGACCGAAACACCACCTGCTGCAGGTAAGCGGCCTGTTCGGCAGCTTCGGCCGGGAAAGACAGTACCCTCTCCCCAGTCAGCTGCCAAGTACCCTGCTGCTCTTCGCACTGCAAGGGACGCGGAATCACCTGTAGGCTCTGTGCCGTCCCTTGGAACACCCAACCCAGCAAGACGGCTATCATAACCCGTCTAAGCGTAAAAATACATTGTTTCATCATTCTTATCATTAAGGTTCATAAATTCCGGATACCGGGCCAAGATAATGATAATAATTGGATCGTGCAAGCAACCAGCCGGCAAATTTCAGCGACTGGCCCCGATACATCAGCTTGCATCGGTCGCCTCCTACCATATATGAGGTAGATGAAATGCCCCATTTGCGGTATGTTCCAGCCGGAATTTTGATGGTACATTTGCGCCAGGATTAGGAGCAGCTGATTACCTCCTTGTCCGTCGGCAACAAACTGAACCTGATGGTGTGGGACGGTACATTCCTGTATGTCCACAGCAACTATGCCCATACCCTTCACTACAGCCGGTTGGCATCGGGCGGTCTGCTGTTCTCCACGCATCCGCTCCGTTGTCTGCCTGCCGAGGACTGGCAACCATTGCCTTTTTTGAGGCTGATGGTGTACCAGGGCGGCGAAACGGTCTACACGGGTGCCCCGCTGAGCCAGGAATACTTCGATCCGGAAGAAAACTATGAGTATAAGGAACTGGACTATGCCAACCTGTAGGGCGGCAGGCTAAATGTAGTATTCCGCCATCTCAATCAGTCCGGCCCGCAAAGCATATTTGGTGGCCTCGTACACATTGTTCACTTCCAGTTTGCGGAAAATGTTCTTCTTGTGAGTAATCACAGTATGAATGCTGGATATACGTTCTGCTGCAATCTCCTTCACGGACTTGCCCCGGGCAATCTGCCGGAGGATTTCCTTCTCGGTCGCTGTCAGCACGGACGGTGCTTTCGAGTCACTGGAGTGACTGATGAGCAGATTGGTAATCTGATGACAGAGGAACCGCTCCCGGTGTGCCGCACACAGCAAGGCCGACCGGATTTCCTCGCCGGTATTCTCCTTCAAGATCATGCTGACTTTCTCTTCTGCACTCAGCTTTCGGATAAAATCCTCGCTCAGGTCGTTCGAGAACAGCAGCCAGCAGGCATCGGTGAACCGCCGTACCAGAATCAGGAACTCCTCGACTCCGTTCAAGTCGAACAAGGTATAGTCGAGAACCACCACACTGTCCGGATAGTCCGTCAAGAGGTCAGTCAGTTGCTTTTTACCGGATGCCTCTGTGATGAGATTCGTCCCGAAAAGGTGTGCAATGAAGCCCCGCATTCCCATACGGGTAATATCCTGATTATCGGCCAAGACAAACGAAAGTTGCTTATTCATAGTTAGTTCGGCTCTTCCGATATTGTCCGTGGTTGAGAGACAATCAGCAGCCCCCCAAAAAGACGTGTATAGCGTAGGAAATAGACTTGATTATTCGTAGCTTTGCGC
>SFDG01000111.1 GCA_004558305.1 Phocaeicola plebeius
TCGAAATAGACTTCCGTTTCTGCCGGCAGGTAGGTTTCCCCCTTCTGGAGCGGCTGGATCTGGAAGAAGCGGTTGGCTCCCACTTCCCAGTCTTCGATGGCACCGGTCACCGTATTGATAGCCACAAACTTGTAATCAAACGGCGACTGAGCCATCAGGCGGGTCGCATCGAGCGTCAGGTGCCATACATTCGGCTGCACTTCGTGCAACCGACGCGCCCGCTTCGGATCCCACTGGCCCAGGACACTACAGCTGCCGATGATGCCCAATGCCTGCTTCTTCTGACGCAGACCCGGACACAAGGCACGGAACGTGACGCAACTCTCCACGTTCTCCTGCAACCACCGCGGCATCTCGCGCTGGTAAATACCGTTGAAGGCGGAACTGTACTTGTAGGCTTTCAACGGCAGGTCGCGCCATGCGTCGTTCAATATATAATGTGACTGCAGCACATTGCCGGGATAGAAAGAATGAGGAATGGCTCCCAACTCTTTTCTCACACACGTATCGTTCCTGTAAATGGCATAGCGATAACAGATAGCGGTCGTACTGTCGGTCGGGGCAATGCTATCGGTCGGATGGTAGTCGCAATCCCCTTGCCAGACCTGTCCGTCGAGGGTATAAAGTTCGACCTCGACTTCATTTTCCAGAATGACGCGGACGGTCTCACCCCAAACAGTGTGGTAAGGTATTCGAAATGTCAGTTTCATGGGTATAGAAATTTTGGTTCTTATTGTTTTCCCCAAAAGTAATGAAAAAAACGACTACTTGACGCTTCTTAGAGAAAAATATAAAGACAAAAACGGAGAAAATGCCCTTACAAGGTCCAGAGGGGCGATGGAGGCTGCCAAAAATAGAAACAGAAAAGTCCCGGAAATCCTTCGGACTCCCGGGACTGACCTCGATTGTAAGATGCGAGGAAGAAAAAAATGATGATTAAAAAAACACGTCCGCTTATGCGTCGATGTTGGCATAAGTGGCGTTCTGCTCGATGAACTCACGGCGCGGACCGACATCGTCCCCCATCAGCATGGAGAAGATGTAGTCGGCATCGGCGGCATTCTCGATGCTGACCTGTTTCAGGATGCGCGTCTCGGGGTTCATGGTAGTTTCCCACAGCTGTTCGGGATTCATTTCACCCAAACCTTTGTAACGCTGGGTATGGATGCCGTTTTCCGTTCCGTCGCCGTACTGCTGCATAAAGGCCAGGCGTTCTTCATCGTTGTAGCAATACTTGCTGATCTTGCCTTTGCTGCACTTGTACAGCGGCGGGTTGGCGATGTACAGATGGCCGCCTTGAATCACTTCTGGCATATAACGATAGAAAAGCGTCATGATAAGGGTGTCGATGTGAGAGCCATCGACATCGGCATCGGTCATGATGATGACCTTGTAATAACGCAGTTTCTCGATGTTGGCCTTCTTGCTGTCATCATCGCCGTCGACACCGAAGCGGACACCCAGTGCCTGGATGATGTTGTTCACCTCGTCACTTTCGAATGCCTTGTGCCACATGGCCTTTTCCACATTCAGAATCTTACCTCTCAACGGCAGGATGGCCTGGAACTGGCGGCTGCGTCCTTGCTTGGCTGAACCGCCGGCCGAGTCTCCCTCGACGAGGAACAGTTCACATTCTTCCGGCTGACGGCTGGAGCAGTCGGCCAACTTGCCCGGCAGTCCACCGCCTCCCATCGGACTCTTGCGCTGAACGGACTCGCGTGCCTTGCGGGCAGCGATACGGGCGGTAGCAGCCAGCACCACCTTATCGACAATGGTCTTCGCTTCCTTGGGATGTTCCTCCAGGTAATTGGTCAGTGCCTCACCGACCGCCTGGTTCACCGCACCGCTCACCCACCTTGGCCTTTTCAAGGGCCTTGCTGTCTTCGGCATATTTCTTCAGTACACGGGTCAGTGCCGTACGGAAGCCGGCCTCGTGCGTCCCGCCTTCGATGGTATTGATGTTGTTGACATAGGAATGCAGGTTTTCACGGAATCCCGTATTGTACATGATGGCACATTCGATGGGAATTCCCTGCTTTTCGGTGTTGAGATAGATGACATCCTCAATCAGGGGAGCATTGTTCGAGTTGAGGAAACGTACAAACTCCTTCACACCTTCTTCCGAATGGAAGACTTCCTGTTTGTACGAGCCGTCTTCTTCCGTCACCCGCTTGTCGGTCAGCGTAATCGTGATGCCCTTGTTCAGGTAGGCCAGCTCACGCATACGGGCCTGGAGGATGCTGTATTTGTATTCCGTCACCGTAAAGATGCTGTTGTCCGGCCAGAAAGTCTGGCGCGTACCGGTCAGTTCGGTGGTCCCTACTTCCTTCACGGCATACAGCGGTTTGCCGCACTCGTATTCCTGCTGGTAAATCTTCCCGTTCCGGAACACGTTGGTCAGCATGTGTTTCGACAAGGCGTTGACACACGAAACACCCACACCGTGCAGACCGCCGGACACCTTGTAGGACCCTTTGTCGAACTTACCTCCGGCATGGAGCACGGTCATGACGACCTCCAAGGCCGACTTCTTTTCTTTCTCGTGCATGTCTACCGGAATGCCTCGACCATTGTCCTGGACGGTAATGGAGTTGTCTTCGTTGATGGTCACCTCGATATGCGTACAATAACCGGCGAGGGCTTCGTCGATGGAGTTGTCGACCACTTCGTACACCAAGTGGTGCAGACCCTTCTCACTGATATCGCCGATATACATGGCAGGACGCTTACGCACAGCTTCCAGCCCTTCCAGGACCTGGATACTGCTGGCAGAGTAGTTGCTCCCGCCTTTAGGTGTCAGTTCTTCACTCATTTTACTATAAATCTGTTCTGTTTTTATCGTGTTCAAAGTTACAAAAAAACTTCGAGACGAAGCCCTTTTTTCTGATAAAAATTCCGCAGACCGGCCTCCCTCCTACCGTCCGGACAGACAAAAGGCTGAACCAATCTCTTGATTCAGCCTTATATCTTTTAAGCAAGCAATTACTTAACCCAACTTGGCGATGTGAGCAGCCAGCTTAGACTTCAAGTTAGCAGCCTTGTTCTTGTGGATAATGTTGCGCTTTGCCAACTTATCCAAAATCTTCTGCACATTCGGGAACAAAGCGATAGCTTCGTTCTTGTCAGTAACTGCGCGGAGTTTCTTCACTGCATTACGCATGGTCTTTGCATAATATCTGTTGTGAAGTCTTCTCTTTTCTTCCTGTCTGATTCTCTTAATAGATGATTTGTGATTTGCCATCTCGACTAATCTTTAATATGTTCGTGATTTCTGTTTATTATGTAGCCCGTGGGAGAATCGAACTCCCCTTTCAAGAATGAAAATCTTGCGTCCTAACCGATAGACGAACGGGCCTTCCTTCTCAGGCTTCTTCCACCTGAACCGCCTACGAAACCATTGTTCTCGTTTGCGGATGCAAAGGTAGGAAGAATTTTCATTCTGCCAAAATATTTAAGCGAAAAATTTTTCAGGACTTTGTTTTTTCTTCTTCCCGATTGATGTACCTTTGTCCTCGCTATGTTACAGAAGTTACAAGGTATCGTTTTATGCATGTTGAAATACAGTGACAAGTCGAACATTGTCCGTATTTACACGCGGCAGGAAGGGCAGCAGTCGTTCCTGATACCGGCTGCACGTTCACGGAAATCTACCGTGAGCAGCGTCCTTTTCCAGCCCCTTTCATTGGTGGAATTTGAATCGGATGTCCGGCCGAAGTCGGGCCTGCATCCCATCCGGGAAGCCAGGGTCTGGCAGCCTTTGCTGTCCGTGCCTTATCACCCGTTCAAGTCGGGCATCGCCTTGTTTCTGGCGGAATTCCTCCATCGGACGCTGAACGGAGAGGTAGACAACCAACCGCTGTTCGACTACCTGGTCCATTCGGTGCTGTGGCTGGATGCCTGCGAAGGGCACTTCGCCAATTTCCACCTGGTCTTTCTCATGCGGCTCACCCGTTTCCTGGGGATGTACCCCAACACGGAAGATTTCCAGGAGGGCGATTGCTTCGACCTGCTCAATGCCTGCTTTTCTTCTGTTCCGCCCGCTCACGGACTGTTCCTCTCTCCCGACGAAGCGTCCAGGGTCTGCTCGCTGCTGCGGATGAAATACGAAACCATGCACCTGTTTGCCATGAACCGAGAGGAACGGAACCGGTGCCTCGACATCATCTGCCGCTACTATCGCCTTCATCTTCCGGATTTCCCGGAACTGAAATCTATTGACGTACTCAAAGAATTGTTCACATAAACCATAGTTATGAATTATGAAAGAAATGCTGGATTTGGTGAATGAAATGTCACCTTATATATTATTAGGTTTTCTTTTGGCGGGTCTTTTGCATGCCTTTGTCCCCAATCGCCTCTACCGCCGGTATTTGGGAGGCAGCTCCTTCCGTTCGGTGGTCAATGCTACCCTCTTGGGGATTCCGCTGCCGCTTTGTTCCTGCGGTGTATTGCCGACCGCCATGTCGCTCCGCAAGGAAGGTGCGTCTCAGGGGGCAACTGCTGCTTTCCTGATTGCCACGCCGCAGACAGGCATCGATTCCATCCTCGCCACCTATGCCATGATGGGTCTCCCGTTTGCCTTGTTCCGCCCGGCAGCTGCCCTGGTGACTGCACTGGCAGGTGGTGCCTTTGTCAGCCGGCTGGCTCCCGCTCATGAGGAAGCGGCGGCAGGCACCTGCCCTACTGCCTCCTGCTGCGGGGGCAAGAAGACGGGCTTTATCGGGAAATTGACCGCTGCCTTGCAGTATGCCTTCATCGAAATGATGCAGGACATCGGCCGTTGGCTGGCCGTCGGACTACTGGTAGCTGGCCTGATCACGGTCTTCGTACCCTCTTCGTTTTTCGCATTGTTCGCCGACAAGCCACTCCTGAGCATGCTGCTCGTACTGGTCGTTGCCGTACCGATGTACCTGTGTGCCACCGGTTCGATTCCCATTGCCGTAGCCTTGCTGTTGAAAGGACTTTCTCCTGGCACGGCACTGGTACTGCTCATGGCCGGGCCTGCGGTCAATGTTGCCTCCCTGCTGGTCATCAGTAAAGTCATGGGACGGAAAACCATGTTGCTCTATCTGGTCTCGATTGTCGGCGGGGCCATTCTCTGCGGGTGTGGGATGGACTACCTGCTGCCACGCGATTGGTTCCTGCTGCCCGTACAGCACTTGCAGACATGCTGTACGGCCTCCACCAGCTATTTCCACATCGGCTGTTCCCTCCTGTTGGGAGGACTACTTGTACATGCCCTTACCCGCCGGTACCTGCTCCGCCGCACTCCCGACCACTGTTGCTGCCAGGAATGCCACGAAGAAGGACTGGTCGTGCAGGTGGAGGGCATGTCGTGCAACCATTGCAAGGCGAATGTCGAGAAGGTAATCCTCCGGCTGGAAGGAGTGACATCAGTCACTGCGGACTTACAGACGGGGCGGTGTGTCATTCAAGGGCAAACTACCTTGGATGCCGTCCGCCAGGCAGTGGAAAGCATCGGGTTCTCGGTCCGTTAATCTGCCACAGGAATCTGAATCTCCGTGAGCCACTCCGACTCGTCTTCCTTGTTCCAAGGTCCGTCGATGTAGCAGAAGCGCGGACTGGCTGTCAGCTGCAGCTGATGCTCCTCCACGTACTGCAAGGCTTGAATCATCGTTTCCGAAAAGGTCGAATAGGGGCCCTGGTACGAAAAGCACAGGGCCTTCTCAATGGCCGGTGCTTCATAAAACGTCAGCAACGGGGTGTCCGCGTGCCACTCGCCCACTGCCTCACAATACTCCACATCTATATTCGTATCTTTGTGTTCCGCATCGTGCTCGATGGTATATTTCAGCCAAAGACAATCCCAACCGTTTCAGATGCAGGATGGTTCCCATCTGCTGGAACTGTTCCAGCGAATAGTAGCGGTAACCAGTCCATTCATCGGTTGCATCGGGTACCAGGAGTCCCATTTCATCGTAATGCCGCAAGGTCTTTACCGTCACCCTGCATAGCTTTGAAAATTCTCCGATTTTTAATTTCTTGTTCATAGTCTCTCGTTCTTCCTGTCATTGCGCAATCATTCAGAATCACGACGACAAAGATAAGGCCTCCCCCAAGGTACGAGTCAAACAATTCCGTGATTTTTTTCTAAACACAGAGGCACAGAGGGCACAGAGAGTTTTTTAGGAGGTAGTATAGGGAGGGAAACACAAAGAGACTCTGTGCCCTCCGTGCCTCTGTGTTGGAAAATAGCCTTCCTTTCTTCGTGCCTTTGTGTTATAATACCGTCACACAAAAAAAGCCCCGGAGAACCTTGCGGCTTCCGGGGCTCAAGACGGCGGCTACCTACTCTCCCACTTGCGCAGTACCATCGGCGTGACGAAGCTTAACTT
>SFDG01000112.1 GCA_004558305.1 Phocaeicola plebeius
TTTAACATCAAAGTTAGCTCTTTTTTGTTAAAAACGCAAGCTTTTATGATAATTAATTATTTGTTGTACAACACAATATGTATTATTCAGTAAACCCTACTTAATAACTCTTTAATCCTTTCTTTGCAAGTTACTCCATCATTTGTGATTCTCCAATAATTATATATCTGTTTGAGTTCATTTTCATCATATATTTTTAAATACTCAATAGATTGGTGAATACATCTTTCTAAGTTATCTTTTGCTGATTGATAACTTAATCTATTATATTCATCTTTGCGATTAACATACAGAATATAATATGATACACAGGTAGTTAATATAGATCCAATACTTCCACTCCAGAAACTCAGCCAAACTGATGATGCTGTATTCGGTTGAATTAATTCACATATAGCAGGCTGTAATAATACATAATTTAATACAATTGGTGCTATAATCATAAGTATAGCTATGATTGCAATCCATTTGAAACATTTTCTCATATTCGTCATAACAATTCTTTTGTTCTTTTAATCTGTTCAAAATACTCCCGCTTCCGCCTCGGCTGCTTCTCCTTCGCCATTTTCCTTTCCAGCATAGCGATTTGTGCCAGCAGCTTCGCCCGTTGGTCATTGTCCGCTATCTGTTCGGCTAACGACTTGCCGCTCTCCACCTCTATTTGTCCGATGTGTTTCACGATGTGCTCCCACACAGCATCAAGATTCAGGCCCGACAAGGCAAGGGTGGCCGCTGAGGTGGGCTGCCATACCGATGCTATCAGCTTCGTATGGAATACAGCGAACTGCGTCTGTTCCTCGAACTGCAGGGCGAAGACCATCTTTTGCGGAATCAGCCGGGTGAGCAGGACGATGTGCCGGGTATCGTAGTCCCTACGCTTGAGCTGCACCGCCAATACATAGAACTCCTTCACCTCCGTACCGGCTGCCCAGGCAGGAACGGTAGCGGACGAAACCACTGCCACGATGTCGATGCGCGATACTTCGGCATCGAAGGCCTCACGCTGAGAAGGCTTCCAGTCGAACTTGGCATAGATGGCCTTCTTGGGCAACTGCCGTTTTACGGCTGTAGAATCAGGTAGTCCGAACATCGTTTCCTCTTTCTTTATTTGATGACAAAAAAACATATCAATTCAAAATCGTCCAAACCCCGTATCTCCTCGGTAAAGAGGGAGCCTTGCACCCCGCTCAAGAACGAATCCATATCGCTCTCCTCCTTGACATCGATGATCGAGGCAATGGCTTCTCCCAGCAGATCGGAATAGTGCTGCATCTTCTTGCCGTCGTCCGTCAGGCGGTTGAAAGCCTGGCAGGCCGTCCTGTCGGGAGTGGTCTTCCCTTTGCACAGGAAGCGCATCCGGTCGAGCAACTCTTTGGGGGAGAGGTGGTTGATGATGACCCGTTTGTCATCTGCCATATAGACCATATAGAAGGGATGCAGGCGGTTCCGGTGGTCGATGTTCACACCGTTGTTGCGGTTCTTCAGCACAAAGACCACACCGGAAGGGCTGCCCTCCCGAGCAGGGACGACGGCGTGCAGGCCCAACGGAGAATGCTCGATGTCGGGATGCACCTTCAGGTAGGCCAGCAGGTCCATGCGGAACTCGTTCAGTCCCAAGTCCATGATACTGATGCCGGTGTTCATCTCCTCTATATCGACCACTTCGCTCTGCAGCCGCTTCAACTGCTCCCGGCGATACTCCAGGTCGCCCTTCTCTTCGGGCGAGATGGGGTTGTCGTCGCCCGTACTGGTCAGCACCGATGCCTTCATGCGGGCCTCCACGCGCCCCTTCAGGTCGATATACTCATCGAGGGTGACATTCGGCCAGTAGTTGACTAACTGGATGACACTGTTGCGGCTGCCGATGCGGTCGATACGCCCGAAACGCTGGATGATGCGGACGGGGTTCCAATGGATATCATAATTAATAAGGTAGTCGCAGTCCTGCAGGTTCTGCCCTTCGCTGATGCAGTCGGTAGCAATCAGCACATCTATCTCCTCACGGATATGCGGATAGACGGCGGCCTTCTCTTTGGACACCGGGGAGAACAGGGTCAGCACCTTGTTGAAGTCCAGCTTCTCGCGCTGCGGAAGCCGCAACGTGCTGCGGGCCTCCACCTCCCCCGTCACGAGAGCCGTGTTCAGTCCGTGCCGTTCCTTGATGGGCTGTGCCAAGCAGTGATACAAATATTCAGCCGTGTCCGAAAAGGCCGTGAAGATAATCACCTTCTTGTTGCCCCCGTTGATGGGATGAGTCCACTTATGGCGCAGGTCGGCGATGAGTTGCTGCAACTTGCTGTCGTGCGAGGGAGTGATGTCCTCCAACAGCGACAGCAGCCGGTCAAGACCGTCCAGGTCTTCTTCCAGAAACGGTCGCCAGGCGATATAATCCACATCCTGCAAGGCTATTTTCGTCTTCTTGCTGCCGATGAAGCCATCGGCTTCACGGTCATCCGCATCCAAGTGCGGCGACACATCTTCCACTTCGAGTGCGAGCCTTTCCCCCTGTTCCGCCTTGTCCAGCTGACCGAGAACGAAGACAATCAAGGCACGGATGCGCTGCAGGGTCAGGCGGAACGAGTTGACCGAACTCTCCAACCGCTTCAGCAGGTTGATGCTCATCAGCCGGCGGATGCCTTTCTCGCGTCCGCTGCGTGTCAGTCCGGCATATTCTTCCTCGTTCGCCGCCTCCCGGTACTTCTCCCGCCGGCTGGGCAGGATAAAGTCCGAAGGGGTATAGACCGCCAGGTTCAGCCGGCTGACGGCCCCGTATATTTCATTGTAATTGACGGCAGTGTCCAGGTCGGTCAGGTCGGGACGGCGGGAAACAGGCGGCAACCGCCTGGGAAACTTGCCGATGTCCGCCGTGTCATAATACTGCTCGATGTGCTTGCGGCTCCGGGCGATGGTGACACTGTCCAGCAACTCGAAGAAATCAAAACTCAACCTGCCCAGCAGCTCTTTGGTGGTCCGTTCCTCCGCAGGAAGTTTGACCCACCCGTTGTAGGCTTGCTGCACCTGGCGGAAAATGTCGTCGATGCCCGAAGTGGTGCGAAGCAGTGTATTCATCTTCTCGCTCTCGCCCTCGTAAGCCAGCTGGAGCTGGTTCTTCAGGTCATTGAAGCGGTTGTTGACGGGAGTGGCCGAGAGCATCAGTACCTTCGTCCGGACGCCGGACCGGATGACGCGGTTCATCAGTTGCAGGTAGCGGTTCTCGCGCGGGTTCCCGTCGTTCTCGTCCGTAGTCACCTTGCCTCCGTTGCGGAAGTTGTGGCTCTCGTCAATCACCACGAGGTCATAGTTGCCCCAGTTGATGTGGGCAAGGTCCTGCCCGTTGGTCTTCCCCTCCTGGCGCGAGAGGTCGCTGTGGAAGAAGACATCGTAGCGCAGGCGGTCGCGGGCGATGGGATTGTTCAGGTAGTTGCTCTTGTAGGTCATCCAGTTGTCGTTCAGCTTCTTGGGACAGAGCACCAGCACGGACTTGTTGCGGTTCTCGTAATACTTGATGACCGAGAGGGCCGTGAAGGTCTTGCCGAGTCCCACACTATCGGCCAGGATGCAGCCGTTGTATTTCTCCAACTTGTTGATGATGGCTAAGCAGGCATCCTTCTGGAAGTGGTACAGCTTGTTCCAGACCTGGCTGTCCTTGAAGCCCGTCGCCTCGTTGGGCAGCGTATCTTCGCTGAGGTCGTCCAGAAACTCGCGGAAAAGGTGGTAGAGGGTGACGAAGTAGAGAAAGTCGGGGGCATTCTCCTTGTAGGCATGGGTGATGTTGTCCAGCACCGTGTCCGTCACCTCCTGTAGCTTGTCCGCATCGTTCCAGAGCTGGTCGAACAGCGTCAGGTACTGGTGGGAGAACGGTGCTGGGAACTTGTTGATCATGGTATAGGCCTGGTCGCCCCGCTCACAGCCCAGCTCGACGGTGGTGAAGCCCGACAGCGGCGTGTAGGCCACATCATCTACGGTGGCAAATCCCATCATCTGCTCGCCGGTACGGTTGGACTTGAAGACGGCCTTGCGCCGGATCCAGTCGGCACACTCACGGGCGATGGCCCTCTGCGACAGTTCGTTGCGCAGCTTGATTTCGAACTCGGAGCCGCAGAGGTTCCGTTCCCGGTTCAGCCGGGGGATGTAGAACTCCCGTTTCTGCCGGTCCGCCTGTTCGGTGACAAAGGTGGGCGAGGTAAAGAGGAAACGCAGTTCGTCTATCCGCTCCAGCTCCTTGCGCAGGGCCTCGTAGGCATAGATGGAGAAGGAGGCAGCGGCTACTGCCACCCGCGAATGAACCGAGAGCTGCCGGCGGAGGTCGTCGAGCAGCCGCAGGTGCTTGTTGTCAATCAGTTGGGGCATGTCCATGACGATGTGTGCCTGATGTCTGCCGTCCTGTCCGGCTCCAGGATAAGGACAAAGGTTGTTGTCAAAAAAGGGTTGGCTGTACATAGCTATACAAAAAACGTGGAGCCATCCGCTTGCTTGCCCGACGGTTAGGGGTTCCGCTAAAAACCCGTATTGTCCAGACAAGCAACGTGACCCCACGCCATGTAGGTATATATACACCCGTCATGCGCCACGGCCCCCTAACCCACATTGCAGCCATTAATCATGTAACTCATTGACTTCCAATATCAGGATTTTTCGAAGTCCGATTTGGGTGTAGCATGGATTTTCTCTTTCCCA
>SFDG01000113.1 GCA_004558305.1 Phocaeicola plebeius
GCCGCCACGGGGCGTGAAATAGCCCGTCACCTCAATGTACTTGGGGTCCATCAGGCGGATGAGGTCCTTCATGATGATGTTCACACAGTCCTCGTGGAAGTCCCCGTGGTTGCGGAAACTGAACAGATACAGTTTCAGGCTCTTGCTTTCCACCATCTTCTGGTCGGGCAAATAGTTGATGCGGATTTCCGCGAAATCCGGCTGTCCGGTGATGGGACACAGGCTCGTAAATTCCGGACAGTTGAATCGCACCCAGTAATCGTTTTCGGGATGCTTGTTCTGAAAAGCCTCCAGCACCTCTGGCGCATAATCCTGCTTGTACTCGGTCTTGCGTCCCAACACCGTCAGTTCATCTTTTCGTTCCATACTTTCTTCTATCAATTCATTACCATTTTCCATCCAGATAGGCTTCCAGACCTTCACGGCGCAACTTGCAGGCCGGACAATGCCCGCACCCGTCGCCCGGGATGCCGTTGTAGCAGGTCAGCGTCTCGTTGCGCACCAGATCCATCACGCCCAGTTCGTCGGCCAAGGCCCACGTTTCCGCCTTGTCGAGCCACATCAGCGGGGTATGGATGACAAACGGTTCCTCCAACGCCAGGTTCAGCGTCACGTTCATGCTCTTGACAAACGCGTCGCGACAGTCGGGGTAACCGCTGAAATCTGTCTGCGAAACCCCTACCACCAGGTGATGGATGCCCCGTTCGCGGGCAAACACCGCCGCAATGCTCAGGAAGAACAGGTTGCGTCCGGGGACAAACGTGTTGGGCCAAGAGCCTTCGGGACGCTCCTCGTCCATCTTCACCGACGCATCGGTCAGTGCGTTGCTGCCCAGCTGGGCGATGAACGGCACGTCCATCACATGAAATTCCACTCCCGCCTTGCGGGCAATTTCGCGGGCCATCTCCACTTCCTTCACATGCTTCTGCCCGTACGTAAAACTGAGAGCCACCACTTGATTGAAACGCTTCTTTGCCCAAAACAGGCAAGTGGTAGAGTCCTGGCCTCCGCTGAACACTACCAAAGCTACATCTTTCTTCATCATGCTATCTCGTTTATCTTTAATATATTGTAGGAAATATGTTGATCATATACATCGGAGCCTTCCATCCGCTTGATGTACTTCACCACCCGAATGGTCAGGGGCAATACGACCACTTCGTAAAGCGTCTTGAGAAGTACCTGCACCAGCATCATCTTCCCCAACTCATCGGCCGGCATCAGTCCGCCGAAAGCCAGCGGAAAGAAAATCAAGGAATCCGCCCCCTCGCCGGCCACCGTCGACAGAATGGCACGAAGGGAAAAATGCTTGCCGGCAGAAGCGACCTTCATGCGGCTCATCACGTAGGCATTGAGGAACGACCCCACCAGAAAGGCCAACAGACTGGCTACTGCAATGCGGGGAGCCAGGCCGAACACGAAATTGAACGCCTCTTCGCCTTGCCAGAAAGGAGCTGCCGGCAACCACACGGCCAACTGCCCCATGGCCACCACCATGAAGTTCATGAGAAAGCCCATCCAGATAATGAGACGCGCCTTGCGGAAGCCCCACACCTCGGCGATGCAGTCGTTGATAATGTAAGACACGGGGAAGACAATCAGGCCAGCCGTCACAGAAACGGGGCCAAGCTGAATCACTTTGGTTTCTAACAGATTGGCTGCAATCAAGCAGACACAAAACACAATACCCAAAACCATAAAGGGCACCGATACGCATTGTTCCTTTTTCATTTTTCTTGTTTTTTACGTGGTTTCCTGGAATACACGGCCGACTGCCACCGGCAGACAGCGTCTGATTCGCAAATCGGGCGCAAAGATAGGGAAACCTTACGAAATATCCAAGAAAAAAATTTCGCGTTCTCACGAATAAGCCGTATATTTGTGAACTTATTAACCCATTAGACCAATACAGGAAACATGAAATTTTCTTATCAAGCATCAGCCGCTCTGCTGTGCGCAGCACTGAGTACAGCGAGCCTTCCGGCGCAGAATCTGCCGAGAACCTCCGCCACACAGGAAACGGAAGCACAAAAGGAAAAAAGAATGGAATGGTTCGACCACGCCAAACTGGGTATCTTCATCCACTGGGGCATCTACGCCGTCAACGGGGTATCGGAAAGCTGGTCGTTTTTCAACAACTACCTGCCTTACGAAGAGTACATGAAACAGGCGGAAGGTTTCACCGCCTCGAAATACGACCCTAAACAGTGGGTGCAACTGATTAAGGAAAGCGGAGCGAAATACACCGTCATCACCACCAAGCACCACGACGGAGTGGCGCTATGGGACACACAGGCGGGGACGCTGAGCACCGTGAAAAGCACACCTGCCGGACGCGACCTGGTGGACCCGTTCGTGAAAGAAGTGCGCAAGCAGGGACTGAAACTGGGATTCTACTATTCGCTGCTGGACTGGTCGCACCCCGACTATCCGAACAAGACCCGTACAGAGACACGCTACAAAGACGACCCACAGCGGTGGAAGAAATTTGTGGATTTCAACTTTGCCCAGCTGGGAGAACTGAACCGGACTTGGAAGCCAGACCTCTACTGGTTCGACGGCGACTGGGAACAATCTGCCGAAGCATGGAACTCGAAAGGCATCATCGACCTGCTGCGTTCGGGCAACAAGAACGTGATTGTGAACTCGCGCATCCAAGGCTACGGCGACTATGCCACTCCAGAACAGGGTGTGCCAGTGGTACGTCCCAAGGACCGCTACTGGGAACTGTGCCTGACAATGAACGACTCATGGGGCTTCCAGCAGACCGACCGTAACTACAAGACACCGCACATCCTGCTCCGTACCTTCGTAGACTGCCTGAGCATGGGAGGCAACCTGCTGCTCGACATGGGTCCCAAGGAAGACGGGACACTACCCGAAGAGCAGGTAGCCATCCTGAAGGAATTCGGCCGCTGGACCAGCAAGCACAAGGAAGCCATCTATGACACCCGGGCGGGCATACCGATGGAGCATTTCCAAGGGTACTCCACGCTGAACAAGGAAGGCGACATCCTCTATCTCTACCTGCCTTACCGTCCGAATGGTCCCATCGAAGTGAAAGGGTTGGTCAACAAGGTCAACCGAGTGTGGGTGGTCGGCAGCGGACAGATGCTGAACTACCGCGTCCACAACAAGAGCTACTGGAGCAGCGTACCGGGCAACCTGTACATTGACGTTCCCGACCAGGCACTCGACCCACAGATAACGGTAATTGCCGTCCTGTTGGACGGTCCTGTAAAGCTCTACCGCGGAGAAGGACAAGTGGTTTCAAGTAATTGACCCCCGGCCCCGAATGGCAGACTCCTCATGGAGGGTGTATCAAAACAGAATGACAATTCGATAGGCGACATTGAATTTTGATACACCCTCTTCATTTGGAGATATGGATAAAATAACAAGTCCTTGCTTATATCCACCATCAAGTCCTATTTCGAGGGACGGAAGGAGCTGTTCAAGGGACTCTTCATCGAAAGTGTGGAGAAGGAATGGACAGCCTATCCTGTGCTGCACTTCAGCATGGCATCGGGCAAGCACATGGAGAAGGAGCAGCTGGAACGCTACTTGCTTACGTCCATACCAACACGCTGGTGGTGAACAATACGGCACGCAACATGGCCAGACGCCTTGCTGAAGAGGACGTAGATGGTATGCTCAGGATCCTGCAGACCTTCCTCGGCACGGTGCCTTACTGCCACGATGCCAATTCAGAAGGCCATTACCAGCAGGTGCTGTATATCATCTTCACCCTGCTCTCCGATTATTTTGCCGATGTGGAGATTCATACGCCTACCGGCCGTGTGGATGTCGTAATGCGTACGGACACTACCCTCTACCTGTTCGAGCTGAAGCTCAACAAGGATGCCCGTACAGCGATGGAGCAGATCCGCAGGAAGGACTATGCCTCCCGCTTCGCCCTCTGTCCCCTGCCGGTGGTCAAGGTCGGCATCAATTTCGACTCAGAACGTCACACCATCTCCGATTGGGAGATAGAATAAGCAGGGATATTATGGTCAGAAGGATTGCATAAAACAAGCGAACGCTATGTAACCAGCAATGGAGAACTCATCCCACCGCAGTTTGACCTTCATACGAAATCATGTCCACAATGGCTCGTCCTGCCAGTTGCCTGATGGGAAGCCCATGGCACGGATGTCAATCATGGGAAATTCTGCAAGGAGTGCTTGTAGATGTTCGAGCATATCGTTGTTGGGCGATACTATGTTAATAAACCACTTGATTATGCATATATCAAAATATATTCGCTTGGGCGATACATTGGAAACTATCCATCGGCCATTCAGCCTTCGTGGTATCATCGGACGAATGGCATTCTCTTTATTCCACACACGTGCGTGGTGGCAACAGGCGTTGCGGGTTAGGGTGACAACGGTTATCCATGATGTAAATACCGGCACAGTCAGTCCAAAGCGTGCAGCAATCTTCTTTCTAAGAGTGTTATCAGCCAGATTCTCAAACATGCGTGTGACAACGCCGAGTGGAAGTATCTCGACGAGAATCCATGCAGGAGGATAAGGGTTGCTGTACTTTTCCTTGAAATGAAGTATGAATTCCTCTTTCGAGTTCTTCAGTTCCTTGTCCACCAATTCC
>SFDG01000032.1 GCA_004558305.1 Phocaeicola plebeius
GAAATTTCGAATAGGATATACGGCGGGTGTGTACGATATGTTTCATATCGGGCATTTGAATCTGATTCGTAGGGCGAAGGAGCAATGCGACTATTTGGTCGTAGGGGTGACGACAGATGAATTGTGTTATCAACGGAAACATAAATATCCCATCATTTGCCAGGATGATCGTGTGGCCATTGTGGAGGCCATCAAATATATAGACAAGGTGGTACTTCAGAATGATATGGATAAGCTGCAGATGGTGAAAAAGCTGGGAGCAGACGCGGTCTTTGTAGGATCGGATTGGAGAGGAACCGCAGCGTGGACAGAATATGAGAAACAGTTCGCTTCCGTGGGTTGCACGGTGGTGTATTTGGAACATACAGACGGAATTTCTTCCTCGATTCTCAGAGACCGATTGAATCATAATGAATAAAAGCATATTGTAACCATAGAATTAATACGAATAATATGATGATCAAGTACATTTTTGACCGAGTTGCTGCCCTCATGGGGTTGTTGTTGTTGTGGCCTGTCTTTGTGGTGATAGCCCTACTGATTTTGATCAAGATGCCTGGTGGTCCTGTCTTTTTCCAGCAGGCAAGAGTAGGGCGGGGCGGCAAGTTGTTCACCATCTACAAGTTCCGTACGATGCGGACTTCACACGACGGAACGTCTGTCACGGTAGCGGGGCAGAGCCGCATTACGCCGTTGGGGGCTGTATTGCGCCGTTACAAGCTGGATGAGTTGCCCGAACTGTGGAATGTACTGGTGGGAGATATGAGTTTTGTGGGACCGCGTCCGGATGTTCCCGGTTATGCGGACCTGCTGGTGGGGGAAGACCGGGAAATCTTGCAGCTTCGGCCGGGCATTACAGGACCTGCCTCGATGAAGTATCGCAACGAAGAAGAATTGCTGGCCAGGCAGGAGCATCCGCATCGCTACAACGATGATGTGCTGTTCCCAGACAAAGTGCGTCTGAACCGCTATTACCTGCACCACTATTCTTTTGCCAAGGATATTCAGATGATTGTCTGCACCGTACTGGGCAGGCAGATGAAATATGCGGATGAAATAATCTAATTATCAAACTACTATATGCAAAAACGGATTTATCTTTGTCTCGCTCACATGAGCGGGAATGAACAGCGATTTATCCAGGAGGCATTTGACACCAACTGGGTAGTCCCTTTGGGCCCGAATGTCAATGAATTCGAGCGGGAACTGAAAGTGTATACAGGCAACGAGCAGGTAGAAGTGGTGGCTTTGTCGTCGGGTACGGCAGCCATCCACCTTGCATTAGTGGCACTGGGAGTAAAGGCTGGCGATGAGGTGATGGTACAGAGTTTTACGTTCTGTGCATCTGCCAATCCCGTCTTTTATTTGGGAGCCACTCCGGTGTTCGTCGATTCCGAGCCTGATACATGGAACATGGACCCGAAATTACTGGATGAGGCCATTGCGGACCGCATCCGAACGACAGGTAAAACACCGAAAGCCATCATTCCGGTGGCTCTCTATGGAATGCCGCCCAAAATGGACGAAATACTGGCGGTTGCAGACAAGTATGGGATTCCTGTCATAGAAGATACAGCGGAAGCATTGGGGTCGTGTTACAAAGGTCAGTTTTGTGGTACGATGGGTCGATTCGGTATCATGTCGTTCAATGGTAACAAGATGATCACGACTTCGGGAGGCGGTGCCTTGATTTGTCCGGATGCTGAAACCAAGCGTAGGGTGATGTATTTTGCGACACAGGCTCGCCAGCCTTACTTGTATTACCAGCATACGGAAATCGGTTATAATTACCGGATGAGCAATATCTGTGCCGGTATCGGACGGGGACAGATGACGGTCGTCAAAGAGCATGTGGAGCATCACCGTAACGTGAGCCGATTGTATCAGGAGGCCTTGGCAGAAGTACCTGGCATTGCCGTGCATGTGGCTCCGTCTGAAGCCTACGACAGCAATTATTGGTTGTCTACGATTACGCTGGATGAACAAGTGAAGGTACGAAGTGTCGCAAAAGATTCCGGATTGATGCGTACGGACTGTGAACCGAATCTGAATGTGATGGCGTTGGCAGAGGGACTGGACCAGGCTGGTATCGAAAGCCGTCCGCTTTGGAAACCATTGCACTTGCAGCCTGTCTTTGCGGAGATGCCTCGCTATGTCAACGGGACCAGTGAAGCTCTCTTCCGTGTGGGCTTGTGTCTGCCTTCCGGACCGATGGTTTCGGAGGAAGATGTGGCGTATATTGTACAGACAATCAAGGGACTATTAATATAGAACAAGATGAAAAGGATTAATTTGGAAGACTTGTTACCTCGGAATCCTATCGAATTGGACCGGCAAGAGATAGCCGATTATCTGAGGGATAAAGTGGTGTTGATAACAGGTGCTGCCGGAAGCATAGGAAGCGAATTGTCTCGCCAAATTGCCAAGTATGCTCCTCGGATGATGATACTGATTGACTTTGCGGAAACTCCGCTTCACAATCTCCTGCTAGAGATGAAGAAAAGGTTTCCGCAGTTGGAGTCGATACCTATTCTGACCAGCATTACCGACAAGCGTAACCTGGAACTGGTGTTCGGACTGTACCGCCCCCATGTGGTGTTCCATGCGGCGGCGTATAAGCATGTGCCGATGATGGAGTCGTTCCCGGCCAAGGCGGTGCAGAACAACTGTATGGGAACTCGCATTGTTGCCGACCTCGCCGTGAAGTTCGGAGTGGGGAAGTTTGTCATGATTTCCAGTGACAAGGCGGTGAATCCGACCAATGTGATGGGGTGCAGCAAGCGTATTTGCGAAATCTATTGCCAGGCATTGGACAAGAGTACCGGCCATCAGACCCAGTTCGTTACGACACGTTTCGGAAACGTGTTGGGCAGTAATGGCAGTGTGATTCCTATCTTTCTGGAACAACTGAGAGAAGGAGGACCGCTGACGGTGACACATCCGGATGTGGTACGTTTTTTCATGTTGATTCCTGAGGCATGCGAACTGGTGCTGCAGGCTTGTACGTTAGGAAAGGGAGGTGAAATCTTTGTTTTCGATATGGGCAGACAGGTGCGTATCGCAGACTTGGCACAACGGATGATTGATTTGAGCGGTCTGAAGGGAATTGAAATTGTGTATACCGGCCTGCGGAATGGTGAGAAGCTGTTCGAGGAGGTATTGAACAAGGAAGAAACGACGTTGCCGACCACCAATCCGAAAATCAAGGTGGCCAAGGTCCGCGAGTACGAGTTTGGCGAAGTGCTTCGCAATGAGCTGGCTTTGGAGGAGTTGAGCTATCGCAGTGGAGATTTTAATATCGTGCGGAAGATGAAGGACATCGTACCTGAATACAAGAGCAAGCATTCTAAATATGAAATCTTAGACGCATGATGTGTTGCGGAAACAGAGGAAACAGCTATGGCCTGCTGGTGCTGTGTCTTTGGGCCGGCATCATGCAGGCCGTTGCACAGCAAAGGGATTCTGTGTATTTCCAGTTTTTTGCGGGTATCAACAAGTCGGCGAACGAGCACTTGCCCTGGAGCGAATTCTCGTCCTATCCGTGGTCGTTCGGTTGCTTCGTGGGGATGGGAAAGGAATGGACTCCGCTGTGGGGAGGACGACTCTCTTTCGGCTATAACCACAACAAAAGCCGGAATGTACCTGCGTGCGAATCGAAAGACACTTGGGGATGGGACGATGTAGAACTGTTCGCCGACGCTACGTTCGACCTGACCGATGTATGGAAAGGAAAATCGTCCGAAGAACGGAATAACAAGTTCAACCTCAAGGCGTTTGCCGGTGTGGGGGGATTGGCAACATTCAGGTATCCCAAGGACCGTCCCCTGTCTTATCTCTATCCGTATTCCGCGGACAACAAGATTTGTTGGGGAGTTCATGCCGGCCTGACGGCCAGATGGCACTTGTCCGATTATTGGCATTGGGGGGCAGAACTGTCGCATACGATGGCTCCGGACAAGTTCAATGGAGTGGTTGACCATCGGGCACCGATGGATGGGCGTACAAATCTGAGCATTGGAATTACCTATCTGATGTTCCGTCCGAAGCGACCTCCCAAAGGACCTGTTGTTTATTCGAACCGCCTGAAGACGATACCACGGTTGCCGCTGAAGCTGCCGGAGCCGGAACCGACCAAGAAACGGCAGATAGCGGGACGCGCTTTCCTCGACTTTCCGGTGAATGAGACTACTATTTATCCTGCTTATCGCCGAAATCCGGATGAATTGGGAAAAATCCGTTCATCAGTAGACAGTGCAAGGTTTGACCCTACCATCCGCATCGTTTCTGTTTCGTTGCATGGCTATGCTTCGCCGGAAAGCCCGTATGCCAACAATACGCGCTTGGCAAAAGGGCGTACGGCAGCGTTGGTCGACTATTTGAAAGGGCAGTATGACTTGCCTGATTCCGTCTTCCACACTGCCTACACCCCTGAGGACTGGGAAAATCTGCGAGCGTTTGTGGAGGCTGGAAACCGACGGAAGGTGAAGGGAGACTGGTGGTACGACAATCCGGCTCTTATGGAAACTCCTGAAATGCCGGAGGAGGTCCGCAGATATCGAGAGGAGCTGTTGACTGTCATTGATTCTTCGTTGGAACCAGATGCGAAGGAGGCCCAACTGAAACAAGTGGGAGGTGGAAAGCCCTATCAGTGGCTCCACCGACATGTTTATCCCGGACTTCGCCATACAGACTACATTATAGAATATGTAGTGAGGGAGTTTCCTTTGAATGAGGCCAAACGACTTATCTATTTACATCCTGAGGCGTTGAGCGTGGAGGAAATGTACCGGGTGGCCCAGTCGTATGAGGTAGGATCAGACGGCTATTATGAAGCGCTGACGATTGCGGCTGACAGATATCCGGATGACCCTACTGCCAATCTGAATGCAGCTTGTGCCTGTGTACAGGTACGCCGTCTGAAGGATGCGGAAGCGTATCTCGAAAGAGCGGGAGATTCTAAGGAAGCAGACTATGTGCGCCGCGTGATTCGTGCTATGCAGGGAAAAGGCTCTTGGCGGATGGAACATGGGAAAGTAGTGGATAATTGATGCAATAATCGGACAATGATGAAAAAATTTTTTTATGGAGTTTGCTTGGCCGTTTGCTGTGTCGCTTGCGGAGAAGAAGAACCGATATCCAATTATCATCGGGTATTGGCAGAATTTGAGGAACAGCTTGGGGGGGATATCGATCCGTCCCAGTTTTGGAAAACGGCTGTCAGATTGAAAGTCAACGTGTCGACAACGTTACCGACTGATGTTGTGGCCTATTCTTCTCAGGACAATTGGCTGTATTGCCGGAAAGAAATTGATCGGGATGGAACTGTGGTGATGACGATTCCTCAAGGGTTGGGCAACCAGGTGTTGCTGGTGGGAAATAACGGACAGCGTCGTCTCCTGAAGTCGCTCATGCTTTCCGGTGTTCCGGAGCAGGAAGTGGAGCTGGTGATGCCTTCTCCACTGGTCAGTTCCATACAGACAGAAGGTAGGGCTGCCTTTTCTGCTGCCTTGAACGGATCGGATATAACTCCGAACATTGGATACAGAAATTTGCAGCCGCAAACCATGCTGCCGCTGTTGGAAAGTATTGATGAAGCGGTGGATGCTGCAGAGAGTGGCCTAGAAGTGAACTATGAGCTGGTGTCGCATGGCCCGTTTGAGGTGACCATGTTCTATGGTTTTACCGGGTGTTACCAATCACGTATTCTGGGGTATTATTACCATTCGCCGGGTACGTATTCGGATCTGAAGTTCGTGGATCTGGTGGATACACATTCGTTCGACTATATCAACGGACAAGCGAAAATACAATACCAACTGGATGGTGTTACGAGTCAATGGTATGATTCCAATTTCGACTATCAGGATGGTTTCGAACCTCCATGGACCAAAATCAGCGACCGTTTGGGAGACGATGTCTATAACATTGAGCACGTAATCCGGAAATACGGTATGAATCGTATCACGGCACTCCGTGGCTTGTCTTACCTGATTGATGTTCCTGAAGAGTACCGTATCGGGTTCTACCTCAAGATGCAAGGGGTGGAAAGTGCGGCCCAGCGTGCCTCAATAGTCGGGAAGGGCATCGCATCTGCGGTGTTGCCTGACCCTTTCTACGAAACGAACTTTACGGCGAAGGCCTTGAATAAGGACGGAAAACATCGTAGCTTCCTGTTGAAAGAGGAAGCTTTTACGGTGATGGGAATGGAGGATGCTTCCAGTAGTGGGGATTTCGACTGTAATGATGTCATTTTCGGACTGGAAGCCGAAGTAGAGAGCGAAATGCCGACCTTGACAGTGCCGGACATTGATGACAACAACGGGGATAACATCCTGAATTTGCCGTGGACCATTGCCTACGAGGATGTGGCGCGGCAAGCGGACTTTGATTTCAACGATGTGGTGATTCGGATTGTTCCCGACTATGTGAAAGAAAAAGCTACTGTCACCCTGTTGGCTGCTGGTTCTGACCGTCATACGAAGATGTACCTGCATTATGACGGACCTGAAGGTGACTTGAATTTTGGTGAAGTACATGACTTGTTGGGGGGAGGAGACTATATCAATACCAAATCTGCCGTAGCGGCCGTACCGGGAGTGGAGTTGGAGACTGTAGCGTGGCCCAAAGGCTATACGGTGGGTACTGATGCCAATCGTTTCTATGTGGAAGTGGTGAGAGGAGACTGTACGGATTGTTCGGACCTGATTACTCTTTCTGATGTTCCGGGTGTATTGCCGCAGGCCATCTGTGTGGTAGGCGAGTGGCAGTGGCCCAAGGAAGGGGTGCATATCTCCACTGCCTATCCGAACTTCATCCGGTGGGCAAAAGATGTTTCCCAGCAGAAATATTGGGGATGGCATTTATCACCACAAGAGGATTTTACAGTCGTTTATTAAACTCCTGCAAGGAGAAGTTGGATTACGAAAGCGCATACTGATATTTTTCGGGATGCGCTTTTGGTGTTTTCATACAGTTTTCGTACTTTTGTTCGCATCAAACATTTAAAGACACATTGTTATGAAAGAATTTTTAAAGTTTACCTTGGCGTCCATTGTGGGATGGTTTATTGCCGGGATTGCGTGTGTGTTGATCGGCATTCTGACCGTGGCCGGATTCATGGCTTCCGTTTCCTCTGAAACGGAAACGACGGTAAAGAAGAATTCGGTGTATGTACTCGAATTGGACGGTACAGTGGTGGAGCGTTTTGCTTCCAGTCCGTTCGACAAGTACCTGGGCGACACACAGTCGTATATCGGATTGGATGATTTGTTGGCATCGATACGGAAAGCGAAGGAGAATGACAACATCAAGGGCATTTATGTGAAGGCAGGGGCTTTGGCCTGTGCTCCGGCTACTATGCAGGCACTGCACGATGCATTGGCTGATTTCAAGGAAAGCGGCAAATTCATCTTGGCGTATGGAGATAGCTATCAGCAGAATACGTATTATATATCCAGCGTGGCCGACCGTCTCATCGTCCATCCGCAAGGAACCATTTCTTGGAGCGGACTTCGTCTGCAGACCATGTTCCTGAAGGGATTGCTCGATAAAGTCGGGGTAGAAATGCAGGTGTTCCGGGTTGGAACTTACAAGGCTGCCGTAGAGCCGTTTATCGCTACCGAAATGAGTGAGGCCAACCGGGAACAGATTCAGGCGTATCTATCGGAGGTATGGCAACAGATGGTAGGAGATGTTGCCGCATCGCGTTCGCTGACCGATGAGGAACTGAACCGTCAGGCAGATGCCTGTATGGAGATGCAGCCGGCTGAGGAGTATGTGCGTAATGGACTGGCCGATACGTTGCTGTATAAGGACCAGGTGCTTGACCTCTTGGTCCAGCAGATGGAGGTAGAGGAAGAAGATGATTTGGAAACCCTCTATACGAAAGATATGATGGGAGTACAGCGGAATGTTCCGAAGGACATGAGCGGGAATATTGTCGCTGTCTACTATGCATTCGGTGAGATTGACAACAATACGGATGGGTCCTACCAGCAGGAAGGCATTCATGCGGAGTCGGTCATCTCCGACCTGCGCCGGTTGCGCAAGGACGAGAATGTGAAAGCGGTGGTGCTGCGTGTGAATTCGCCGGGAGGAAGTGCCTTTGCTTCAGAGCAGATCTGGCGGGAGGTGACATTGCTGAAAGAGAAGAAGCCTGTGGTGGTTTCCATGGGTGATTATGCGGCTTCCGGCGGTTATTATATTTCGTGTGCAGCCGACTGGATTGTGGCAGAACCTACAACGTTGACGGGTTCTATCGGTATCTTCGGAATGGTGCCGAATGCCTCGAAGCTGATTAACAATACGCTGGGGGTACGCATAGAAACGGTGAAGACCAATCGCCTTTCGGATATGGGTGATCTGAGCCGTCCTTGGACCGAGGAGGAAAAGGCACTGATGCAACAGATGGTGGACAGGGGATACGAACTCTTTACGCGCCGTTGTGCGGACGGACGTCGTCTGCCGCAAGACTCGATTCTGGCGATTGCCGAGGGACGTGTATGGACCGGTATCCAAGCGCAACGCCTGAAATTGGTAGACCAGTTGGGAGGCATTGATGCGGCTATCCAAGAGGCTGTGAAACGGTCGGAAGTAGATGCGTATTCCGTTGTCAGTTATCCGTCGAGCCGGAATATGTTGGACCGGTTGATGGAGGTGGGTGTTGACCGTTATATCTCGGCACATCTCAGTGCTCCTTTTGAAGAGTATGCCCGTAGCTTCTCGTTCCTGCGGCAGTTGAAACAGGCGGATCGTGTACAGGCGCGTCTGCCGTTTGACCTGACGATTCAGTAGAAGGATGATGCCTATGGACATGCCTCAGGTGTCTGTCTGCCGTGTCTTGTATCCCCTGTCTGTCGTCTATGGATGGGGGATAGGCTTGCGCAACTGGCTGTTCGACAAAGGAGTGCTCTCGTCGCGCCGTTATCCGTTACCCGTTATCTGTATCGGCAATCTGGCCGTGGGAGGTACGGGAAAGACACCGCATACGGAGTACCTTATCCGCCTGTTGAGGGGGACTTGTCAAGTGGCAGTGTTGAGTCGCGGCTATCGTCGCAAGTCGAAAGGGTTTGTACTGGCTGATGCTGCGACTACGGCTGCTCAGATTGGGGATGAACCTTATCAGATGGCCCGTAAGTTTCCGGATGTGTACGTGGCTGTCGATGCAGACCGTTGTGAGGGTATTGAACGGCTGACGGATGGAGCGACGGTACCTGGGGTAGATGTCATTCTGTTGGACGATGCGTTTCAGCACCGTTACGTTCGTCCGGGACTGAGCGTGTTGCTGACAGACTATCGCCGTCCGTTTTTCCGGGATGCGTTGCTGCCTGCCGGACGCTTGCGCGAGCCGATGAAAGGCAGGCGACGGGCCGATGTCATCATTGTCAGCAAGTGCCCGTCTGCCTTGACCCGAGAGGAGAGGCAGTGGTATCTGCAGGAATTGGCACCGTTGGCAGGGCAGCAGGTGTTTTTCACTTCCTTGGTGTATGGCAGTTTGCAGCCTTTGTTCGCGTCGCTTCCTGCACGTAGTCTGGACAGTCTGCGGAAGGAGGAGCATGTGTTGCTGCTGACTGGCATTGCCTCGCCGGTCGCTTTGCTGGACGAGCTGTCGAGCTATACTTCGCACATCGTACCGCTGACATTTGCTGACCATCATGATTTTTCCGTAGCGGATGTACGACGCATCGAGGCGGCTTTCGCCGGATTGCCGGAGGAGCATCGCCTGGTTGTCACTACCGAAAAGGATGCGTCCCGGCTGGTCAGTCTGCCGGGACTGTCCGAAACACTGAAAGCCTGCCTCTATGTACTTCCGGTGGAAGTAGCATTTGGAAATCACGATCAAGAACGATTTAATCAATTGATAACAGAATATGTTAGAGAAAATACAAGAAGCTGCCGATTTTCTGAAAAGGAAGATGCAGTTTCATCCTGAAATAGCGATTGTCCTGGGAACAGGATTGGGAAGTCTGGTACACGAAATCGCCGACAAGCAGGAATTTGACTATACAGACATCCCGCATTTTCCGGAGTCTACGGTCGAAGGGCATCGCGGCAAATTCATCGCCGGCCGTTTGGGTAATCGGGAGGTGGTGGCCATGCAGGGCCGTTTCCACTATTACGAAGGGTACGACATGAAGGAAGTGACCTTCCCGATTCGGGTCATGCATGCATTGGGAATCCGTACGTTGTTCGTGTCCAATGCGGCTGGGGGAACCCATCCGGATTTCAAGGTGGGGGATCTGATGGTGATTACCGATCATATTAACCTGTTTCCTGAACATCCGTTGCGGGGCCGCAATATCCCTTACGGACCTCGTTTCCCGGACATGAGCGAGGCTTATTCGAAAGAATGGGTAGATCTGGCAGCGCGGATTGCCGACGAGCAGGGATGGACAATCCGCCAGGGTGTCTATTTGGGATCGCAAGGACCTACCTACGAGACGCCTGCCGAATACCGGATGTTCCGTCTGTTGGGAGCCGATGCAGTCGGGATGTCTACCATACCGGAAGTGATTGTGGCTCGCCATTGTGGCATGAAGGTGTTTGGCGTGTCGGTTATTACGAATGTGGCCGCCATGGCTGGTGCCGTTGCGGAAGCTTCCCATGAAGAAGTACAGCAGGCTGCCGATGCGGCCCAGCCACGGATGACAACATTGATGAAAGAACTTATAAACAGAATTTGAATTATGCACGAAGGAATCCGAACAGAAATAACGACGCTGGGTGAGTTTGGGCTGATCAAGCATCTCACCAGCCATTTACAGTTACAGAACCCTGAATCGAAATATGGGGTGGGCGACGATGCGGCCGTCCTGGAGTTCCCCGGGAAGCAGGTGCTGGTCACTACCGACTTGCTGATGGAGGGGGTCCATTTCGACTTGGTCTATACACCGTTGAAACATTTGGGGTACAAGGCGGCTATGGTGAACTTTTCAGATATCTACGCCATGAACGGGACCCCGAAACAGATTACTGTGTCTATCGCCGTTTCCAAGCGGTTTTGTATAGAGGATCTGGACGAGTTCTACGATGGACTCAGGCTGGCTTGCCAACGGCATCAGGTGGATCTGGTGGGAGGGGATACGACTCCTTCAGTAACAGGACTGGCCATTTCCATCACGTGCATCGGAACGGCTGACAGGGAGCAGGTGGTCTACAGAAACGGAGCCAAGCCTACCGACTTGATTTGTGTCAGCTCAGGGGGAGACCGAGGTGCAACCTGATTTTGCGGGAAAGGAGTATCTGCTGGAGCGGTTCTTGAAACCGGAAGCTCGACGGGACATTGTGGAACGGCTGGCGAAGGCGGGCATTCGCCCTACTGCCATGATGGATGTCTCGGATGGCTTGTCGTCTGAACTGATGCATATCTGCTCCCAAAGTGGAACGGGATGTAGGGTGTATGAGGAGCGTATTCCGATTGACTATCAGACGGCTGTCATGGCGGAGGAGTTCAATATGAATTTGAGTACCTGTGCCTTGAACGGCGGTGAGGATTATGAACTGCTCTTTACGGTTCCGTTGTCCCTGCACGAGCAGGTGTCGCAGTTGGAGGATGTGAAGGTCATCGGTCACATGACTGCCCCCGATTTAGGGTGTGTATTGATTACGCGAGATGGCAACGAGCTGGAATTGAAGGCTCAGGGGTGGAACCCGTTGAAGGAATAACCCCCATTTTGTGACAATATATCCCTTTTGTTCTGTCATCTTGGGCGAAGTAAAGGATTTGTAACCATCAAGTGGATGTATTATTTTCAAAAAATGATTTTTTTCTTCGGAAAAGTTTGCAGATTCGAAAATAATGCCTACCTTTGCACCCGCAATCGAGAAGCAACGATGGTGTCATAGCTCAGTTGGTAGAGCAAAGGACTGAAAATCCTTGTGTCCCCGGTTCGATTCCTGGTGTCAGTTGAAATACTTCTCCAGTTTCTTGATCATCATGCCCAGACAGAATACCACGACGTGGTCGTCGGGTTGGATGATGGTGTTACCTGTTACCAGTATGCCTTCTCCGTTGCGGATCAGTCCACCGATGGTCGCACCTTTCGGCAGGCCGATGTTCTTGACGGCGGCACGGGTAATCATGGAGCCTTCTTTTACCGTGAATTCTGCCACATCGGCATTTGCGAAAGTCAGACACTTGACATTCGACACGTCTGCATCGAGCATCATCTGGTAGATATGGCTGGCTGCAATGAATTTTTTGTTGATGACCGTACCGATATCCAGACTCTCCGCCATACTGATATAGTCCACATTCTCCACCTCGGCCACCGTCTTGGTGACCCCTAGCCGCTTGGCGGCCAGGCAGGCCAGGATGTTCGTCTCCGAACTGTCTGTCAGGGCTACGAACGCTTCGGTGTTCTTGATACCTTCTTCCAGCAGCAGTTCCACATCCCGTCCGTCACCGTTGATGACCATCACATTGTCATCTACCAGCTCTGTCAGCCGATGGCAGCGGGCCAGGTTGCTCTCGATGATTTTTGTACGCATGTAGTCCGGCATGTATTGCACGGCGCGGACGGCAATGCGGCTTCCGCCCATAATCATGACATTGCGGATGTCGGCATAATTCTCTTTGCCGGCAATCTTCCGGATGTAAGGGATGTATTTCTTGGTCGTCGTGAAGTACACCACATCGTTCAGCCGGATGTAGTCATCGCCTCGAGGAATGATGGTTTCCGCTCCCCGCTTGATGGCAACAATGTGGAAGGGAATGTTCCTGCCGCCCAGTTCGTGCAAGGGGACATTCAGGATTTCTGCCGTTTCGCGCATTTTGGTACCGATCAGTACCAGTGCTCCTCCGGCAAATTCCCACCATTGGCGGATCCAGCTCATCCTGACGGCATCCACGATGTCGCGTGCAGCCAGCATTTCCGGATAAATGAGCGAATGGACCCCCAACTGGGCAAAGAATTCCTTATGTTTCGGCAGCAGGTATTCGTAGTTGTCGATGCGTGCCACCGTTTTCTTGGCTCCCAGGCTCGTGGCCAGCATGCAGGCCGTCATGTTCTGGCTTTCGATGGGAGTGACGGCAATGAAGAGGTCACAACCGGTCACCCCTGCTTCCTTCAGTCCGGAGATGGAGGTAGAAGACAGGTTGATGGTCATGAGGTCGAAATTGCTACCCACTTTCGACAGTTTCTCTTCGTCCTCGTCGATCAGGATGATATCTTGTTTCTCGCCGGAAAGCAGTTTGGCCAAATGCGTACCGACTGCTCCGGCACCGGCAATGATGATTTTCATAACTCCAGGGTTTCAATGATTGCTCGATAGATGCCTTCCGCATCGATGCCGCAGATGGCATGCAGGTCGCTGACCGGTCCGTGCTGTACGAAGCGGTCAGGCAGTCCCAGACGTCGGATGACCGGCAGACAGCCTTGGTCGGAGAGGTATTCCAGTACGGCTGAACCCATGCCGCCTTGCCGCACTCCGTCTTCTACGGTGACAATGCGGCGGAACCGTTGGCCCACTTCGTCAAGCAGGGCGGTATCCAGCGGTTTCAGGAACCGCAGGTCATAATGGGCGATACTGCCTTTCCCTTCTGCTTCCACCCGTCGGATGGCTTGGGCGGCGGTATTGCCGATAGGGCCGAGAGTAATGACGGCCAAGTCGCTGCCCTCTTTCAGCCGACGGCCTTTTCCGACTTCCACCGCTTCCAGCGGGCATTGCCAGTCGGTCAGTACACCTCTGCCGCGAGGATAGCGGATGACGAACGGCCCTTGGTCGGGCAGTTGGGCGGTGTACATGAGGCGGCGCAGCTCGTGTTCGTCGTAGGGGGAGGCAATGGTCAAATGGGGGATAGGACGGAAATACGCCAGGTCGAAAGCCCCGTGGTGGGTGGGACCGTCTTCCCCTACCAGTCCGGCACGGTCCAGGCAGAGCACTACGTGCTGGCGGTGGATGGCTACATCGTGGATGACGTTGTCGTAGGCCCGTTGCATGAACGATGAATAGATGTTGCAGAAAGGAATCATGCCCTCTTTGGCCATACCGCCCGAGAATGTCACGGCATGGCCTTCGGCGATACCCACATCGAATGCCCGGCCTGGAAGTTCGTTCATGAGGATGTTCATCGAGCAACCGGTCGGCATGGCCGGTGTCACACCGATAATCTTGTCATTCTGGCGGGCCAGTTCCAGGAGAGTCTGGCCGAACACGTCTTGAAACAGGGGAGGCATGCCGGTGGTGTCGGTGACAATGCGCTTGCCCGTTTCCTTGTCAAAGATGCCGGGAGCGTGCCACAGGGTGGCAGCTTTTTCGGCGGGGCGGAAGCCTTTGCCTTTCGTGGTATGGATGTGGAGGAGCTTGGGACCTTTCATCCCTTTTATCTCGCGCAGTACCTTGGTCAGAGCCAGCACATCGTGTCCGTCTACGGGACCGAAATACCGGATGTTCATGCCCTCGAAGATGTTCTGCTGCTGCACGAGGACAGATTTCAGGCTGTTGTTGAAGCGCAGGATGCTTTTGCGGCGTTCGTCGGTGAGGAGTCCCCACTTGTGAAGCCGCTGGGAGAGGCAGTAGCGCAGTCGGTTATAGCCTTCCGAAGTCTGCAGGTGCAACAGATATTGTTTCATGCCTCCTACACTACGGTCGATGGCCATATTGTTGTCGTTCAATACAATGAGCAGATTGTTGGGGGTGGAAGAGGCATTGTTCAGCCCTTCGAACGCCAGTCCGCCACTCATGGCACCGTCGCCGATGACGGCTACCACCTGTCGCTGGCTTTCTCCTTTGTAGGCGGCAGCCACGGCCATACCTAATGCTGCAGAAATGGAGTTGGAGGCATGTCCGCAGGTGAACGTGTCGTATTCGCTTTCATCCGGTGAGGGGAAAGGGCGCAAGCCATTCAGCTTCCGGTTGGTACAGAAGCTGTCCCGCCGTCCGGTCAATATCTTATGACCATACGCTTGATGGCCTACGTCCCACACAATGCGGTCGTAGGGCGTGTCGAAGCAGTAATGCAAGGCCACAGTCAGTTCCACCACACCGAGGCTGGAACCGAAATGTCCTGGGTTCTTCGACAGTTCGTCGATGATTTTCTGCCGTAATTCTGCACATACTTCGGGCAGTTGTTCCGGCAGGAGCTGACGCAGGTCGTTCGGACTGTCTATTTGGTTCAATAATTCATAAGAAGCGTGCTGTTCCATCCGTCCTTCAAATTTAAAAGTCTACAAAAGTAGTATAATTGGAGGAAATAACCATTATTTCTGTCCAAAATTTCTGAGACTTGTTATCAATGGAAGTCCCCATTACACAACGTGTGATGGGGACTCGGAATGACAAATAGCTTGCGTTCAGGATGACTGACAGCTTACGCCCGGCATGGCAAGCTCAGCGGTCAGGTCATTTCGAACCGAACAGTTCTTCGTAACCCGGATTCTGTGTCAGGTTCGGATTCAGGTTGATCTGGTCTTGCGGTACCATTTCCAGATAGAAGGTGTCGTTCCAGCCACTGCCCACAGACAAAGGACCGTGTTTGGTATAGATCCATCCAGATCCAGCATCGTTGTTCTTGGGAGTGGCATACCCCGTACGCTGGATTTCGTTGTAATCCACGAACTGTCCGGTATAGACACCGGTACCATAGGGCACCTGGGTGGCGGTGATCCAGGCACCGCAGGGCTGCCGGTTGGTGAAGTAGGGGGCCTTGTGCCAGCGCTTCACATCGTAGAAGCTGAATCCCTGTCCCATGAGTTCCACCATGCGTTCGCGGCGGATTTCCCACAACACCGGATCCACCTCATAGTTGGTCTTGTTGTCGTAGCCTTTCGTCCAGGCAGCAGTGCCTTTGTCACGCTGCGGGTCAAAGTCGGCACCGATTTCAGCGACGGTCATGGGAGCCACACCTGCACGGTCGCGCAGCTTGTTGATGGTCTTGTCGGCCACACCCTGGTCGAACTTGCCTACCTCGAAAGCTGCTTCCGCATAGTTCAGCAGCACCTCTTCGATGGTGAAGATGGGTTTGTCCGATGTCTGGTAGTAGCCGTTGCTGCCCACTTCCCACGCCGTATAGTGCTTCCAGAAATAATAGCCTGTCCAGCAGCGCATATAGTTGTCGGTCTGGCAGTACTGGGTGATGTTCGGCGACGAGTGTGTCATCGAGCCTCCCCAGTTGTGACCCGGAAGGCGTTTCGAACCGATGCTTTCGTCGCCCGTACCGTTTTCGCAGGTCACGTTCGCCCCGAAGTAGTCGATGTAGCGGCGGAATTTCTGTTCGTATTCTTCCGTTACGATGAATTGCCCTTTGTTCTGCAGGCTTTCACCCGTTTTCCAGAACTGCCATTTCTTGAATGTGCTGACATTGTCCGGTTGGGGATTGCTCACATAGGCGTTGGCCTGTGCCGGAGGACAGAAATTGATGGGCAGACGCGGGTCGCGATCCTCGAAGTAGTCCCAGAGGTCTTTGCCTTCCCCGCCATGGAAGCCCGACTGGGCATTGGCGATGGGCTTTCCGTTCCGCATCAGGAACAGGTCGACGGTCTGCTGGGGCGCATCGGCCCGATGGGCCTCTACGTGTACCAGGTCGCTGAAGCGATGGTACAGCAGGGGGTCCAGGTATTGCTTGTACATGATGATGCCCGCCACCTTGCCCAGGTCTTCGGAGGTCATCACCTCATCGTAGCCCGCACCCGGATACTTGTTGTAGCCGTTGCCGTAGTGCAGGCGGGGATAGGCGGCCATCAGTTGTTCCGAAACGCTCAGGCATTTCTGCAGATACTGCTGCCAGGGTTCGTTCAGGCCGTGGTATTTGGCCCAGGTCCCTTCGCGGAGGAGGAAGCGGCTCAGGGCAGCCTGGATGGCATGGGCCGTCACGGGGTTGTCGCCGTCTTTCGAGGTGTCGCCGATATTGGCGGCCGCATACTCCAGACGGGCGATGATGGAGTCGGCCACTTCGGCACGCGGGGTGCGGGGGCCGTACGCTTCTTCCGACTCATCGGTCAAGGCTTGGTTGATCCAGGGCACGTCGCCATATTTGGCGATGAGTTCCATGTACCACCAGGCATGGAAGAAGTAACCCACCGACCGCCAGTGTCTTTTCTCGCTGTCCGTCAGCTGGCTGCCTTCCAGATGGCTGAGCATGATGTTCACGATGCGCGGATAGGCAAAGTCCCACTCGTCCGAAGAGGTGGTGACGCTTTTGCTGCCGTAGGCATACGGGTTGAAGGCATTGTCGCGGGTAGTCATGATGCCCGCATAGTAGTCGCTGTTCCATTGTCCGCCCCAATAGTAGCTGCCGCCGGAGAAGTTCGTGTAGATACGTTTGTCGGTGAACAGGGAGTAACAGTTGTACATATATGCCTTGAAGTTATCGTACGTCTGGAAAGCGTTCGATTCGCCCAAGGAACCAATCGGAGCTTTGTCCAGGAAGCTGTCGTTACAGGCGGTAAGGACAGACAGGGCGGCGATGCCACCTGCTATCAGATTTTTCACTTTCATAGTCTTCATGTTTTTTAGAATGATACATTGGCGCCGACCGACCAGGTGCGGTAGAAAGGATAGGACCATTGGAGGCTTTCCGGGTCATAGCCTTTCGGCAGGGAAGTGAAGGTGGCAAGGTTTTCCACACTCACATACAGCCGGAGCTGGTTGAGGGAAATCTTCTGGACCCACTGGGTCGGGAAGGTATAGGATAGGGTGACGTTCTTGATACGCATGTAGGCCCCGTTCTGCAGGTATTTGGTACTGGTCCGTGTGTTCGAACCCACATTGCCTTCTTGTCCGTAAATGCGGAACAGCTTGGCATTCGGATTCTTGGGCACCATGTAGTCGGGACTCTCCGGATCATAGCTCTTGGCCTGCCAGTAGTCGGTCTGGTTGTAGTAGAGGGGATGGAACACGCCGTCCGAACCGCCGGCCCCGAAGGGGAACAGGGCGGCACCGCCCAGGTTGACGTCGCGCTTGCCCACGCCCTGCAGCATGACACTCAGGTCGAAGCCCTTGTAGCCGGCACCGAGGTTGGCACCGAACTGGTAGCGGGAGGTGGTGTTGCCGATGATTTTCCGGTCGCCGGGATCATCCAGCGTACCGGCACCTGCATTGATGATGCCGTTGCCGTCCAGATCCTTGAACTTTTCGTCACCCGGTTGGGGAGTATAGCCGTTGATCCCCACCACTCCTTCTTTCAGTACCCAGGTACCTACTTTCGCCTTTTCGGCATCGAAGTCATCGATGGTGTAGAAGCCGTCGGACACGTACCCCCAGATTTCACCGAACTTCTGTCCGTTGTACTTGTAGTTCAGGTTGCCCGATGCGTTGTTGTAGTTCGTGATCTTCGACTGGTGGTCGTAGAGGTTGAACCCGATGCTGTAGTTCCAGTCGCCGATGCGGTCGCGCCAGGTCACCGCCAGCTCCCATCCCTTGGTGGTCATGTCGGCCACGTTCTGCAGGGGAGCGCCGGTGCCGATGGTCGAGGGCAGTTCCACCCCGTTGGCCAGCATGTCCTTCGTGTCGCGCTTGTACCAGTCGAACACGGCATTCAGCCGGTTGCCGAGCAGGGACAGGTCGAAGCCGGCATCGAAGGTGGTGACGGTTTCCCAGGTATAGTTGGCACGTACCAGTCCGGGCACGCCGATGTAGGTAATCTTGTTCCCTCCGTCCAGCCAGGTGGTCGACTGGCCGATGCCCATGGCGGCAATGAAGCCGTAAGGCGAGATGTTCTGGTTGCCGATAGAGCCGTAAGAGGCGCGGAGCTTGAAGTCATCCAGCCAGCTGCGGGTCTTTTCCATGAACGCTTCCTGGCCCATCCGCCAGCCGACCGAAACGGACGGGAAGAAGCCGAAGCGGTTCTCTTTCGGGAATTTCGAGGAACCGTCGTAGCGCATGTTGGCCGTCAGCAGGTATTTGTCGTCGAAGCTGTAGGTCAGTCGGCCGAAGGCACCCCGCACGGCATATTCCTGATACTGTTCCGCGATGTTTTTCGTGCCCGTGCCGCCTCCGAAGGAAGGAACCGTGGGCACCGACTGCTGTTCGATGCTGGTGTTCAGCTGTCCCCACCAGGAACTTTCCTGGTTGAATCCCACCATCACGCTGCCCTTGTGTTTGCCCAGCTCCAGCTGGTAGGTCGAGTAGAGGTTCAGGGCGTTGTATTTGGTCTCCTCCGTGTTGAGGGTATAGACATCGATTCCGCTCATGGGCGATTTCTTGACGGCCAGCTGTACATCCGCATATTCCATCAGCCCCGTGTAGCTGTTCCGCTTGTAGTTCTTGCGGTTGAAGGTATATTCCGCCACGATGTCCCAGTTCTTCATCGGCCGGATGATGGACTTCACCTGGATACGTGGGGTGGAAGTCCGGACGGTCTGGGTCGGCGATACCAGAAACGCATTCTTCGGCGAGTCGATGATATAGTCTTCGTCTCTGCCCAGGATTTCGCCCGGCATATAGCCCTCGGGGTACCAGCTGATGAGGCGGGTGGTGTAGGGGTCACGCATGCTGCTGGACAGCTCCGATGTCTTCGTGTCCGTATAATACATGGTGATTTCCTGCGTGTACCAGGAGTTGATGTCTGCCGAGATGAATGCCGACAGGGCCTTTCGGGTATATTGGTCCTTGGCCGTCACCATCGGTCCGTTCTCGTAGCTGTAGTTGCCCGAGATGCGGAAGCGGAGCTTGTCCGTGCCGCCCGATACCGACATGTTGTGGTTGGACAGGACGCCGGTGCCCAGGGCATTGCCCTGCGGGTCCCCTTCCTTCAGGTAGTAGACGGCTTCGTCCGAGTGTTTGTAGATACCGTTTTCGTTGACTCCCTGCAAGGTCCCTGCCCGGTATTGCTGGAGGAGTTCGCGCCAGGTGCTGATCTGTCCGTTCCCGGCCCAGTACTGGCTGGAATATCCGGCTTCTTCGTAAGCGTCGATATAGTCGCTCAGCGCTGCCTGCTTGGGCCGTCCGATGGCCTTTTCCCAACCTTGGTTGAAGCTGTAGTTGAAGGTGAAGCGGGTGTTCTCTTTCGGCCGCTTGGTGGTGACCAGAATCACGCCGCCGGCGGCCCGTGCTCCGTAAATGGCCGACGAGGCGGCATCTTTCAGGACGGTGACACTCTCGATGTCGTCCGGATTCAAGGCGTTCAGGTCGCCTTCCACATTGTCAATTAGTACCAGCGGACTGCCGCCGTTGATAGACAGGTCGCCGCGGATGTTGAAGCTCTTGCTTTGTCCCGGCGACGATGCGCCCGACACCATCAGGCCCGGCATGGCACCCTGCAGGGCTGCCGTAGCATTGATGACCGGACGGTCGCCCAGCACATCTGTCATTTTCACTTGCGATACGGCTCCCGTCAGGTCGGCCTTTTTCTGGGAACCGAAGCCCACTACGACCACTTCGTCCAGTCCTTGCGTGTCTTCTTTCAGGACGATGGTCAGGGGTTGCCCGTTCCATACCACTTCCTGGGTCTTGTAGCCCACAAAGGAGATGCGCAGGACACTGCCTTTCTGAACGCCCGACAGGGCGAACTTGCCGTCCAGGTCGGTGATGCTGCCTTGCGAGGTCCCTTTGACGATGACCGAAGCACCCACAATCGATTCGCCGAAAGCATCCTTGATGATACCGGTGCAGTTCCCTTCTTGTTGTGTGATTTTTACATGGTACGTTGCTGGCGCAGTGACAGCAAAAGCTGCTCCTGAGGATAGGCCCAGTAAGAACAGCATCATTCTGAATCTATTACACTGTTTCTGCATACTGTTTATTGTTGTTTAAGGTTCGTTTGATAATTAACACGACAAAAGTAGTGATTGTTTCCGGTTTTAAGATAAAAAAAAGTTATTTTTTTTTCGATATGTGATTATTTGCAGGCCGATGCCTGTCATTTTCGGAGATAGTCCGTATCTTTGAGGGTCAATCCATGTGTCACCTATTCCTTTTTATATAGATATGGAATTCAGAACAAGAACAGAACTGCCGGCAGGGGAGGCGGAGATTCGCCATGCCGACCGGCTCCTGCTGTGGGGCTCCTGCTTTACGGAGAGCATCGGCGAACGGCTGGCGGCAGCCAAGTTCCGTTGCCTGCAGAACCCTTTCGGTGTATTGTACAATCCGCTCTCCATTGCTACGGCCTTGCAGCAGGTGGAGCAGCGGAAGGTCTATACCTCCGACGACCTGTTTTACGACCGGGGCTTGTGGGGAAGCCGGATGCACCATTCTTCGTTCTCGGCAGCGGACCGGGAGGAATGCCTGCGCAAGGTGAACGATGGGATAGCTGCGGGAGCTGCGTTCTTGGACAAGGCCGATTGGTTGGTTCTGACATTCGGTACGGCGTGGGTCTACGAATGGAAGGCCGATGGAAGCGTAGTCGGCAACTGCCACAAGTTGCCCGAACGGCTGTTTTCCCGCCGCTTGCTGCGGGTAGAGGAAATTGCCTGCTCATGGCAGTCCCTGCTGGAAGAACTGCGGACAGCCCATCCGCAGCTCCATGTGCTGTTCACGGTCAGTCCCATCCGCCATACCAAGGACGGTCTGCACGGCAATCAGCTGAGCAAGGCGACGCTTCTGCTGGCAGTCGACCGCCTCTGCACCTCCTTGCCGTTCTGCCATTATTTCCCGTCCTATGAAATCCTGCTCGACGAATTGCGCGACTACCGTTTCTATGCCGACGACATGTTCCACCCCAGCCGTCAGGCTGTCGATTATATCTGGGAATGCTTCAGCGCGACCTATTTTTCGGAGGCGACCCGCCGGCTGGTGGGCGAGTGCCAGGAGGTGCGTCGGGCAGCCGAGCATCGTCCTTTCTATCCCGAATCGGAGGCTCATCAGCAGTTCAAGGCCCGCCAGCGGCAGCATATCGCTCGTCTGAAAGAGAGCTATCCGTACTTGGACTTTCGGGAGGAGGAGCAAAGGTTGCAATAGTATTGAGGGGGTATCAAAATAGAAAATACCTGTCTTTTTTGCTTGTATGAGGATAGAGTGACTGGCATCTGTCGCTTATCTCGTAGAATAAAAAGTTGCAAAACATCTGTCACTGTCACCGCTGGTTTTCAATAGGCTGTATGTCATTGGGTTATATGTTTATTGTGGTGACAGATGTTCTGAAAATCGGGCAAAGTCCGCATCCTTTATGGGCTTTTTGATGTGCGGACCCGCATTTTTTGTCTCCTTTTCTAGCGTTTCCCCGTTTCCTTTTTCTGCGTTCCGTCTTCTTGTTCCGTAATCACAGCTCGTCACGAGTACCTTTGTCACAGTCGTTCCACGGCCTTCGTCACAGTCGTTCCGCTGTATTGGAACAGGTGTGACGAAGGCCGTGGAACGACTGTGATGACTGATGCGGCGATAAGGTTTGTGAAAAAGTCGTGACGTGCTTTGGAAATACAGGATAAAGTCGTACTTTTGTGCTATAGTAGAACCGAGACAAACAGTAGTGTATGGGAAAGTTCATCAATCCTTTTTCCGATTGGGGTTTCAAGCTCCTCTTCGACCGTTCCCTCTACTATGCCTCCCGTGCCATCACCGGCCAGGGCCTGAAAGGTAGCTGGAACTATCGTCTGTATCCTGTCTATACGGTCTGTTTCATGAACTTCCATGTGCTGGACCGCACTCCTCAGAAATTCCGTACGGATGTCGCGTTGATGGACATGCAGGATCACACGCTGTTTTCGCATAACCTGCGCCTGATTTACCTGATGCTTCCTCTTTTCCCCAAGCATACGGAGGAAGCCTGTGAAACGAATTTTGAACGTTGGATTTATGTATTGAACAATATGCAGATATTAGAGCGAATGCCATTTATGGCCCAGAACGCCGTTTTCCGCAAGCTGGCGGAGGTAACGGACATATCGACCCTCAGCCGTGAGGAGCGCAGCAAGTACGACGAGAGTCTCCGCATTCTTCGTGACAATCTCGCAGTCTATGAAAGTGCCATCCATGAAGGCATGGAGAAGGGCATGGAGAAAGGAATGGAGAAAGGCCGTGAGGAAGAACGGACGAGAAATGCCCGTGCCATGAAGCGGGAAGGTATCTCTGCTGAAATGATAGCCCGCATCACAGGCCTTCCGCTTCAGCAGGTCGAACAGCTGTAGAAGCGTCTTCGGCGGCGTGAAACGACATTCCGGCACATGTCCTGTGAACGGTAGCGGCTATTCCGGCTGAAGTGTCAGGTGGAGCGTGGTGGTTTGTCTGGCGATAGTAGTGACGGCAGTGCTGCCCGTCAGCTCAACGGTCCGGTTGAAGTCAGTGGTGGTTTCCCCTGCGGTGATGGTTCCCGATACGGTGACTTTGCTGAGGCTGCCGGGGATGACATAGGTGTCGAACTCGGTGGTGGTTGTTTCGTTGGAGGTGATGCTCACAACGGGAGAAGCGGTCCGGGTGAACGTGCCGGCTTCGGTATTATTGCTCCAGTTGATCGTGCTGCCGCTGAAGCAGACTGTTCCTTGTGCGGGAACGGTATAGGCAACGGAGGTGATAGTGGCAGCAGTCACTCTCGTGCCGAGGGAGAACTTGCAGGTGAGTTTCGCTAAGGCATGATGGAAGGAAAGCGTAGGGTAGAGATGGACTTCGTCTGTTCGGGGAGGGCAGCGAAGAGGAAATCCGTATTGCCGTCTACGGCATAACTGCCCGATGGCGGAGTGGTGGTGGGGATGAAGTTGCCGGTCGTTCCTGTTGTGGGTGCGATCTGGTAGCAGCTGAGGCTGCCTGTTGTACTCATGGTGAGACCGCTCTGGTACGGGCTATAGGCATAAAAGCCGAGGGTAGCATCGGTATTGTTGGGCCAGTATTTCACGGGGGAGTAGGTCCAGTCCGTGCCGTTGCTGGTGGTGAGTAGCTCGTTGTTCATGAAGTCCGGTGCACCGCTGCTTTGGTAGTAAGCAAAGACCCCGATTTGGTCGCTGCCGGTAAAGATGGTCTTGTCCGTTACGGCACGGTCTATGGGCCACGCTATTTCAGTAGCGAAGCGGATAGGTTCGGACGCTTCGGGAGTATCCGTGCTTTCAGAGGTGCAGCTGAGGCTGAGGGCTGTCAGTGCGAGTGCTGTCGGCAGATGGCGGAGGAAGTTCTTCATGATGATTTGCTGTCGTTTTGCTTGCCATTCGGTGAAATGATTTGCTGTCTTTTTATTTGTCATTCTGTTGATAATGAAGCCTTCTTTCATTTGTCATTCTGAGCGTCAGCGAAGAATCTGTTAACCGTTAGTGGATGTAAACAGATGCCTCGCTGTGCTCAGCATGACAAGTATGAGAGAAATCGAATTAGGTTCTCTAAGGGTTAGCCTTTAGTTGAGAGGAACATTAACAACATTTTCAGTTTCTGTACCCCATCCCTTTTAAGTCAAATATTGTTAAAGATAGGGTGAGTATCGGAAAAAATGCCGTACTTAGACCACCAAAACGAAGAAAGAATATAAAATACAGGATTATGAAAACAAGAAATGAATACGTTCGTCTGCTATTATCATTAGAAGATGTCCTGAAGCAGCGTTTCGGCGTTCGTTCGCTTCGCTTGTTTGGGTCAGTGGCTCGGGATGAACAGACGGAACAGAGCGATTTGGATGTGTGCGTGGAGATGGAAGCCAAGCCTTTCCTTCGTCTGCAGATGAAAGAATTTTTGGAAAAGATGGTTGGCTGTCCGGTAGATGTGGTTCGTAAACATAAAAATATGAATTCCTTTTTATTAAACCAAATCAATCAAGATGGCATCGTCGTTTTCTGATAAGAGATATTTGGCACTGGATATTCTTCAGCAGATAGATGCGGCTATCGACCGAATTTTTCAACGGGTGCAGTCGATACACTCGGTTGATGATTTCCTGTTGACTCCAGAAGGAATGGAAAAAATGGAATCGGTCTGTATGTTGCTTTTGGCAATAGGGGAAAGTCTGAAGAATGTAGATAAATATACTCAAGGGGAATTGTTCCTGTTGTACCCCTCTGTTCCCTGGAAAGAAATTAAAGGAATGCGTGATGTGATAGCTCATCATTATTTTGATATTGACGCAGAAGAAATCTTTTTTATCGTTTCCAACGAATTGGTTGCACTACAGCAGGGAGTACGATTTCTGAAACGTCATTTGGAAAAGGAGATAACACCTCATCACTTATAAGCCAAATACTGTTAAAGATAGGGGGAGTATCGGAAAAATTTCCGTACTTAGACCTCCAAAACGAAGAAAGAAGATATGTCCAACTCAATTGAAGAAATAGTTTCAGTCATTTCGGCTGAAAGAATCGGCCAGCATCCAGCACAGATAGACTGGATGCTGACCGACAGCCGTTCCCTGTGTTTTCCGGAAGAAACCCTGTTCTTTGCGCTGAAGACCAAACGCAACGACGGGCACAAGTACATCCCCGACCTTTACCGGAGGGGCGTACGCAATTTCGTGGTGAGCGATGTCCCCACAGCTTTGGCCGATTATCCCGATGCCAATTTCCTGCGGGTAGACCGTCCGCTGAGAGCCTTGCAGCGACTGGCCTCCCGTCATCGCGACAGTTTCCAGGTACCTGTCATCGGCATTACCGGCAGTAACGGGAAGACGGTGGTCAAGGAATGGCTGTACCAGCTCCTGGCGCCCGACCGGGTGGTGACCCGTTCGCCGCGCAGCTATAATTCCCAGATTGGTGTGCCGCTGTCGGTATGGCTGATGAACGAGCATACCGAATTGGGTATCTTCGAGGCGGGTATCTCGGAAATGGGAGAGATGGAGTCGCTCCAACCCATTATCCGCCCTACCATCGGGGTGCTGACGAACATCGGCGGCGCACACCAGGAGAACTTCAGTTCGCTGCAAGACAAGTGTCTGGAGAAACTGCAGTTGTTCAAGGACTGCGATGTGATTGTCTATAACGGCGATAACGAACTGATCAACAACTGTGTGAGCAAGTCGCTGATTACCTCGCGCGAGATTGCCTGGTCGATGAAAGATGCCGAGCGTCCGCTGTTCATCGAAAGCATCCGGAAGGATGAAACGGGGACGACGGTGAACTACCGTTACCTGGGCTTCTGCCGGGAATACCGCATCCCCTTCATCGACGATGCCTCCATCGAGAACTCCCTCCATTGCCTGGCCGTGGCCCTTTACCTGATGGTTTCGCCCGAAGCCATTGCCGAACGTATGGAACGGCTCGAACCTGTGGCCATGCGCCTCGAAGTGAAAGAAGGACAAAACGGCTGTGTGCTCATCAACGACAGCTATAATTCCGATTTTGCCTCGCTCGATATCGCCCTCGACTTCATGGCGCGGCGCAGCGAGGACAAGGGACGGCGGAAGGTGCTGATCCTTTCGGACATTCTGGAGAGCGGACAGACCAGCAAGCTCCTTTACCGGCAGGTGGCCGACCTGGTGCACAGCCGGGGAGTGGACGAAATCATCGGGGTGGGCGAAGAAATCTCCGCTTCGGCTTCGCGCTTTGAGATGGAAAAGCATTTTTTCCGTTCTACGGCGGAACTCCTGGAGTCGGAGCTGCTGCTGTCGTTGCGGGATGCCGTGGTGCTCATCAAGGGGGCCCGCCTGTTCCGCTTCGATACCATCACCGACCTGCTGGAACTGAAAGTCCATGAAACGATTCTCGAAATCAATCTCAATGCGTTGGTGGACAACCTGAACTATTACCGCAACCGTCTCCGTCCCGATACGAAGATGGTGTGCATGGTGAAGGCATCGGCCTATGGGGCCGGCTCGTTCGAGATTGCCAAGACCCTCGAAGACCAGCGGGTGGATTATCTAGCCGTGGCGGTGGCCGATGAGGGGGCCGACCTGCGGAAGGCAGGCATCAACAGCTCCATCATCATCATGAATCCGGAGATGACGGCTTTCCGCACCCTGTTCGATTACAAACTGGAGCCGGAGGTCTATAGTTTCCATCTGCTGGAAGAACTGATCAAGGCAGCAGAGCGGGAGGGCGTGACCAACTTCCCCATCCATATCAAGATAGATACAGGCATGCACCGCCTGGGTTTCGACCCTGCGGAAATGCCCCGGCTGGTCGACCGGCTGAAGCGACAGAATGCCGTCATTCCCCGTTCTGTCTTCTCGCACCTGGTGGGTAGCGATGCGGAACGGTTCGATGCGTTCACCCGTCGTCAGATAGAGACCTTCGAGTCGGCAGCGGCTACCTTGCAGGCGGCCTTCAAGCATAAGATTCTGCGTCATATCTGCAACACGGCCGGCATCGAACGTTATCCGGGTGCCCAGTTCGATATGGTCAGGCTGGGTATCGGCTTGTATGGCATTGATCCTTTCACCAACCATATCCTTCATAATGTCAGCACCTTGAAGACAACTATCCTGCAGATTCACGAGGTGCCGGCAGAAGAAACGGTGGGCTACAGCCGGAAGGGGGTACTGAACCGATGGTCGCACATTGCGGCCATTCCTATCGGGTATGCCGACGGACTGAACCGCCATTTGGGCAACGGGCACGGGCATTGCCTCGTGAACGGCCAGAAGGCTCCCTACGTGGGGAATATCTGTATGGATGTCTGTATGATTGACGTGACCGACATCGACTGCCGGGAAGGTGACAAGGTGGTCATCTTCGGCGATGATCTGCCGGTTACCCAGCTGTCGGACGAACTGGGAACCATTCCTTATGAGATTCTGACAAGCGTTTCCAACCGTGTGAAGCGGGTGTATTACCAAAACTAACTGACCATGAAGTTACAGAAGATTCTTTTAGGCGGATGGCTGGCCCTTGTCTGGCTGGTGGCTGCCGTCTCTCTCCGGGCGGAAAACTATCCTTACCGGAGCGATGTGTTGTGGGTGACTGTACCCAATCATGCCGACTGGCTGTATCGTACCGGTGAGAAGGCCGAAGTGGAGGTGCAGTTCTATCGGTACGGCATTCCGCAGGACGGACTGACCGTGAACTATACGCTGGGGGATGATATGATGCCGGTCGACCGGAAAGGCAGTGTGACATTGAAGAAAGGCAGTGCCGTGGTGCCTTTCGGTACGATGCACGAACCGGGTTTCCGCGATTGCGTGCTGACAGCTGAACTGGACGGGAAGACCTACACTCATCACATCAAGCTGGGGTTCTCGCCGGAAAAGTTGCAGCCGTTTACGCAACTGCCAGCAGACTTCCGGGAGTTCTGGGAACAGAACAAGGCGGAGGCGGCGAAGTTTCCGTTGTCGTACACCAAGGAGAAAGCCGAGGAATACTGTACGGACAAGGTGGACTGTTACCTGCTGAAATTACAGCTGAACCGCCGGGGGCAGTGTGTCTATGCCTACCTGTTTTATCCGAAGGGGGCACAGCCGGGCAGCTGTCCTGTAGTGCTCTGTCCTCCGGGTGCCGGCATCAAGACCATCAAGGAGCCTTTGCGCCACAAGTATTATGCCGAGCAGGGCTTCATCCGTATGGAGATGGAAATCCACGGCCTGCATCCCAAGATGACCGAGGAGCAGTTCCGCGACATCAGCAATGCCTTCAACGGACGGGAGAACGGTTATCTGATGAATGGGCTGGACAACCGCGACCATTACTATATGAAACGGGTCTATCTGGCTTGTGTACGAGCCATCGACTTGCTCACGTCCTTGCCCGAATGGGACGGGAAAAATGTCATTGTCCAGGGAAACAGCCAAGGGGGTGCCTTGGCATTGGTCACCGCCGGACTGGATTCGCGTGTCACGGCATGTGTGGCAGCTCATCCTGCTTTGAGCGACATGGCACGCTATACTATCGGCAAGGCGGGAGGCTACCCGCATCTGTTCCGCCAGCCGGGGATGGACACGCCCGACAAGCTGAATACCTTGGCCTACTACGACGTAGTGAACTTTGCCCGCTTCATCCAGGCTCCTGTCTATATGACCTGGGGCTTCAACGACAACACCTGTCCGCCGACTACCAGCTACATTGTCTATAATGTACTGACCGCTCTGAAGGAGGTCCTTCTGACCCCTGTCAATGAGCATTGGACATCGGAAACGACGGAACGGGAGAGGGTGGACTGGATTCGGCGGCATCTGAAGTAATTGAGGGGAGTCCTCAGACCGCCGGATGGAAGGATGAAAAAACCCCTAAAAGGAATATTCATGCAGAAAACCGTTTGTCCGATGGTACAAAATAAAGAGGAATGTGAACTTTCCTGTCTGGATTTCCTATAATTCAATGTTTTATTATACCTTTGCGCACAAATTAAGAAAACTGTGATACAAAGCGACCATAAACCTATCATCGAGATTAAGAATGTCTCCAAATGTTTTGGGGAGAAGACGGCCTTGGAGGACATCAACCTGTCTGTCAAAAAAGGGGAGTTCGTGACGATCCTCGGTCCTTCCGGTTGTGGCAAGACCACCTTGCTCCGACTGATTGCGGGCTTCCATAATGCGTCATCGGGCGAAATCCGTATCGACGGAGAGGACGTGACCGACACTCCTCCCTATAAGCGGCCGGTGAATACCGTATTCCAGAAATATGCCTTGTTCCCCCATCTGAATGTGTACGATAACATTGCTTTCGGACTGAAGCTGAAGAAACTGCCGAAGCCGGAAATGGAAAAGAAAGTGAAGGCGGCACTGAAGATGGTGGGGATGACCGATTATGAATACCGCGACGTGGATTCCCTGTCGGGCGGACAGCAGCAGCGAGTGGCCATAGCCCGTGCCATCGTGAACGAACCGGAGGTGCTGCTGCTCGACGAGCCGCTGGCGGCACTCGACCTGAAGATGCGGAAGGATATGCAGATGGAACTGAAGGAGATGCACAAGCGGCTGGGCATTACCTTCGTCTATGTGACGCACGACCAGGAGGAGGCACTGACGCTGAGTGATACCATCGTGGTGATGAGCGAAGGGAAGGTGCAGCAGATTGGTACCCCCACCGACATCTACAACGAGCCGGTCAACTCGTTCGTGGCCGACTTCATCGGAGAAAGCAATATCCTCAACGGGACGATGGTGGAGGACTGCCAGGTCATCTGCTGCGGCCATCAGTTCGAATGCGTCGACAAGGGATTCGGCAGGAACGTGCCGGTGGATGTGGTGATCCGGCCGGAAGATGTCTATATCTTCCCCGTGTCGGAGGCGGCGCAGCTGACCGGTGTGGTGCAGTCGTGCATCTTCAAGGGGGTCCACTACGAGATGGTGGTGCTTTGCGGCCGCTACGAAATCATGGTGCAGGACTATCATGCCTTCGAGGTGGGCTCGGAAGTCGGCCTGCTGGTCAAGCCGTTCGACATCCACATCATGCAGAAGGAACGCACGTGCAACACGTTCGAGGGGCGGCTGAAGGATGCCACGCACGTGGAGTTCCTCGGCTGTGTGTTCGAGTGCCTGCCCGTAGAAGGAGCGGTGGCGGACATGCCCGTCCAGGTCGAGGTGGATTTCGACCGGGTGCAGCTGCAGGACGATGCCGAGGACGGTATGCTGACCGGCGAGGTGAAGTTCATCCTGTACAAAGGCGACCATTATCACCTCACGGTATGGTCGGACTGGGACGAGAACGTGTTTGTAGATACCAACGATGTCTGGGACGACGGCGACCAGGTCGGCATCACCCTGCCGAAGGAAGCCATCCGGGTCATAAAATAGGACGATGCCCATGAACCGACTGAGTCTTTTCCTCTCCGCACGCAAGAACTGGGTGCTGCCCTACGTGATCTTCTCGCTGGTCTTCGTGGTGCTGCCCCTGCTGCTTATCGTGGTCTATGCCTTTACGGACGATGCAGGACATCTGACACTGGCCAACTTCGGCAAGTTCTTCGACCATCCCGAAGCGGTGAACACCTTTATCTATTCCATCGGCATTGCCATCATCACGACCATCGGCTGCATCGTGCTGGGCTATCCCGCAGCCTGGATTCTGAGCCGCAGCCGCAGCAGTTATGCACAGACCCTGATCCTGCTGTTCATTCTGCCCATGTGGGTGAACGTGCTGATACGCACCCTTGCCACCGTGGCCCTGTTCGACTTCTGCCAGTTGCCGTTGGGGGAGGGGGCCTTGATCTTCGGGATGATCTACAACTTCATCCCCTTCATGATTTTCCCCATCTACAATACCCTGCAGAAGATGGACCGCAGCTACATTGAGGCGGCGGAGGACTTGGGGGCCAACTCCGTACAGGTGTTCTGGAAGGTCATCCTTCCGCTGTCCATGCCGGGGGTGGTGAGCGGCATCATGATGGTGTTCATGCCCACGGTCTCTACCTTTGCCATTGCCGAACTGCTGACCATGAACAACATCAAGCTGTTCGGAACCACCATGCAGGAGAACATCAACAACAGCATGTGGAACTACGGAGCGGCCTTGTCGCTCATCATGCTGTTCCTCATTGCCGCCACTTCGCTGTTCGGCAGCGACGGCAAGGAAAGTGAGAAAGGAGGCGGATTATGGTAAGGCGCATCCTCGAACAGGCGTATCTGTGGCTGTTGCTGCTGCTGCTCTACGCCCCTATCTTCATTATCGTCATCTTTTCGTTCACCGAATCGAAGGTGTTGGGCAACTGGACCGGCTTTTCGCTGAAGCTCTATGGCTCCATCTTCCAGACCGGTGCCCATCATTCGCTGGTGAACGCCTGCATCAATACCGTGGCCATCGCCCTGATTGCCGCTGCAGTGGCCACGCTGCTGGGGAGCTTTGCCGCCATCGGCATCTTCCACCTGAAGGGCGGCAGACGCAAGGCGGTGGAGTTCGTGAATACCATTCCTATCCTGAACGGTGACATTATCACCGGTATTTCCCTCTTCTTGCTGTTCGTCTCGCTGGGGGTGACGCAGGGCTTCACGACGGTGGTGCTGGCTCACATTGCTTTCTGCACCCCCTATGTGGTGCTGTGCGTGCTGCCTCGCCTGAAGCAGATGAACCCCAACCTCTACGAAGCGGCCCTCGACCTTGGGGCGACTCCCTGGCAGGCCCTCCGCAAGGTGATTCTGCCCGAAATCCGTCCCGGCATGGTGACCGGTTTCCTGCTGTCGCTCACCCTCTCGGTGGACGACTTTGCCGTGACTGTGTTCACCATCGGCAACCAGGGACTGGAAACTCTATCTACCTATATCTATGCCGATGCCCGCAAGGGCGGACTGACCCCGGAACTTCGTCCGTTGTCTGCCATCATTTTTGTCGTGATATTGGTATTGTTGATTATCATGAACCGGCGTGCCGGACAACTTAAAAAGAACTGATTACGAATAAATATGAGAAAACGGATTGTCTCCCTGCTGATGGCATGTGTGGCACTGACCGCCTGCTACAACGCGAACGAGTCGCGCGACGAGGTGCTGAAGGTCTACAACTGGGCCGACTATATCGGTGAAGGAGTGCTGGAGGACTTCCAGCAGTATTATAAAGAACAGACCGGAAAGGAGGTACGCATTGTCTACCAGACTTTCGACATCAACGAAATCATGCTCACCAAGATTGAGAAGGGGCATGAGGATTTCGATGTGGTCTGTCCGTCGGAGTACATCATCGAACGGATGCTGCACAAGGGACTCCTGCTGCCCATCGATACGGTATTTGCCGGTTCTCCCAACTACATGAAGGGGGTGGCTCCGTACATCCGCCAGCAGATAGACCAGCTGAGCCTGTCGCTCGATGACCCTGCGGACCGCTATGCCGTCTGCTACATGTGGGGGACGGCAGGCATTCTGTACAATACCCAGCTGGTGCAGGAAGAAGAGCTCGATTCCTGGGGCTGTCTCTGGGACCCGCACTTTGCCGGAAAGATCCTGATGAAGGATGCCTACCGCGATGCTTACGGCACCGCCATGCTCTATTCGCACCGCCGCGAACTGGCGGCAGGCACGGTGACGGTCCGCCAGCTGATGAACGACTATTCGCCGGCAGCCATGGACTCGGTAGAAAAGTACCTGAAGCTGCTGAAGCCGAATGTGGCAGGCTGGGAGGCCGATTTCGGAAAGGAAATGATGACCAAGGGCAAGGCGTGGATGAACGTGACCTGGAGCGGCGATGCCCAGTGGGCGATTGAAGAGGCGGCTGAAGTCCGCGTGGACCTGGCCTACACCATCCCCTGCGAGGGCAGCAATGTGTGGTACGACGGATGGGTCATCCCGAAGTATGCCCGCAACAGGCAGGCTGCCAGCTATTTCATCAATTTCCTGTGCCGTCCCGACATTGCCTTGCGCAACATGGAGGAGACCGGCTATGTCAGTGCAGTGGCTGCCCCTGAAATCCTGGAGGCCTGCATCGATTCTACGTTGGAGACAACGGTGGATGCCAGCTACTTCTTCGGCGAGGGGGCTGATTCGGTACAGTTGTCCGTCACGCAGTACCCCGACCGCTCCATCATTGCCCGCTGTGCCATGATTCGTGACATCGGCGACAAGACGGCAGAAGTGCTCGACATCTGGTCGCGGGTGAAAGGTGACAATCTCAACAGCAACATTGTCCTCGTCATCCTCGTGGTCGTGCTGGCCTTGTGTATCTGGCAGATCCGTCGCCGCTGGCTGACCTATCAGCGGAAGCAGGCGCAGCGCCGTAAGCGGAGAAGGAGGGGAATATGATGACGACGATTGAAGCCTTGGCGCACTACGTGCGCGGGGCCGCTACCCTGTTCTTCCTGCTCTGGTGCTTCAAGCTTCATCGGTATATTCGTCGCAAGCGGATGATGAGGGTCCTGTTTACCGGTACGGTGGGTTTGGCCGTCTGCTATTCGCTCGATATGGTCTTTCTCGTCGAGGAGTGGAAGAACCTGAAAGTACTGAACGACCTGATTGTGGTGATTGACCTGCTATGCGTGCCGCTCTCCTGTTCCTTCTTCCTGGAGGTCACTCGTCCGGGCTTTTCCACTCCCGGGCGCATGGCGATGGCCGTCGGCGTGCAGTCGGTGTTTATTCCGCTGTTCCTGTGTTGGCCAACGGAAACGACGGTGATAGCGGCTTATTCGATGGCCTATTCGATGGCGGCTGTCACCATTGTGGGGGTACTGGTCTTTGCCCATCGCTACCGCCGTTTCATCTCCGAGAACTACTCGTACAACGAGAACCTCGATGTGACGTGGGTGATCGTGTCGAGCATCGTGTATTTCCTGTCCCTGTTCTTCTTTGTCATTGCTTTCGACCAAACGACATGGCTCAGCGAGATTCTCTACAACTTGTTCGTCACCCTGATGTGGACCTTCCTGTTTATATATGCCCGTCGTCACCGAGTTGTCCGTCAGGTTTCTTCTGCCTTTTCTGCGCGACCTTTTGCATCCGATGTGGGGGAAGAGGTGCTGGAAGTGGAAGTCAGCAATCAGCCGGCTGAAGGGGAGGGAGAACTGGACCAGGTGAAATTGGAAGAATGGGAGAGTCAGCTGGCCCAACGCCTGGAACGGTGCATGAACGAGGAGAAGTATTATCTGAACCCACGCATATCCCTGTACGATGTAGCCTTGGCAGTCGGTACCAACAAGACCTACCTGTCCGACTATCTGAACCGCTGTGTGGGCCAGACTTTCTATGACTATGTCAACGGCTTCCGCATTAAGGAAGCGTGCAGGTATATGGAGAACATGCCTGCTTCCGATGGCCGGAAAACTGTGGCGGAGGTGGCGCAACTGAGCGGCTTCAATTCGTTGTCTACCTTTAACCGTTACTTCTACAAGTTGAAAGGGATGACTCCGAAAGAGTATATGAACCAACAGTAGGGTTCTTGGGAAGGTAGGGACAAGTCCTTCAGCCGATAGGGACAGGTTCTTTGTCCGGAAAGGTATATACCTTTGTCTTGAAGGGTGTATACCTTTGTTGATGGAGTCTGATAGAACAATGTGCAAAGGTTGTTCATTGCATCTTGCGTTCAGCCAAGGCTGAACGGTCATCGAAGATATAATCCATGGGGGTAGAAGATAACTTCGGGAACCGTTCAGCCTTGGCTGAACGCAAAAGTAAGTGGCTGTCGGCAACTACTCATGTATCTTTTATTCCCGATGGCAAGTATCTTTCCTGTTCGATAGCAAGTAACTTTTCGGTGACACGTATCTTTAATAGGCTTGGATACAAAAAGAATTGTCATTCTGAACGTAGTGAAGAATCTGAAAACATACTAATGGTCTACAGATTCTTCGCTAACGCTCAGAATGACAAACTATTTGTAGAGGATAAATATCCTATAATCAGTTCAGAATCACACCGCTGTTATCTGTCGGGTTCTGCGTCAGCGTGCCCGGATAAGCGTTGATGGCATCCTGAGGAATGTAATACAGGACTCGGTAATCAGTAGCAGGTACTTCCAGCATACCATCGTGGGTACCCGGATAGTGGCGAGTCAGAGTGCCGCCATTGCGGAATACATCATAACTGCGCTCTGCCTGGAAAGCCAATTCCAGTTGACGTTCCTTTTCAATTCTGTCACGTGCATTGTCTGCGCTCAACGATGCATAGCCTCCACCAATAATTGACCGCTCTCGGATGGTGTTCAAATCACTCAAAGCCAATCCATATTTACTTAACTTCGCATAGGCTTCAGCTCTGTTCAGGTAAATCTCTCCCAATCGTGAAATCAGCGGGGAGTACAGGTGAGAAGATGCTGTACCACTTGCAGTACCCTCATTAGAGCATTTGACAATATAGAATTGAGGATAACCTACATTGTCGTACATTTTGTAGTCGATCACACCTTCGTAGGTATTGCCGTCTTTGTGGACCACAGCGTATTTTTCTTCGTCAGCATTGACTGCAGTCAGTGTGTACGTTTCTTCACCATCCTTGCAGGTGATAACCTGGCCATTTCTGGTAATGGGAGCCTGTACGTATGCATAACCTGTCTGTTTGCCGGAGGCATCCGTCAGGTTCTTGATGAATCTGAACACTTCTGTATAGGACCCATCTTCCTCCTGAATATATTGTGGATCAATGAAGTTGGCACGGGCATCGATGATTTTTCTCTTGCCGGGACGCCAATCATTACGGCCGTTCTCATCCAGCAAATCCAGGTATTTGGCACTTGCAAAGATTTCTGCCCATCCCATGCCGCCGATGAACGCATACATACCTCCGATTCCA
>SFDG01000114.1 GCA_004558305.1 Phocaeicola plebeius
TACTTCCTGTACGATTCGGCAACCATGAGATGAATGTCGTTGTTCTGGTCTTTCATATTCTATTAGTCTTTTGGGGTTAATTGACAGTTGCAAAAGTAGGGGAATTTTCTGACTGCCAAAATTTTTCAGACCGTCAAGGAATATCAATGAATAATTCAAGACTTCAAGAGCGGCAACAAACTAAAAAGCAGATATTTATATATCCGAATCGGAGAGTTTCAAATAATTATCTGAAACTCTCCGTCAGCATTGTCAGCGGCGGATATGTCCTTTTCCGGCAGGGCAGGAACGTGATTGGCCACGGTATGTCCAGGTGAACGGAACGGAGGCCGAATAATTCCATCCGTCCCCTGCCGGTTCCAGCAGCACATCGCCGCTGCCTGCAGTAACCGCCATCTCGGCTTCCTCCGTCTTGAGGAAAGTGCCATTGCCCAGGAAATAGGTACTGCCCTCTGCCGAATGGCCGTACATGGCATAGACGCAACGGGCCGTGATGTCCGATACGTTCATAGTGTGTCCGGAATTTTCGGACGAAAGAATCAGGTCCTTTCGTCCGTCCTTGTGTACGACCCGTACCGCCACATGACTGCCGGCTTCGTCGCAGTCCACTGCCGGATAGTCCACCGAGGCGATGCTTCCCTGCTCCGCGACGGACGAGGGTTCGTAGACAGCCACAAACGGACGGTTCCATGCTTCCCCTTTCTGGCGTGCCACGAATGTCAGTGTAGGCTGGTCCTTCACGGAATAGGGCATCTCCTTCAGTCGGCTCAGCCCTTCGGTCATGGGGCTGAGGGCCTGGAACACCTGACGTTCCATTTCCCCTTTCATCCACATCGTCATGCGGATGTCGTCGCCATCGGGCATCTTCATTGTATAGACCGCCTGCAGGTCACGGGAAGTCGTTGCCATTTGCTTGTCATAGATATAGGAATAGGCAGAAAGATGCGCTCCGGCAAACGCCAGCTCCTCGGTAGGCTGCAGAGACAGGTCAGACCCGTCGGAAGCCGTCAGCTGCATCTCCTGCCCCAAGTTGTGGTAAAAGTAATCGTGCATCTTGTCACCGCCTTCCTGCTTGCGGCTGCGGAAAATGTCTACATAGTACCCCGTCTTGTCGCCAGTTGTCACCAGGCTGGTCAGTCGGGTCTGGTCGGCATTCGATTCGGGCTCGCGGAAATAGATGTCGCTGTAGGCCACAGAGGGATAGTCCACCTTGGCTCCTGGCTGTGGGAAACAGCCCTGCACCTGAAAGGCATGGTTGCTTTTCATGACCGGATAGGAAGAGATGCCATCCACACATACTGTATTATGCGCCGGGAACTGGCTGTAGTATTCCAGATAATCCAGTCCCGAATACGAGGTCAAGCCGATTCCGCCGTCGGGTGCCAGGCGATAGCCTTTGCCATACAGTTCCATATTGATACCGTTGGCATGCATGTGATTGCCCGAACTGCCGTTCAAGGCGACCATCAGACTGTTCCGCCGGTCCATGCCATTGCGCAAGACCAGCCAGCTGGCATTGGGGGCATAGAAGGAGGGAGTGACACAACTGTCGATGGGCAGGGCCGGAATCCGATCGTCAGTCACCAACGGCTTGTCGGCAAAGAACGAAGTGACCGCTACCCGTACCTGCGGCTTGCCCGCAGCAGCGGAAGCAGCCGGCGAGAACAGCTTCAGCAACGCCGTGAACTCCCGTTCCTGTTCCTGCTTGCCATATCGCTGTGCATTGGCCACCAACCGGGAATAGATGGCTGCATTGATCGGAGAAGGATGGGTGTCGCCGAAGCCCAGCGTCAGCCGGTCGGGAAACAGGTATTGCGGATTGGCACGGGCTGCCTGCAGGATGACCGGCAGTTCTTGCGTCAGGTCGCGGTGCAGATTGCAGTCGAAGAGGGTCACCAGGTCGGTATAGTCGTTGAGCACCACCTGGCTGTAACCGGGACACTCGGCCCAGATGCCGGTCTCGGCATCGTAGCCATACTCGGCCAGCTGCTTGATCGACCACTGGCGGATGGACGAACGGTTCACCACGTAATCGATGTAATACTCGCGTCCCTTCCCGTCGGCATACCGGTCGTTGTCGTCCAGCACCAGTCCGATGGTCAGCACGAAACGTGCCTGCATCAGGTTCCAGTTGTTGTGGGGCACACCACCGGCAATGATGTTGTCGGCCCACTTTTTGAAGGCCGAAGCATATACCTCCATCTTGTCGGACTTCGTTTCCTTCAAGTAATCGTAGAGGAAATCATAGAGCGGCACCAGCGCATTCACGGCATCCTCGTGAATGACCTCGAACGTGCTCATGCCCACCAATGTCTGCTGGTGTCCGTGGTTCAGGTCCTGGGGCACACCCCGGTAGTAGATACCGGTCATGTAAGTGTCGAACACCGAAGCCGCCAGCTCAGCATACTTCCGTTCGCCGGTCATCCACCACAGAAAGGCCGCATCGCGCGCGATGCTCACGATTTCGTTGTTGATGCTCTGGATAATGTTGCCCGTCTTGCTGAGGGGAGCCCATTCGTGGGGCTTTCCCTCCAGCACCTTGTTCACCAAGTACAGTCCCCGTTCGTCCTCCTGATAAGGGGGCAGGTCTTCCAGTTTCGGCCGCTCATAGTTCGTGGCATGGCTCCGCGCCCCGGTGTACATGACCGTCGGGGCAGGGGCTGCCGGTCCGCCGGCATGGGAATAGTATTCCCCTTTGATGTACACTTCTGTAGCTCTCGATTTCCAGTACATCTGCAGGCGGGAAGTCAGCCACTCCGCCCCCTTGTCGGCATACTGGTCGGTCCGCCGTTTCAGTTGTCCGAATACCTCTTTCGCCCATTCTTCCTCCCGCACGAGGCGTTGCGTTTCGGTTTTCCCCTGGGCATCTGTCAAAAAGCAGGGATGTTGCTGCGCATATCCCTCGCCTGCCATCAAGAGGCAGGCGAACAAAAACAGTTTTTTCATCTTGTGTGTAGTTTTAAATACTATAAGGATATACGAAGCTGACGGACATTCCACTCACTTTCCCAATTGTTTCACATAGTCGTTGGGAGTGATGCCGGTCACTTTCTTGAAATAGCGGAAGAAAGTGGCCCGCGAATTGAATCCGCACTCTGCCGCCAAGGCCGAGAGCGTGTACTTGTCCACTCCCTTCTTCTCCACTTGCCGCTTGAACTCCTCCACACGAAATTCATTGACATAATCGTAGTAGCTGCGCTGCAGGTATTGGTTGAAGACATAGGAAAGCGCATGCGGCGTGGTACCGATGGCCACGGCCAGGTCGGCTATCTTGAGATTGGGATTCACATACGGACGGTTCTGCCGCATTTCATGGTCGAGGCGTTTCAACAGCCGCTTGCATTCTTCCGGACTGACCTTGTTGGTCTTGTATTTCTCGGCAGCCGACACCGCATCGGCAGACGGAGGGCCTTCCGGTTCTGTCCCATCACCCGTTTCCTGTACCTCGTCCGTTTCGTCTACCGGTTCATCCGGCATTTCTTCCACCGGTTCCTGATCCTGCCGATCCACGGCTGCTGCCAGCCGGACAGCCCTCCTGCGACGGACTTTGCCTACGAACAGGAACGCCCCCACCGACAGCACCGCCACGATGCCGACGACGAGGATTCTTCCTTCCAAGGGTCGGCCCACCTTTACCCGTACGGACATCTCGCTCTCGGGCACTCCCGACCGGCGCAGCAGCAAACGATAGCTGCCGGGAGGCAGGTCGTAGATGCTGATTTCCGACAATCCTGTCTGCGGCAACCATTCCTCGTCCCGACCCTCCATCTTGTATTCGTAGGAAAGATTGGAAACATCGGAATAGGTCAGACCGGACAAGAGGAAGGTCAGGTTGCCATACTGACGGTCCAGCCGGACTTCCTCCACTCCTCCCGACGGACAACGGCAGCCCGGATAGTCGGTACCGTTCACCAGCACCTGCGACACGACCGGACGGAACAAATGGCTCTGTTCTTCACTCATCTGCAAGTCGTCCACATAGACCAGCCCTCGCGAATTGCCGAACCACAGCCGGCCCTGTTCGTCGCGGACAGGAGAACTGTTGATAAAGGTGGGGCTGATGTTGCCATGGGCAAAATGATACGGGATGCACTGCTCCTGGCGGTCATAATGATAGATGCCATTGCTGGTAGCAATCCACAGCCAGCCGTTTTGTCCTTCGATGACGGCCAACAGCGACTTGTTGTCCATCAGCTCAGGTGCCAACCGCTTGAACCGGCGCATGGACAGGTCGGACACGAACAGCGGCCCCTTTTCGGGCAGGAAATAGAGCTGATGGTCGGAGGTTTCATACACCGTGCGGATTTTCTCCCGATGAATGAAGCCTTCGGGAAAGCCGTCTGTTCGCAAGCTCTGCGAAGAGGGGTCCCACAAGCACATACCGGTTTCGGTACAGATCCATCCCTTATGGGTGGAATCGAAAAAGATCTCATAGACATTCCCATCGGGCAGCTTCGAGTTGCTGCTGGTATAATGGGCCACCAGTTCCTTGCCTTTGTAGCAGAACAGTCCATGCGAGGTACCGATCCACAACCGGCCCTCGGCATCGGGCACAATGCTGAATACGCTGCCACGG
>SFDG01000033.1 GCA_004558305.1 Phocaeicola plebeius
GTCCAAACAAGGAAGCCATACGCTTTCTACATGCTTATCTCTGCCTTCGGTTTTCGTGTGCAAGCAAGACCAGAGCCACCCACTTACACCTTAGTCCCTTTAAGTTCATTCCGACTGTGGGACGAAGCCGGAACTATTCCCGATTTTACTGCACCGCCGGTTCAAACGCTTCGGAACAAGAGCTTTTGGGCGATGTCTCGTTTCTGCCACTGTGGCAGAAATAAAGCTAATCTACTGTACTTCGATTAAGCAGCGAGAGCGTAAGATTCGTTGCCAGATAATTGTTTGCTGACTGGGATTATAGTGCCAACCAACCACGCACTGCATGCTTACGTACCACATCTCTCGCTGTCAAAACCAAACAACCCCATAGATGCTGTACACATTCTTGCGACAAATGTACGCTTTTTGGCCTTTTCGTGCAAGTTTTTCTCCGAAAAACCGTATATTTGGCCCGTATTTTAATTTGTTTAACCGATATAAGGATGAAAAAATCGATTATGGCCTTGTGGTTGGGAGCTGCCTGTTTGGGTGCATGCTCAGGGAATGGCGGCAAGAAAAGTGTTGCCGGAGAGATGGAATCGGATACTTTACTGATGCTGGTGGGCAGCTATGCCGAAGCGGAGGAGGAGGGTATCAAGGTGTATGGACTGAACCAGGAAACCGGGGAGGCGGTGTACCGCAACGGATGGAAAGGCATTCGCAATCCGTCGTTCCTGACGGTATCGTCGGACCGGCGCCGGGTGTACTCGGTCGGTGAGAACGAGGACAAGACATCGACGGCCAATGCGCTGGCTTTCGATCCGGAAACGGGACAACTGACATTCCTGAACGAGAGTCCTACCGAGGGGGCTGCTCCTTGCAACATCGTACTTAGTCCGAACGAGGACTATGTGGTGACGGCAAACTATAACGGTGGAAGCATTACGGTGTTCCCGGTCGATGAGACGGGAGTGTTAGGAGAGGGACAGGTCATTGCCTTTGAAGGAAACGGTCCGGATGCTGAGCGGCAGGAACAGCCCCATTTGCATTGTGTCTATTTTACGCCCGACGGGAAATTGCTGTTGGCAAATGACTTGGGGACGGATTGTATTCACGCATTCCCGGCCGATGCTTCGGGTGAGGGATTGATAGACCGGATGGCTGCCTTTGATATCCCTTTGGCACCCGGTTCGGGTCCTCGTCATTCCGTGTTTGATGCCGGGGAAAAGCATCTTTATCTGATTGATGAACTGAAAGGCGATGTAGTGGTCATGGAGTATGACGGCGCATCTTTCACGCAGGTACAGAGCATCCAGGCTGATACGGTCGGTGCAAAGGGCAGTGCGGATATTCACTTGTCCCCCGACGGGAAGTTTCTGTATGCTTCCAATCGTCTGCAGGCAGACGGACTGGCTGTGTTTGCAGTGGATGCAACCAACGGACGGTTGACGAAAGTCGGTTATCAGCTGACGGGGGCACATCCGCGTAACTTTGCCATTACGCCCAATGGAAAGTTCGTATTGGTGGCATGCCGTGATACGAATGAAATTGAGGTATATGCCCGCAATGCCGAAACGGGATTGTTGACGGATACGGGCCGACGCATCCGACAGTCGAAACCGGTGGTGATTGCTTTGTGCAATAAGTGACTTGAAACACAGAGAAACAGCGTTCACAAAGAGTCTGTTGAACACAAAGAAACGAAGGTACAAAGAAAAATTTCCTTTGTGCCTTCGTTTCTTTGTGTTTACATCCTTTATAGGGAATCCTTTGGGCGCTGTATGTAATGTTTAGAGAGCCTTCATCTTATATACCAGTGTGCCACCCTTTACGATGTCATCGTGGGTGATGTAGTTCTGGGTGTACGGTTCCCCGTTCAGGGTGATGCTGTCAACGTACTTGTTCTCCTTGCTCAATCCTTCTGCAATGATGGTGAATGTCTTGCCATCGGCCAGGTGAAGCACCATCTTGGAGAGCTGGGGAGCACCGAAGACATATTGTCCGCTGACGGGATTGACGGGATAGAATCCCATGGCAGAGAGCATGTACCAGGCCGACATCTGGCCACAGTCGTCGTTGCCGCACAGGCCGTCGGGTTCCGGACGATACTGCGTGTCGAAGATTTCACGTACCAGTTCCTGCGTACGCTCCGGCTTGCCGGCCAAAGCATAGAGGTAGGTGACATGATGGCTGGGCTCGTTGCCGTGGGCATACTGCCCGATGAGGCCGGTGACATCCGCCTGCGTGGTTTCCAGCTTCAAGGTAAAGAGGGAGTCGAGTTTGGTGCAGAATGCTTCTTCGCCACCCATCAGGGCAATCAGGCCGGGAACATCGTGCTGTACGTGCCAGGTGTACTGCCAGGCATTTCCTTCTGTGTAGTCTCCTCCCACACTTTCCGAATGGCCTACCTGGCTGGGATTGAACGGAGATTTCCAGGTGCCGTCGCTTTTGCGCGGACGCATGAACTTCGTTGTCGGGTCGAACAGATTCTTGTAGAAGTTAGCGCGTTGTTCGAAATAAGCGGCATCTTCCGTCTTGCCCAAACGGCGGGCCATGTCGGCCGCAGCATAGTCATCGTATACACTTTCCAGGGTAGAGGAAACCGATTCGGTGGCAATGAGGTCGGTCGGCAGGTAGCCGTACTTCATGTAAGTTTCCCAGTCCGACTTCAGCTTGTGCGATTGGGTCTGTGTCCGCTTGATAGCCTGGAAAGCCCGTTCGGCATCGAAGCCGCGGAACCCTTTGGCATATGCTTCAGCCACGATGGAGACCGAGTGGTTGGCCACCATGCAATAGTTCTCCTTGCCCCACAATCCCCATATAGGCAGGAAACCCTGTACATCGGCCTGGTCGACGAGCGAGTTGACCAGACCGTCCACCCGCTCGGGTACCATCAGGGTGTAGAAAGGATGGGCTGCACGATACGTGTCCCATGCGGAGAACGTGGAATAGAACTTGCCTCCCGTGGCCGGTACGATGGAGTCGGCAGCATTACGATACATGCCGTCCACGTCCGAGATCTCGTTGGGCTGGATGAGGGCATGGTAGAACGAGGTGTAGAAATTGGTTTTCTCCTCTTTCGTCCCTTCCAGTTCAATGCGGCTCAAGTAGGAATTCCATTCGTCGTGAGCAGCCTGGCGGACTGCCTCGAAATCCCATCCTGGCAATTCTGCCGTAAGGTTTTTCCGGGCCCCTTCGATACTGGTGGTGGAAAGGGCCACCTTCATCAGCACCTGGTCACCAGGCTGTACTCCGTCGAAGGTAGCGACGATGCGCTGGCCTTTTTCGGTGTCGCCCATCGGGAGCTGGAGGGTGGAAGCCACAGGATGGTCGAACTGCAGAACGAAGAAGTAGTCCTGGTTTACCCACACACTGTTTTTCACGTGTCCTGTCAGGGTGGAAGCATCCTCCCACTGCGTTTCGCACAGGCGGACTTGCGAGTGGTACTGGTTGTCGTTCCAGCTGGGACCGTGTTGAAGGTCAATCAGTACCGATGCTGAATCGGCTTGCTGGTAGGTATAGCGGTGAAGGGCAGCATGGGTGGTGGCGGTCAGTTCCGCTTTCACACCCGGACGGTCGAGCGTCACGGTATAGTAACCCGGAGCGGCAGCTTCCGTAGTCTTGCTGAACGGACTGCGATAATCATCCCAGGCCCGTTGCCGCTGTCCCGTGACAGGCATGACCAACAAGTCACCCAGGTCCATACAACCGGTCCCGTTGAGGTGAGTCTGCGAGAAGCCCCAGATGATGGAGTCGGTATAAACGTACTCGGAGCAGTATCTCCATCCCACGGCTCCCGTGACGGGGCTGGTCTGGATCATGCCGAAGGGAGAACAAGCACCTGGAAAGGTGTGTCCGTTGTCGGCTGCACCGATGAAGGGATTGACATACTGCGTATAGTCAGCCGGTGCATCTTGCTGTGCAGGGGAGCAGCTCACAGCCAAGGCGGCGAGGGCGACACCGCAACCGATGGTGAAAAGTTTGTTCATGATGGTCAGCTGCACGGGTTAGACATAGGTTTCGAGGAATTTCACGTTTCCTTTCGGGGCCACTTCCAGTCCTTTGGTCGTAGCCGGGAAAAGGATGGATTCGCCGGCCTGCAGTTCCACGGCATTGCCTTCATTGTCGGTCACGGTGCAGGATCCTTCCATGCCGATGAGGATGACGAACGAATCCAGCTCGCTGTAATCCAGACTCATGGATTCAGTGAGGTCGTACACGGTCGTGGTGAAGTAGGGGCAGGCCACCAGTTCTACAGGTTCGTTCTGCTTCGGTGTATACGCCGTGCGGTAATCGTCTTCTACCGAGTAGTCGATGGCATCTTTCGACAGTTCAGTGTGGAGTTCACGGGTATTGCCGTTCTTGTCCTTGCGGTTGAAGTCGTAGATACGGTACGTGATGTTCGAGGTTTCCTGGATTTCGGCGATGAAGCAGCCGGCACCGATGCTGTGGATGCGTCCGGCGGGCAGGTAGTAGACATCGCCCGGCTGTACGGCATATTCCTTCAGGGCATCGGTAATGGTATTGTCGGCAATCATGTCGGCATATTGCTGCGGCGTAATCTGTCGGCTCAGTCCGGAGCGCAGGTGGGCTTTGCCCCCGTCGTTACCGATGACATACCACATCTCAGTCTTTCCCCGTGAGTTGTGACGCTGCTGAGCCAGTTCGTCATCGGGATGTACCTGAATAGAGAGGTCGTCTTGCGCGTCAATGAACTTGATGAGCAGCGGGAACTGACCGTCGAAGCGCTTGTAGTTCTCTTCGCCGACCAAGGCACCTTTGTACTCGTCCATCATCTGCTGCAGGTTCTTGCCGGCATCCGCTCCGTTGGCTACGATGGATTCGTCGCCCGGAACGCCGGAGATTTCCCAGCTTTCGCCTACTTTCTCTTGTTGCAGGTCGAGGTGCTTGAACGGAATGATTTTCTCACCACCCCAAATGGTGGATTTCAATAAGGGCTGAAATTTAAGTGGATACATAGCTTTGTATGTTTAGGGTTAAAAATGTTGGCGTATAAAAAATAAGTATCAATTATGAACCAGCGTACCGATGTTTTCACCAGACATCACTTTCTTCAGGTTGCCCACGGTGTCCATGTCGAAGACGATGATGGGCAGGTGGTTCTCTTTGCACATGCAGGTGGCGGTCAGGTCCATGACCTTCAGGCCGCGGGCCAGCACTTCATCATAAGTGATATCGTCAAACTTGGTGGCCGTAGGATCTTTCTCCGGATCGGCGGTGTAGATGCCGTCCACGCGCGTTCCTTTCAACATCACGTCCGCTTCGATTTCGATGCCGCGCAAAGACGAGCCGGTATCGGTCGTGAAGAACGGGTTGCCGGTACCTGCCGACATGATGACCACTTCCCCGTTTTCCATGGCTTCAATGGCCTTCCATTTGGTATAGAATTCGCCGATAGGTTCCATACGGATGGCCGTCAGTACCCGTGCCTTTACCCCGGCTGCTACCAATGCGGAACTGAGTCCCAGGCTGTTGATGACGGTGGCCAGCATTCCCATCTGGTCGCCCTTGACACGGTCGAAGCCTTTGCCGGCACCGCTCAGTCCGCGGAAGATGTTGCCGCCACCGATGACGATGCCAATCTGGACACCCATATCGTGGATTTCCTTGATTTGCTGGGCGTATTCTCCCAACCGCTTTTCGTCAATACCGTATTTCTTCTCTCCCATCAAGCTTTCACCGCTCAACTTGAGCAGAATGCGTTTGAATTTTGCCATAATTTTCTCTTTTTTTAAGGTGTTTGGAGCAAAGTTAGTTATTTTTTTCTAACAAAGAAACAGGAGAGATGCTTTTTTTATCCTTCGGAGGAAAATGCCTTCCAGCGCAGGCTCCAACGGGCCTGCAGGATGCCCCGGACAGCCAAATAACCGACGAAGGCCAGCCACAGTGCATGGTTGCCCCACCAGGCACGCCCACCGTAGTAGAGAATAAAAAAGCAGACGGAAGCGATGGCGACGGACTGTAGCATGATGCGTGTGGCAGTGGCACCGATGCAGATGCCGTCGAACAGAAAAGCGGCACATCCGGCCAGAGGAACGGCCAATATCCAAGGGAAATAGGGGACAGCTGCCAGCAAGACCTCCTCATTGTCCGTCAGCAGCGACAAGAACGGGGAACCTCCTATCCAGTAGACCAAGGTGAACACAGCAGACAGACTGACACCCCATTGGAACAGGGCACGGATGCTGAGGCGCAGGTTCGGCCGGTCGCCTGCTCCGATATACTTGCCGGTCAGGGCTTCACCAGCATAAGCGAATCCGTCCATCACATACGAGAAGAAGGTGAAAAGCTGCATGAGCAAGGTGTTGACAGCCAGCAGTGTGTCGCCGAAGGCTGCCCCTGTGGAGGTGAAGAACGACATGACGGCTACCAGACAAAGAGTGCGCAGAAAGATGTCGCGGTTCACCAGGAAGAAACGTTGCATCTGCTGGCGGTCCCACACGCCTTCCCATGACAAACGGTAGTCGGCGTACCTGCGACGCCACAGGCAGAGTGCCGTCAGCAGTCCGGCATACTGGGCGATGAGTGTGCCCAAGGCCACCCCTTCTATCCTCATCGCGCATCCGAAGACGAAGAACAGGCTGCAGACGATGTTAGTCAGGTTCTGGATAATTGCCACCAGCATGGGGAAGCGTGAGTTCTGCATGCCGATGAACCACCCCGTGAAGCTGTATAGTCCCAGGGTGGCTGGAGCTCCCCAGATACAGATGTGGAAATAGCGGGTTGCCAGCGACTGCACTTCAGGAGACGCATCGATAAAAAGGAAGGCCGCATACCGTAAAGGCACTTGCAGCAGAAGGAGGCAGGCGGCTATCCCTGCCCCGATACCGGTGGAGCGGAGCAGGAGTCGGATAACCTCCTGGCGGTCGTTCCTCCCGTAAGCTTGGGCCGTCAGTCCGCTGGTGCCCATGCGCAGAAACCCGAAAATCCAGTAGATCATATTGAAAAGCATGCCGCCTACGGCAATGGCACCGATGTACGACGCGGCTCCCAAGTGGCCGACTATGGCTACATCTATGAGTCCCAGCAACGGCACAGTGATGTTCGAGACGATGGCAGGAGTGGCAATGTCCAGTATGTGGCGATGGATGGTATTCATGGTTGTTCGGGAAGGTAGGTGACTTCTTTGAAATAATAGCTGCGAAGCCGGCGGTGTTCATCCTCCAGCAGGAGGCGGCCGGTCGGCTCCACCGCAACGATACGGGCTTGAAAGAATCCTTCCGCATCCTGGTAGGGATGCAGTCCCTCCCGCCGGTATAGTCGCTCCAAGTAGCGTTTGGCAATGGTGGCTTCCTCTCCGGCCTTCAGCTCTTGGTAGTAGTAGGCCGCCCGTTCCAGCACCTGCAGGAGAATGGCTTTGGCCTCGTAGGTCTTTCCTGTTATTTGGTACAAAGACACCGGATTGGGGGCATCGCTCACGAACTGTTCCTGGTTCAGGTTTACCCCGCTGCCCGAAATGGAGCGGCTTACCCGAGTCCCGGTCCAGTCGTTTTCGATGAGGGTGCCGCAGAGCTTCCGGTCGTGCCAGTAGATGTCGTTCGGCCATTTTATGGTGATACCTTCCGTATAGGCCGATAAGGTCTCTTGCAGAGCGAGTGCCGTTAGCTGCGATAGACGGAACTGCCGGTGCACTTCCAGAAAGGAGGGAAAGACCACGAAACTGAACAGCAGGTTTTTTCCGTTGGCAGATTCCCATGAGTTGCCCCGTTGCCCGCGTCCGGCACTCTGAAAGGCCGTATAGACACAGGTCAGGTCAGGCAGTGCTTCCTGTCGGCACAGGCTGTCGAGGAACGAGTTGGTCGATGCAGTCTGGGCAATGAAAATCGGTTCAGGGTAACGCATGATAGGCCTCCTTTTGTTTGCGGGTGAACTTTTTAAGTACTTCTTCGTACGAAAGGTCGATGAGTTGCAACACGAGCGGGTCGGGTACATCGTCCGTCAGGGCCACCTGGTTCCAGTATTTCTTGTTGAAGTGGAAGGCCCCATCTATGCCGTGGTAACGGTCGCGCAGCTCCAGGGCATAGTCGGGAGGACATTTCACGACAACGTGGTCGGGACTCTCCAGGTCCACGACGGCAAACATACGGTCCACGACCTTGAAGACCAAGGTCGTTTCGTCGAAAGGGAAGCTCTCGTTGGCGGCTTTCTTGCGCAAGCAGTATTCCCGCAGGGTCTCTATATCCATGTCATTCTTCTTCGTTAGGTTTTGTTCTGTCTGCCATGTTCCGGTGCATTACCAAATCGGTGGCAGGAAAGCATCCTCGATATGTTCGATGTGAAACGGCGGTTCGCTGCCTGTCACCGCCACGATGTCGAATCTCACCGGCAGGTCAATCTTGAAAAGGCGCAGGTAGGCATCGGTAGAGGCGACGATACGGCGGATTTTCCGGTTGTCGACGGCTGTGAACGGATCTCCGAACCGATTGTCCCGCCGGGTCTTGACTTCCACGACCACCAGTGTGTCACGGTCCACCGCCACAATGTCCAGCTCCTTGTGGCCTGAACGCCAGTTGCGGTGACGGACGACATACCCCTTCCCTTCCAGGAAACAGGCGGCAGCCGCTTCTCCTTCTTGTCCCAAACGATTATGTGATGCCATTTTCTTGCGTTTTTGCAAAATTACGATTAAATTTGCAGATACTTATGATAAACAACGGAAAAAAACGCAAGAAAGTACCCTCGTCAGTCCCTCCGCGCAAGCAGCGGCTGGTGTGCCTGATGAGTGAGGAAGAAGTGCAAATTGTTGACCGGTACCTCCAAAAGTACCAGATCAAGAACAAGGCGCGCTGGTTCCGGGAAACCATTTTGTCTTTTATTCATCAAAATATGGAAGAAGATTATCCCATGCTTTTCAAAGAGCATGATATGAGGAGGTAATATGGCAGACGATACATTTTATATGAAGCAAGCCTTGCAGGAGGCCGTCAGGGCTTTCCAGAAGGGCGAAGTACCGGTAGGGGCAGTGGTTGTATGTCGCGGCCACATCATTGCCCGTGCCCACAATCTGACAGAAACATTGCACGATGTGACGGCCCATGCTGAAATGCAGGCCATCACGGCGGCTTCCAACGCATTGGGGGCCAAGTACCTGACCAATTGTACGCTCTACGTGACCGTGGAACCCTGCGTAATGTGTGCCGGTGCCATTGCGTGGTCGCAGGTGGCCCGGCTGGTATACGGAACCGTCGATGAAAAACGGGGCTTCCAGCGACTGGCACCCCAGACCTTGCATCCCAAGACCGTAGTGACCCAGGGGGTGATGGCCGATGAATGCGCAGCCTTGATGAAGGAGTTTTTCCTGCAGAAACGGTAATACGACTGTCCTCGGGACGCTCTGGGGACGGTCGGAGGATGGCCGTTCAGTCTGGAGCTTTCCAAAAATAGCTATCTAAAACTGAAAAATCTTTCGATTTGGAGAAATCTGAAAGTAAAATAGATGATTTTGAAAATAAATGCCTTTGCTTTTTTATATATTCGCCATGCAAAGAGATAAGCTCTTTTTAGGAAGATACACAAAAACGCTATATATACAAGAAGTAGTTTAAACCTAAATTGATGATTTATGAAAAAAATGACTGGAAAAAAGCAAGGGCTTTTTAGGGGTATCCGCTGGCTGGTACCTGTCATGTCTGTCGCTGTAGGCGTATGGATGTTTGCTGTTCCGGCAACCGCTGCCGGTGTTCCTTCCGCCTATGAAGTGCAACAACAGAAATTACGGGTGAAAGGTAGGGTCCTCGATGTCAACGGAGAACCGTTGATAGGTGTGAATGTGTTCGAAAAGGGGACTGTCTACAATGGAGTGGTCACAGGAATGGACGGCGATTTCGAACTTACGGTGACGCAGCACTCCACTCTCGTCTTTTCCTACATCGGCTATAAGACAGTGGAAATGGTTGCACAAGACCAGCGTTTCCAGACCGTCACCCTCCAGGAAGATACGGAAGCATTGGATGAGATTGTGGTCATTGGCTACGGTGCCGTGCGGAAGGCCGATCTGGCGGGGTCGGTGGCTGTGATGGACAACAAGAGTTTCAAGGACCAGCCTGTGGCCAGGGTGGAAGATGCCCTGCAGGGGCGTGTGTCTGGTGTGTCCGTCATGTCGAGCGGCGTTCCTGGAGGAGCCATGAAAATCCGTGTACGTGGTTCCAGCTCTGTCAGCAAGTCGAACGATCCGCTGTACGTGGTAGACGGCATTGTCCGTGAAAGCGGACTGGAAGGCATCAATCCCGAAGACATCCAAAGTATGCAGGTCTTGAAGGATGCTTCTTCGACCGCCATTTATGGAGCCCGTGGTGCCAATGGTGTGGTGCTGGTCACCACCAAGACCGGAGTGGCCGGGCGTACCCAGGTGACCCTCGACGCTTCGTTGGGCTTCGCCCATGCCTATGGCATTCCCGAAGTGATGGGCACACGCGAATACGCTCAGGCACTGGCTGACTATAATCCCTCTACCAAGGCTGCCATGGCCGATTATATCAGTGGGGTTAAGCCAGGTATCGATTGGATGGACCAGTTGCTGCGTACGGGTGTGGTGCAGAATTACAAGCTGGCCCTGTCAAAAGGAGGAGAAGACACGCAGGTCTATTTCTCTGGCAATTACATGAACCAGCGCGGCGTCATCACCGACACCGAGTCGGAGCGCTTTGCAGTGAAGGCGAATCTGCACACCCGGCTCTACAGTTGGCTGGAGCTGACGGCCGATGTGAACCTTTCGCAGACCAACCATTCCGGAGCAGGGTTCAACCAGAACCAGTCGAATCCACTGTGGATCGGACTGAACTATTCGCCCACCATGGAAATGTACAACGAGCAGGGAGCTTACAATACCGATTCCTATAATAATATCCAGGCCAATCCCTACGGCCTGTTGCATGCCAATCAGAATGACCGGAAGAACAATGTCGTGACCGGACACGTGGACCTGAAGTTCCACTTGGCCGACGGCCTGACCTTTACCACGACCAATGGTATCGATTATTCCGATTACAAAAGCTATTCTTTCGGCTCGTCGACAACTGCAAGGGGAGGAGAGAGTACGATGGGGAACAGTGATACGTACAAGCTGCTGTTGCAGACCACCAACAACCTGACGTATTTCCATAAGTGGGATGAACACTCGCTGACGGCTACAGGCGTGTGGGAAGCCACTTCGTCGGAAACCCGTGGTATGGGCATTTCGGGACGTAACCTGGCTGCCGAGCAAGTCGGCTACTGGAACGTGGCGAACGCCAAGACCCGCGATGCGTCCAATAGTTTCAGCAAGTGGACGATGTTGTCCGGAGTGGCACGTGTCATGTACAACTATGCCGACCGGTATATGCTTACCGGTACGTTCCGTGCCGATGGCAGCTCGCGGTTCACGAACAAGAAGTGGGGGTATTTCCCTTCCATTGCTGCCGCTTGGACCGTCTCGAACGAACAGTTCTTCCAGCCGCTCCGTCCGACCGTCAGTGACCTGAAAATCCGTGCCAGCTATGGTATCATCGGTAACCAGGACATTGCTCCTTATTCCACCCTCGGCAATATGGGAACCACTTCCTTCAACATGGGCACCACTACGAACTACACCGGCTATTGGGCCAGCGGGCTGGCTACACCCGATTTGACTTGGGAGAAGGTGAAGCAGCTGGATCTGGGGGTAGATGTGGGCTTCTTCGACAATCGCCTGCAGCTGAGCGTGGACTATTTCTCCAAGAAAACTTCCGATGCCTTGTTGCAGAAGTCTGCTCCGAACTATTTGGGAGGAACCACCTACTGGGTGAATGCCGGTGAGGTGAGCAACAAAGGACTGGATGTCACCTTGTCGGCCCGCCTGTTCCAGACTCGGGATTTCCAGTGGACGACGACCTTGAACGGAAGTTACCTGAAGAATAAGGTGACAAAATTGCTGTCGGACGACCCGATACTCTATGGCGTATCGCCCTCGCCGGGTACCATAGAAGCCTGTACTATCGTAAAGGAAGGTGAAGCCATTGGCACTTTCTATGGCTACCGGTGGGCAGGATTGGTGACGAACGATGCCGGCCAGTGGGTGGATTCCTATTACACCAAGGACGGTGCCACCACAACAACGCCCTCGGGAGATGACCGTGCCGTTATCGGCAAGTCCAATCCGGATGTTACGCTGGGCTGGAACAACACCTTGACCTACAAGAACTGGGATTTCAATATCTTCTGCAATGCTGCCTTCGGGGCGCAGCGGCTCAACATGGTCCGTTTTGCCATGAACACCATGGTGGGAGCTTCTATGTTCGTGACTGATAAGGACTACTTGGCCAACGTGGGTACCACCATGCCGACCTTGGGAGCACCGACCAAGAATTACGGAAACTCTGACAAGTGGCTGGAGGATGCCGACTACTTCCGTTGCGAGAACATCAGCATCGCTTACACGTTTCCGCGGAGCGTGATGAAGTTCGCAGATGTCCGTCTGTCCTTGTCGGCCCAGAACCTCTTTACCATTACCGGATACAAGGGAATCGATCCCGCCGGTGCTTCCTTCAGCGCCAACAATGTCGACCGGGACAACGGACTGGATATGGGTGCTTATCCTAATCCCCGTACCATTACGGTGGGCGTACGCATGAATTTCTGAACGTATAACCTTGACTTAAACGAAACGATATGAGAACAAAGATATTCACAGGCTGCCTGTTGGCTGCCTCCCTGTTTGCCGCTTCCTGCAGCGATTTCCTGACTGAAGAACCGAAGGGGCAGTTGACTCCCGACAACTTCTTCATCTCGCAGGATGCCCTCGATGCCAGTGTCTATGCCCTCTACGAGAAGGTGCAGCAGACGCAGATCTATACCAATATGCTCTATCCCCAGTGGCAGGGCGATGACATTACGGCCAATCCCGGTTCGAACAAGCAGGCGTGTGCCGAACTCGATGTGTTCAGTGCTACCAGCAACAACAAGGGGGTGCGAGATGCCTGGAACATGAACTATAACATGATCAAGGCGGCAAACCTGATTCTAGCCAATGCCGGTTCGACTCCTGTGTCGCAGGAAGAAGTGAACATAGCGTTGGGGCAGGCACACTTCTGGCGGGCCTACGGTTACTATTACTTGGTGCGCATCTTCGGTCCGCTGCCGAAAATCACTTCTGCCGATGTGACCGCTGCCGATGTACAGCTTTCTTCCGTGGAGGAGATTTACCAGCTTATTGTGGAAGATCTCACCCATGCCGAAACCATGTTACCTACCGGTTATTCCATCACTCCTCGCCAGGTGAACGGAACCGATAACTATGTCACCCGTCAGGCCGTCCAGGCCACACTGGCAGCTGTCTATATGTCGATGGCCGGTTATCCGCTGAACAAGGGTACGGAATACTATGCCAAAGCAGCTGCCAAGGCGAAGGAAGTCATTGACAAGAACAGCCAGTACGGCTTCTATCTGGAAGAAGACTGGAGCCAGGTCTATTCCATGGGGCATAACTACAATAAGGCCACCGTGCTGGGCATCAACAATTCACCGATGAACGGCAGTTGGAACCACGATTCCGAGTTCACCTCGTGCTGCCGTTTCGAAGGTTTGGGCGACGGTGGCTGGGGAGATGCCTGGGGAGAAATCGCCTTTTGGCAGCGTTATCCCGACGGGCCGCGCAAGAATGCCGTCTATGCCCCGAAAGTAACGTTTGAAGATGCAGACGGAAACATTGTAAAAGTCGTAGACTGGTGGCAGCTGGACGAAAACGGCGAAAAGATGGTAGCTGCCTATCATCCCATGTTCTGTACGTTTACCACCAACTGCGACGAGACCGGCAAGGAACTGGCGCAACCTTATAATTATATGCAGCGTAATTACCGGGGCATGACCAACGGTCACCGTGCCCGTTGCATCCGCTATTCGGAAGTCCTTCTTTGGTATGCCGAAAGTGCCGCCCGTTCGGGAGGTGACCTGGCGTCTGCCAAGCAATACTTGCGACAGGTACGCAAGCGGGCCGTAACGGACTATGAACAGGTAACTCTGAGTAATGGAACGACCGTGGCCATAGATGCCATGACGGCCGACCAACTGGCGGAGGCCTGTTACATCGAACACGGATGGGAAGTGGCCGGCTACTGGGTAGCGATGGTCACCCGTCGTTCGGACGAGTTCCGCATGAACGAATTGAAGAAGAACTTCGATTACCGCGTTGCCAACAAGCCGGTAGAGATTGTGCCGGGCATTTGGGCCTCCGAAAGTGTGCCGGTAGTCAAGAGCACTTGGGCCGGTGATGAAAGCATTTATCTTCCTTATCCAGATACAGAAGTGGAAAAGAATCCTAATTTGAAACGGTGAAGCTATAAAAACAACATCGGTCTATCATTCTGTCTGTCATACTGATCGGCCATCACATCCCGTGTGATGGCCGATCAGTATGACAATTTGTATGTATCGTAGAGTTTCGACACATCCTTCTCTTTCTATTTCATAGCTATTGAAGTCTGCCCTTTGGGGAAACGAGGCGGTATCAGTACCAGTAGAACTATTCCTTAATTGCTATTATAAAATTCTTATTTGATAGTATATTTTTCCTATATCTAACAAATTTCTGCTGTTTTCTGTGGCATTTATAAAAATTATCTCTATATTTGCGTCAACAAACTAATACTGTATTAAACATTGTCCTAAGTTCTACTGGAACTTAGGACGTAAACCTTAAAAGTTATGCTAAAGAAATCAAGACCAGTAGGGGCCTTCTTGCTGCTTCTGTCAGCAATGGCCGCAGGCAATGCGTACGCAGCATCGCCAATTCCAGCTTCTGGGGCAATGATTGCCCAGCAGAACGGTACTTGTACAGGTGTGGTACTCGATTCTACAGGTGAAACCGTCATTGGTGCATCCGTTGTTGTCAAAGGGACCACGAACGGTACCATCACAGGACTGGACGGAGACTTCAGTCTCTCCAATGTGAAAAAAGGAGATATCATTCAGATTTCATTCGTAGGTTACATCACCCAGGAAGTGGTATGGGACGGTCAGCCCATCAGTGTGACGCTGAAGGACGATACCCAGACCCTTGAAGAAGTGGTTGTAGTCGGTTTCGGTACCCAGAAGAAGGTGAACCTGACAGGTGCGGTGTCCACCGTCGATTCGAAAGCCATTTCCGCCCGTCCCGTCAACTCGGTAGTGGATGCCCTGCAAGGTGCGGTGGCTGGTATGAACTTCTCGACAGCTTCCAGTGGTGGTACGCTGAACTCCAGCAAGAGCTTCAATATCCGTGGTACAGGTACCATCGGTGCCGGCTCCTCGGTATCTCCGTTGGTGTTGATTGATGGTATGGAAGGCGACCTGAATGCGTTGAACCCGCAGGATATCGACAACATTTCTGTCTTGAAAGACGCGTCCGCTTCCTCTATCTACGGTTCTCGTGCAGCGGGCGGTGTCATTCTGGTAACGACCAAGAGCGGTAAGGAGGGCAAGACTACCATCAACTACAACAACAGCTTCCGCTTCAATTCTCCGTTGAACATGCCGGAGATGATGGACTCTTATACATGGGCCAACTACATGAACACTGCCAGCGTGAACTCAGGTGCCGGTATCTGGTTCTCCGACAGCAAGCTGCAGCAGATCAAGGATGCCCAGTCGAATCCCAATGCACAGAAGATGTTTGCCAATAGCAATAACCGTTGGGAAGTATGGGATTCAACGGATATCCTGCCAGTAGGCAATACCGACTGGTTGAAAGAGCAGTTTGGCAATTCGTTCACGCAGGAACATACGTTGAGCGTGAATGGTGGCAGCGAGAAGATGAAATACTATTTTTCTGCCAACTACCTGAACCAGGAAGGTATTTTGCGTCATGGCGATGACAATCGGCAGCGTTATGCGGTAACAGCCAAGATTAATGCTGACCTGACCAAGTGGATGAAGCTGACATACAGCTCTCGCTTTACCCGTACTGACTATCAGGCACCTTCTGTCATGGTGAATGGTACGGATCAATTCTATCACGACATGTGCCGTTATTGGCCGATTGTCCCGACGACAGACCCGAACGGGCACTGGGTACCTGAATCCTATATCGAACGTCTCCAGAACGGTGGTATGTACAAGACGCAAGGCGATGTGCTGGCTCAGCAGTTGGCTTTGCGCATTACGCCGTTGGAAGGATGGGTCATTAATGCGGAATTGAACTACCGTATCAACAATGACAATTCGCATACCGATTGGCAGACGACTTACGGGTACAATGTGAACAACGAGCCCTTTGTCGATTTTAATTCCAATTCGTCGGTGAGGGAATATAACTACAAGAGCAATTATTTCAACCCGAATATCTTTACGGAATACAGTCGTTCCTTCAACGACCATAACTTTAAGGTGATGGTCGGTTTCCAGAGTGAATGGTTCCGTCAGCGTACGGTCAGTGGCCAGCAGTATGGTATCTTGTCGGGATTGCCTACATTGGATACGACCAGCAAGGATGCGAAGGTAAGCGGTGCCTACAACAAGTGGACGACTGCCGGTTTCTTCGGTCGTCTGAACTATGACTACAAAGGCCGTTACCTGTTTGAAGCCAACATTCGTTACGACGGTTCTTCCCGCTTCTTGCGCGATAACCGCTGGAACTGGTTCCCCTCGTTCTCTGCCGGTTGGAACGTTGCCCAGGAAAAGTTCTGGGAAGACTGGAACATGACGGACAAGATCAATACCTTGAAGCTCCGTGCCTCTTGGGGTGAACTCGGTAACCAGAATACCGACAGTTGGTATCCGTTCTATCAGACCATTAGTTACAAACAGCAGAATGGCGGTTGGCTGGTGAACGGTAATAAGCCCAATACGGCTGCCGAACCGGCATTGGTATCTTCTTTGTTGACTTGGGAACGCAGCCGTACGTGGGAAGTAGGACTTGATTGGGGTGCCCTGAACAACCGACTGACTGGATCGTTCGGTTACTTCCAGCGCAAGACCTATGATATGGTCGGTCCCGCTAAGGACTTGCCTGATGTATTGGGGGCTTCTGAACCGAAGGTGAACAACTTGGATATGACTTCCAAAGGTTGGGACTTGCAAATCAGCTGGCGCGACCAAATTAATGACTTCCGCTATGGTGTATCGTTGACGTTGAGTGACAATACGGTGACGATTGACAAGTATCCGAACGATTCGAAGCAGCTGAACAAATACTATGCAGGTGCCAAACATGGTGACATCTGGGGGTATACGACCATAGGAATTGCCGGTTCGCAGGAAGAAATGGATGCACATTTGGCGAAAGCCAATCAGAGTGCATTGGGCAGCAACTGGACGGCCGGCGACATCATGTATGCCGACTTGAACGGTGATGGTAAAGTGAACAAGGGAGAGAACCGTGTGGATAACCACGGTGACCTGAGTATCATCGGTAATGAGACTCCTCGTTACAACTTTGGTCTGAATCTTGATGCAGCCTGGAAGGGATTTGATGTGAAGATTTTCTTCCAGGGAACTTTGAAACGTGACTATATGGCTGGCAGTGCCACGTTCTGGGGAGCCACCGGTACGGGCAAATGGCAGGCTTTGGGCTTTACGGAGCACGAAGATTACTGGACGCCTGAAAATAAGGGGGCGTATTACCCACGACCAGACTGGAGCGGTGACAGAAATACTTATACGCAGACCCGTTATTTGCAGAATGCTGCCTATTGCCGCCTGAAGAACCTGACATTGGGGTACACGTTGCCGAAGAGCTTGACCGAAAAGTTCTATGTGGAAAATTTGCGCTTCTTTGTTTCTGGTGAAAACCTGTTGACCATTACCAGCTTTACGGGCATTTCAGACCCGGAACTGATTGGAGCGGGTTATAATGGCAATTTGGGTAAGACCTATCCGTTGCAGAAGAGCGTGTCTCTTGGTTTAAGTGTTACATTCTAAAATAGTAGACAATTATGAAACTGAAATATATCCCCATGATTTTGTTGGGCACCTCATTGACAGGTATGACATCCTGCAATGATTTTCTGGATGTGGTGCCCGAAAGTTCGATTACGCCCGAAACTTTTTTCGGTGCGGAAGCTGACCTGGCTGCTTACAGCATCAATCTTTATAACTTTACCAGCATCGGTAACGGATCGTATGGTATCAGCGTGTTCGGTTACGACAATGCAACCGACAACCAGGCGGCTACCGGCTATTCGTCCCGTTGGGTACCCGGCGAATGGAAAGTCGGATCGAGCGTGACTTCCAGCGACTGGGATTTCGCCAATATCCGTCATTGCAACTACTTTTTCGACAAGGTATTGCCGAAATACGAAGCAAAATCCATTACGGGTTCGGATGCCAATATCAGACACTACATCGGCGAAATGTATGTGCTCCGTGCCTACAACTACTTCAATATGCTGCAGAACATCGGTGATTGTCCGATTGTAGAGACTGCACTACCTGACGTAGAGGAAACACTGATTGAGGCCTCCAAGCGTCGTCCGCGCAACAAGGTGGCCCGTTTTATCCTCGACGACCTGTCGAAGGCCATCGACCTGTTGCAGGAATCGGGCCCGGGCGGAAAGAACCGGGTAACCAAGGATGTAGCTTACTTGTTGCGTTCGCGTGTAGCACTTTACGAAGCAACATGGGAAAAGTACCATGCAGGTACGGCCTTTGTTCCGGGTGGTCAGGGATGGCCGGGTAGCGACAGCGAAGGTTACAATGCCCAAACAGAGATCCAGTATTTTCTGCAGGAGGCTATGAAGTCCGCTAAGGTGGTCGGTGACAAACTGGTGAACAATCTGGTAGAAAATACCGATGCGCCAGAAGGTATGAATGCCGCTTTTGCCAGCCTGAACCCGTACTATACGATGTTCTGTGACCAGGACATGAACGGTTATAGCGAAGTGCTGATGTGGAAGGCATTCAACGAATCGAAGAGTGTGACCCATAACATCCAGATGCAGCTGGAAAACAACGGTGGCGGTTCCGGCTATACCCGTGGTTTGGTAAATGCGTACCTGATGCGCAATGGTCTGCCTATCTATGCTGCCGGTTCGGGCTATGACCCTGAATGGGAAAAGCAGGGGGTAAAAGCCACTCTGCAAGACCGCGACTCCCGCATCCAGCAGTTCACCAAAAAGGACGGTGATATTGACGATTACAATGCCGACGGTACGTTTAACGAGATTAACTTGAGCTGGACTGTAAAAGGCAACAGTGAAACCCGTATGGTGACCGGCTATGCCATCAAGAAAGGTAAGCACTACGACAGCTATATGCAGACCTTGCACCACAAGGGTACATCCGGCAGTATCGTCTTCCGTGGCACGGAAGCGTTGCTGAACTATATGGAAGCCAGCTATGAACTGAACGGCAACATTGATAATACTGCTGCCAATTACTGGAGGGCATTGCGTCGTCGCGCCAAGGTGGACGAAGATTTCAACAAGACGATTGCTGCTACCAATATGACTGAAGAGGCGAAAGGTGACTTCGGTGCCTACTCGCACGGACAGCTCATCGATGCTACTTTGTATAACATCCGTCGTGAACGTCGTTGCGAATTCATCGCAGAAGGTATGCGCTGGGCCGACCTGAAGCGTTGGAGAGCCTGCGATCAGGTGAAGAACTATATTATCGAAGGTATGCGCTACTGGGGATCGGTCTATGAAGGAACATGGACAAATGCTGCCGGTGAGAATCTGGCGATTGTCAGTGTAGAAGACGGTAAGGGTAACATGTCCAGCGAAAGCATCAGCGGTGTGTACATCCGTCCCTACCAAATCAGTAAGGTGAACAACTCTGCTTTCAATGGCTATAACTTTATTTCTGCTCATTACCTGAATCCTTTGCCGCAGATTGTCTTCCGTCAGACAGCCAGTGGCGACCAGACGGATTTGAACACTTCGGTTATCTACCAGAATCCGGGATGGCCGAAAGTGGCTGGAGAAGGCCCTACTAACTGATTGATTATATAATCGTTTTGAGTTTTTGTTACGAAACCTGATTGGGAAATCGGATTTCAATGTTACCGGGAAGTCCTGCCGTGTGTACGGCGGGGCTTCCCTTTTTTTTAGCAGGCTTCCGAAAGGGGCTATCATCGTCAACGTTTTGATAAATGATTCACCGGAAAAAATACCTACGTTTGCATACAAATCACTAATACTATTAAAAAACGTTGTGCGTTGCCCTTGGGTGACCACAACTAAAACAAAATGAGTTATGCTAAAGAAATCAAGACCAGTAGGGGCCTTCTTGCTGCTTCTGTCAGCAATGGCCGCAGGCAATGCGTACGCAGCATCGCCGATTCCAGCTTCTGGGGCAATGATTGCCCAGCAGAACGGTGCTTGTACGGGTGTGGTAAAAGATGCCACGGGTGAAACCATCATTGGTGCATCTGTTGTCGTCAAGGGAACTACCAACGGTACCATCACAGGACTGGATGGAGACTTCAGTCTTTCGAACGTGAAGAAGGGAGATGTCATCCAGATTTCATTCGTAGGTTACATCACTCAGGAAGTGGTATGGGACGGTCAGCCCATCAATGTGACGCTGAAGGACGATACCCAGACCCTGAAAGAAGTGGTAGTGGTAGGTTTCGGTACCCAGAAGAAGGTGAACCTGACCGGTGCTGTTTCCACAGTGGATTCGAAAGCCATCTCTGCCCGTCCCGTCAACTCGGTAGTGGATGCGCTGCAGGGCAATGTCGCGGGTATGAACTTCTCGACCGGTTCGGGCGGTGGTGCCTTGAACTCCGAAAAGAGTTTCAATATCCGTGGTACAGGTACCATCGGTGCCGGTTCTTCGGTCACTCCGTTGGTCTTGATTGACGGTATGGAAGGCGACCTGAATGCCTTGAACCCGCAGGACATCGACAACATCTCCGTCCTGAAGGATGCTTCCGCTTCCTCTATCTACGGTTCGCGTGCAGCAGGTGGTGTCATTCTGGTAACGACGAAGAGCGGTAAAGAAGGTAAGACGACCATCAACTACAACAACAGCTTCCGCTTCAACTCCCCGTTGAACATGCCGGAGATGATGGATTCCTATACATGGGCCAACTACATGAACGATGCCAGCATCAACTCGGGTGCCGGTATCTGGTTATCCGACAGCAAGTTGCAGCAGATTAAGGATGCCCAGTCGAACCCCAATGCCCAGCTGATGTTCAAGAACACCAACAACACCAACAACCGTTGGGAGGTATGGGACTCAACGGATATCTTGCCGGTAGCCAATACCGACTGGCTGAAGGAACACTTCGGCAACTCGTTCTCGCAGGAACATACGTTGAGTGTGACGGGCGGTAGCGAAAAGATGAAATACTACTTCTCCGCCAACTACCTGGGACAGGACGGTATCATGCGCCATGCCGACGGTAACAAGCAACGGTATGCCGTGACTGCCAAAATCACCGCTGACCTGGCCAAGTGGATGACGATGACCTACAACATGCGTTTCACCCGTACGGACTATACCCAGCCATCCTTTACGGACGACGGCGGTTTGTTCTATCACAATGTCTGCCGTTACTGGCCCATTCTGCCGACTACCGACCCGAACGGCCACTGGTTATATGAATCCTACATTGAAGAACTGCAGAACGGTGGTGAATACAAGAACCAGACCGATATCATCGCACATCAGCTCTCGTTCCGCATCACTCCGTTGGAAGGCTGGACCATCAATGCCGAGTTGAACTACCGCATACAGAATCAGAACCTGCACGAGGATTGGCTGACCACCTACGGTTACAACTGCGACAACGAGCCTTATGTAACCAGCAACTCCAACTCGGCAGTGAAGGAATACAACTACAAGAGCAACTATTTCAACCCCAATATCTTTACGGAATGTGCCCGTTCGTTTGGTGACCACAATGCCAAAGTGATGGTCGGTTTCCAGAGCGAATGGCTCCGCCAGCGGGAGATGAGTGCCTTGCAGTATGGTATTCTCTCCGGTCTGCCGACGCTGAATACTACCTGTAAGGATCCTGCTGTAAGCGGTGCCTATAACAAGTGGACTACTGCCGGTTTCTTCGGTCGTCTGAACTACGACTACAAGGGCCGTTACCTGTTCGAAGCTGGGTGACATCTGGGGATATACGACCATCGGTATTGCCAGCTCACAAGAAGAAATGGATGCTCATTTGGCAAAAGTGGACCAGAGCACATTGGGCAGCAACTGGACGGCCGGTGACATCATGTATGCCGACTTGAACGGAGACGGAAAAATCAGTACGGGCAAATACCGTCTGGACGACCACGGTGACTTGAGTATCATCGGTAACTTCGGTGCGGAAGCCGACTTGGCGGCCTACAGCATCAACCTGTACAATTTCACCAGTATTGCCAATGGATCGTATGGTATCAGTGTCTTTGGTAACGACAATGCCACCGACAACCAGGCAGCCACCGGTTATTCTTCACGCTGGGTGCCCGGCGAATGGAAGGTAGGTTCGTCAGTCAGCTCCAGCGACTGGGACTTCACCAACATCCGTCACTGCAATTATTTCTTCGACCAGGTGCTGCCGAAGTACGAAGCCGGTACCATCACGGGTTCTGAAGCGAACATCAAGCACTACATCGGCGAGATGTACGTGCTGCGTGCCTACAACTATTTCAATATGCTCCAGAACATCGGCGATTGCCCGATTGTAGAGACGGCACTCCCTGATGTAGAAGAGACACTGATCGAGGCATCCAAGCGTCGTCCGCGTCACAAGGTGGCCCGATTCATCCTCGAAGACCTGGATACAGCCGTCAGCTACCTGTCGGAATCGGGTCCTGGCGGCAAGAACCGCATCACGAAGGATGTAGCCTATCTGCTCCCCCTGTATGAAGCCACTTGGGAGAAATACCATGCCGGTACGGCTCTCGTTCCTGGCGGTCCCGGATGGCCGGGCACCGACAGTGAAGGCTATAATGCCCAGACGGAAATCCAATACTTCCTGACAGAAGCCATGAAGTCTGCCAAGGTGGTCGGCGACAAGCTGGTCAGCAACCTGGTGAAGAATACGGACGCTCCCGAGGGCATGAACAGTGTCTTTGCCAGCCTGAATCCTTACTACACGATATTCTGCGACGAAGACATGGACGACTATAGCGAAGTGCTGATGTGGAAGGAATTCGACGAATCGTTGAACATTACCCACAACATTCAGATGCAGTTGGAGAACAACGGAGGCGGTTCCGGCTATACCCGTGGACTGGTCAATTCCTACCTGATGCGCAACGGCTTGCCGATTTATGCTGCCGGTTCCGGTTATGACACTGAATGGGAGAAGCAAGGGGTATTGGCTACGCTGCAGAATCGTGACTCCCGTATTCAGCAGTTCACCAAGAAAGACGGTGATATCGACGACTACAATGCGGATGGAAGTACCAACCTGGTCGATTTCGAATGGGTCGTGAAAGGCAACAGCGAAACCCGTATGGTCACAGGTTATGCCGTCAAGAAGGGCAAGCACTACGACAGCTACATGCAGACCTTGCACTTCAAAGGTACTACCGGCAGCATTGTCTTCCGCGGAACAGAAGCCTTACTGAACTATATGGAAGCCAGCTATGAACTGAACGGAACCATCGATGCTACATCCGATGGCTACTGGCGGGCATTACGCCGCCGTGCCTATGTCGATGAAGATTATAACAAGACCATTGCTGCCACTAATATGGCAGAGGAAGCTAAAGGAGACTTCGGGGCCTATTCGCACGGACAGCTCATTGACGCAACTCTGTATAATATCCGCCGCGAACGCCGTTGCGAGTTCATTGCCGAAGGTATGCGTTGGGCCGACCTGAAGCGTTGGAGAGCGTGTTACCAGGTGAACGGTTACATTATTGAAGATATGCGTTACTGGGGTTCTGTTTATGAAGGTACGTGGACCAACGATGCCGGCGGAATGCCGGGGCAGCCTCCGCATTGGTCGGAGCCATCATCTTCGTCTTCGGCGGATGTGTCTCCCCGCTCGTCGGGATGGGTAATATCCTGTTGGCTACGAGTGTCATTTTCTTTCTCTGTGCCAGTTTGTCGTTGTTCTTTGACTATTGGAGCCGCCATGTTTGAATGATGGAGGAGGTGTTGTAATCAGTAATTTTGCACCATCAAAAAATAGCAAAGTTGAATCATCACTTATGAACAAGGTTTTGCCAATAAAAAGGTGTTCATATCTTTGTAT
>SFDG01000034.1 GCA_004558305.1 Phocaeicola plebeius
GCTTAACTGGGACAAGCCCAGCTTTTTCTGGTAAGGGCAGCAAAGCTTTCGCCCTAAAGGGCTGCCCTTGACTGGCTACGCAGCAGAGCTGCGATGGTTTTTAATGTTATACTGAACGAATGGGAAGAATCTGCAAACATCCCGGGTGTGCATACAGCTGCTTCGCTTGGCATGACCATACAACAAAAAAATCCTTTGTGCCCTTTGTGTCTTTGTGTTTCAACCTACAGATACAGCCACACCAGCAGCCGGTTCAACCAGTTCCAACGGATCTTGAACCACCGGCGGCTGCTCAACTGTCGACCCCCGAAACGGAGGATGAAGTCGCGATAGCCGTACTTCTGGAACGGCAGTCCCGCATTGATGAACTCGAACTTTTCATAGCCCTGCTCCAGGCAGTAACTGATGGCCTTCCAGACAGCCAGCACACCGGGATAGTGAAGCGGATACGACTTGCGCAGCCCACCCGAGAAGAGCAGGTACGCCTTGTCGCCCGAGAACAGGCAGATGGACCCTCCGATGAGCTTCCCCTTGTAACGCACCAGAAAGGTGCGGCTCAGCCGTTCCCCCTGCTGCTCGCGCTGCAAAGCCAGGAAGAAGCTTTCTTCGGGCAGATGGCGGTGGATCTTGGGAGAATAGTACTTCTTCAACAGTCCGAAGAACTCGCGGATCTCCGCCTCGCTGCTGGCCACTTCCATCGTCGCCCCCCGCTTCAGTCCCTGCGCAATTTGCCGCTTGCGCGAACTGCTCATCCACTGCAACATGGCATCCTTCCGCAGCGTGTTCTCCACCCGCAGCCATTTGACGGCAAAGTAACCGTTCTGCCGGAAATACCGGTAGCCGAACAGCGGCTCCTCCAAGTTGCGGAACTCCAGCAGGAACGACCGTTCGAGGAAACACTGCGTGAAGTAGGACAGAAACTCCTCGAACACCTCCTCGCGTCGGCGGGAGGACGGGAAATACTCTCCCGTACCATATATATAAGTAGTGTGGACAAAGTGCGCCAGACGGGCACTGGGGCGAGTGATACACAGCAATTTTCCGAGAAGCTGTCCGTCCTCGGTGGCCACCAGCAGAACAGGACGGTAGCCCGGCGTCAGTTCCAGTACGCTGAACAGCTCCGTGGAATGGAATATGTTCGTCCCCGGCAATGCCGGTACGTCTGCCGAATGCTCGTATGTCGTCAGTCGAATGGCCATGTGCGTGTCTCTTTTTCGTTGGTTTTCCGCAAAATTACATTCTTTTTTTGAGCTTTCCGACATTTGGCGTATATTTGTCGGACCTAAATGAAGAAAATAATGGAACATTTCAACGATTTGATACGACAAAGGCGTAGTATGCGCAAGTTTACATCCGAAGAACTGACGCAGGACGAAGTGGTGACCCTGCTGAAGGCCGCCCTGATGGCCCCCACCTCGAAACGCAGCAACTCGTGGCAGTTCATTGTAGTGGACGACAAACCGACCCTCGACCTCCTGTCCCGCTGCAAGGAAAGCGGTGCCTCGTTCCTCAAGGATGCCGCACTGGGCATCGTCGTGGCGGGCGACCCTCTGGCCAGCGATGTGTGGATAGAAGATGCTTCGGTGGCCTCTATCTACCTCCAGCTGCAGGCCGAAGACCTCGGGCTGGGAAGCTGCTGGATTCAGGTGCGCGAGCGGTGGGCCGCTGACGGCAGGAGTGCCGACGAATATGTGCACGGGGTGCTCGACATCCCCTTGCAGCTTCAGGTGCTGTCCATCATCGCCATCGGCCACAAGGGCATGGAGCGGAAGCCGTTCAACGAAGACCACCTGCAGTGGGAGAAGATTCACCTCAACAAGTATGGAGGAAAGTAAGCGTATGGAGGCCAGCAAGATTGTACTCGTAGGAGCCGGTAACGTGGCGACCCATCTGGGCCGTGCGCTCCGGGAGGCCGGCCACGACATCCTGCAGGTGTACAGCCGCACCGAGGAGTCGGCCCGTACCCTGGCACAGGCGTTGGGCACGGACTTCACCGTTCGGATGGACGAGGTACGGACCGATGCCGATCTGTATATCGTGGCCGTGAAGGATGACGCTCTGGCCGAGGTACTGCCCCGGCTGGTGCGCCGCAACCCGGCGGCCCTGTTTGTCCATACGGCCGGCAGCATTTCCATCGATGTGTGGAAAGGACTGGCCGAGCACTACGGCGTGCTCTATCCGCTGCAGACCTTCAGTCGTCTGCGCCCCGTGGACTTCTCCAGGATTCCCTGCTTCGTCGAAGCCAGTACGCCTGCCGACACGGCCTACCTGCTCCGTCTGGCAAGGCAACTGAGCGGGTGCGTCTTCGCAGCTTCTTCCGAGCAGCGGCTGTACCTGCACGTGGCCGCCGTGTTTGCCTGCAACTTCACCAACCACCTCTATGCCGTCTGCCAGCAGTTGCTGGAAGAGCACGACCTGCCCTTCGAGGTGATGCTGCCCCTCATCGATGAGACGGCCCGCAAGGTCCACCACCTCTCGCCCGCAGAGGCGCAGACCGGTCCGGCCCGGCGCGGCGACACGAACGTGATGGAGCACCACCTGCAGCTCCTCCACGACCGTCCCGAACTGGCAGCGGTCTATGACATCCTCAGTAAAAGCATTTATTCAATGACCCATCATGATTGACTACGATTTGACAAAGATAAAGGCACTCGTCTTCGATGTGGACGGTGTGCTGAGTGCTGAAACCATTCCGCTGCACCCCAACGGGGAACCCATGCGGACCGTGAACATCAAGGACGGCTATGCCCTGCAGCTGGCCGTGAAGTGTGGCCTCCACGTGGCCATCATTACCGGCGGACGTACGGAAGCCGTGCGCAAGCGCTACGAAGGCCTCGGCATCCCCGATGTCTACCTCGGGGCGGCGGTGAAGACAAAAGAGTATGCCCACTTCCTGGAGAAATACGGGCTGCAGCCCGAGGAGGTGCTGTACATGGGCGATGACATCCCCGACTTCGAGGTGCTCCGACTGGCCGGCCTGCCGTGCTGCCCGGCCGATGCGGCTCCCGAAATCAAGCAGGTGTGCCGCTATATCTCCCACCGCAACGGCGGCTACGGCTGCGGGCGCGACGTGGTGGAGCAGGTGCTCCGCGCACAAGGCAAGTGGATGTCGCACGAAGCGGCTTTCGGATGGTAACGGGAAAGGAGGAAGCGGTATGCTGGAAAATCTGAAACGATACCATATCAAGCTGGCGTCGAACTCTCCGCGCCGGCGCGAACTGCTGTCGGGACTGGGAATTGACTACGAAGTGAAACTGCTGCCCGGCATCGACGAGTCTTATCCGGCTGCGCTTGTGGGGGAAGACATCCCCTGCTACATAGCCCGCGAGAAGGCCGAGGCCTACCGCCCGCAACTACAGCCGGACGAACTGATCATCACGGCAGACACGGTGGTCTGTGTGGACGGGGAGGTGCTTGGCAAGCCGGCAGACGAGGCGGAAGCCCGCGACATGCTACGCAAACTGTCGGGACGCTCGCACGAGGTGATTACAGGCGTGTGCCTGACCTCGATGGAGCGGCAGCGCACGTTCGCCGCCGTGACAGAGGTGACCTTCGACCGGCTGACAGAGGAGGAAATCGACTGGTACGTGACCCGTTACCGCCCGATGGACAAGGCCGGTGCCTACGGCGTACAGGAGTGGATCGGGTTCATCGGTGTGACGGGACTGAAGGGGTCGTATTTCAATGTGATGGGCCTGCCCGTCCAGCGGCTTTACAAGGAACTTTGTGCCTGGTGAGGCAGGGAGTCACATCCGGATGGTGGAGATGTCTACCAGATTGTTCACGATGGCGTAGATGGTCAGTCCGGCAGGACTGTGGATCTGCAGCTTCGAGGCGATGTTCCGCCGGTGCGTCATCACCGTGTTCGGCGAGATGTTCAGGTGGTCGGCAATCTCCTTGTTGCTCATCCCCTGCACCAGCGAGACGATGACTTCCTTCTCGCGGTCGCTGAGGCTGTCCCCGTTCTCCGTGTTGAGGCTGATCATGTTGCTGATCTTGGCTGTCACGCTGTCCTGCCGCGTCTTCTGCTCCAGTTCGCGGATGGCCGGCATGAAGAAGCGTTCCTCCACCTCGGCGTGCAGCCGCAGCCAGTCCTCGTTGTTATAGATGTTGTAAAGCATGGCTGAGAGACGGTGGTTGTGCAGTCCGTCAGCCGGCAGGTAGCGCAAGATGATGCTCTTCAGTTCGCGCAGCTTCTCGCTCTCCTGTCTATGGTGTTTCGAGTACGTGTCCACGTTATAGTTGTTCGGGCAGCCGCCCCTCAGGAGTTCCTCGACATAAGGGAACACCATCTTCTCCTCGTATTTCATGTGTACGGTGATGGCGTGGGCGTATTCGTCGTAGATTTTCAGGATGAGCTGGTCGATACTGTTCTGCCCCAGTGCACCCTGCAGGCCGTTGCGGATGGAAGGCAGCTGAAAGCCGAGGAAATAGTCGTGGCTGGCCTTGAGGTATTTCAGCAGGGTGGGTACGGAGATGCGACGGGTGTCCTCCCCATTGTTTCCGCCATTGATGGTGAAGTTGACAATGGCGAGGAAGGTATAAGTGTCCACCTGGTGTTCCTCGCAGACCTCCTTGACGGTCTTGTCGCCGAATCCTAATTTGATGCCGAAGCTGCCTAAGCTCTGCAGCACGTTGTAATTGTCTCTGATGAGCGAAATCATCTTGTCGTTCGCTTCGTACGTCTTTTGCGTCTTCATGTCTTTTCCTTCGAGAAATACTTTCTGCAAAAATCGCAAAAAACTCCGTATGGTGCAATCCCCAAAAGTAGGTATTTTTAGAACTCCCGGTTTCCGACTCTCACGGATTTGTCGTATCTTTGTTGCCTAACCCTATCAAAAAACGTAATGATGATGAAACATTTCATGAAAGCATGTGCAGGACTGCTCCTTTCGGGCGTCCTCACCACTCCGGCCTTCGCACAGAAGGACTACCGGCCTACACCCGAAAACGTGGAGGCCCGCCAGCAGTTCGCCGCCAACAAGTTCGGCATTTTCCTCCACTGGGGCATTTCCAGCATGTTCGCACAGGGCGAATGGTACCTGCAGTCGAACCATATCAACAAAGACGAGTATGCCAAGGCGGCCGGCGGCTTCTATCCCGCCCGCTTTGACGCAAAGAAATGGGTGACCGCCTTCCGGGAGGCGGGAGCCAAGTACATCTGCTTCACGACGCGCCACCACGACGGATTCTCGATGTTCGACACCCGCTATTCAGACTATGACATCGTAGATGCCACTCCCTTCCGCCGCGACGTGGTGCGCGAACTGACGGACGAGTGCAGAAGGCAGGGGCTGAACGTGCATTTCTACTACTCCCACATCGACTGGACGCGCGAAGACTACCCGATGGGCTACAGCGGGCGGAACACGGGCAAGCGTCCCGAGAAGGCGGACTGGCCTTCGTACTTCGCCTTTATGAACCACCAGCTGGAAGAGCTGATCGTGAACTACAGTCCCGATGCCATCTGGTTCGACGGCATGTGGGACCAGCGTTCGAATCCGGATTTCGACTGGCAGCTGGACGAGCAGTATGCCCTGATTCATCGCCTGAAGCCGTCTATCCTGATTGGCAACAACCACCATCTGCCTCCCTTCCCGGGCGAGGACATCCAGCTGTTCGAGCGCGACCTTCCCGGCGAGAACAAGGCAGGCTTCAGCGGCGAGTCAGTGGTGAGCCGCCTGCCGTTGGAAACGTGTGAGACGATGAACGGCATGTGGGGCTATAAGGTGACCGACCAGAACTACAAGTCGGTGAAGCAACTGGTGCGTCTGCTGGTGGGGGCAGCTGGAAAGGGAGCCAACCTGCTGCTGAACATCGGCCCGCAACCCGACGGCGAACTGCCGGCAATGGCCTTGGACCGTCTGGCCGGCATCGGAGCATGGATGGATAAGTATGGCGAAACCATCTATGGAACCACGGCAGGGGATGTTCCGACCCGTACCTGGGGCGTGACAACCCGCAAGGGCAACAAGCAGTATGTGCATATCCTGTCGTTGGAAGATGAAAGCCTCTTCCTGCCTGTCACGAAGAAGGTGAAGGCGGCAACGGTGTATGGCGAGAATCGGCCTGTGAAGTTCCGCCAGACGCGCGAGGGCCTGTTGCTGGAAGTAGGACAGCTGCCCGATGTGGCCGATTACATCGTCGAACTGACGATGGCGGAATGAGCGGCTGCCGGTGTAGGAAATCGATAATTTCACATCGGTTGTAGGAATTGTAGGAGGTAGAACAGCGCGAATAAGACTATTTTTGCCTTCAAAAAAAAAGGAGGACACACGGATGAATCGTTTTCTTACACTGGCCGCATCGGCCTTGCTGCTGGCAGGAATGCCGATGATGGCACAGATTACCGAACGCCCACGCCCGGAAGCGTGGAAAAACCTGGTGGAAGGCGGCCGCTTTGCCGACCGCTTCGAAGCCATGCCCGAAGGGCAACTGAGTGACAAGCACTGGGGATGTGCAGAAGTGCAGCCCCGCTACGTGGACAACGGCATCGAACGGGATGACATCTCGTTCTGGGGCGGAAACATCCTGCGGGGCGAGGACGGACGCTATCATCTGTTCGTATGCGGATGGAAGGAGAATTCGCCACGGGGACATATGTTCTGGTCGAAATCGACTGTGATGCACACGGTGGCCGACCGGCCGACCGGACCTTACCGGGTGGTGAGCACCATCGGCAAGGGGCATAACCCCGAGGCTTTCCGTCTGCCGGACGGGCGGTATGTGGTCTATGTCATCGACGGCTATTATATTGCTGACAGCATGGACGGGCTGTGGATGTACGGGCGGTTTACGTTCGACAACCGCGACCGTCCTATCATCGAGGGACTTTCGAACCTGAGTTTCGCTTCACGGCAGGACCATTCGAAGCTGATGGTCTGCCGGGGTGGCGGCATCTGGGTGAGCCGTGACGGACTGTCGCCGTATGCCCAGCTGACCGACAAACGGGTCTATCCGGATGTGGAAGGCGAGTTCGAGGATCCCGTCATCTGGCGCGACTCGCTGCAGTATCACCTGATCGTGAACGACTGGCTGGGCCGTGTGGCCTTCTACGAACGTTCGCTCGACGGGCTGCATTGGGTGGTGGAAGACGGGGAAGCGTACGAGCCGGGCATTTCGCGACATCCCGACGGACACGTGGAGCAGTGGTTCAAGTACGAACGCCCCAAGGTGCTGCAGGACGAGTGGGGACGGGTGGAGCAGATGAACTTCGCCGTCATCGATACCATCAAGTGGGAGGACTTGCCGAACGACCGTCACAGTTCGAAGAACATCTGTCTGCCGATGAACCGGGGACTGCGTCTGGAGGTGCTGAACCGCATGCCCATCGATGCCCGGACGAAGAAGATTGAGGTGCTGGTAAAAGGGGATGACAAGGAGCTGCCGCTGGCGGAACTGGATATCGCCTCCCTGCGCTTCGGTACGCACAGCGAGGTGAACTACGGACGCGGCGCCAAGGCCCTGAAGGCGGAACCCCGCGGCAACGACCTGCTGGTAACCTTCCAGGGAAAGGGTAGCGGCATTACGGACGAGGAGTTTGCCCCGAAACTGATCGGGCGGTACAAGACTGGCCGTCTGGCGTTCGGATATGCCCGATTGCCCTACGTGAACTACACACCGGCCATATTGTCGGCCCGACGGCCGGTGACGGTGAAAGGAGTTTCTTCGGTGGAGATCCAGAACTTCGGCCTGTCGGCATCGGACCCGTGCCGTATCAGTGTATGGCTGAACGGACAGTCGTTGGCTTCGGCTGAAGTCGGTGCGTTGCAACCCTACGAGAAGGCATCCTGCCAGTTGCCTGTCGTCTTGCCGGCGTGGAAGGAGAACGATGTGATGGAAGTGGTGTTCGAGAAGGAAGGAAAGCCGTTCGAGCGGAACCGTTTCCTGTCTGCTCCTGCCCAGGAGAAGAAATAAGGAAACAATAGGAACGATAACAAATAGTAAATTAAGAAACAGGAATTATGAAATATACTTATCAGACCTGCGGTACGTGCAGTACGCGCATTCACATAGATGTAGAGAACGATGTGGTGAAGGAAGTGAGCTATGAAGGTGGCTGTAACGGCAATCTCCAGGGCATCAGCCGTCTGGTGGCCGGCATGCGTGTCGACGAGGTACTGCAGCGGCTGGAAGGCATCCGTTGCGGGGGACGACCTACTTCCTGCCCAGACCAGCTCTGCCGTGCCTTGCGGGCGATACGCCAACAGGAAAGCAGGCCGTAAGGAACGGAATCGGCTAAGCAATACAAGCTCTCTCTTTGTCAAAAAGGGAGGGCTTTTCTTATATGTAGCCAATATTTATGCTATTTTAGAAAGTTTTGTGACAAAAAGTCGTAAAATCCTCTGTTTTGGTTGCTGGTTATTCGGATTTTTCCTATCTTTGGTACACATTTGAGAATGTGTAAAAAGAACATAGGTATGGTGTATGATGTAGAAATGTTGAGAACATTCTACGCGTCGTATGCGACGAAGGTAGAAGATGTGCGCAAACAAGTGGGAAGGCCGCTGACACTGGCCGAAAAAATCCTCTATGCGCACCTGTATGACAAGGTAGAAACTCGCCCCTTCCGGAGAGGAGAGGATTATGTGAATTTCCGGCCCGACCGGGTGGCCATGCAAGATGCCACTGCCCAGATGGCCTTGCTGCAGTTCATGATTGCCGGAAAGAAGTCCGTGGCGGTTCCGTCGACGGTACATTGCGATCATTTGATTAAGGCCCACAAGGGAGTGGAGGCGGACTTGCCGGTGGCCAACGAGGCGAACCGCGAGGTGTACGGTTTCCTGAAGAGCGTGTCGGCCAAGTATGGCATCGGTTTCTGGAAACCCGGAGCCGGCATTATTCACCAGGTAGTACTGGAAAACTACGCATTTCCCGGTGGCATGATGGTGGGGACTGATTCCCATACACCGAATGCGGGCGGACTGGGCATGGTGGCCATCGGAGTGGGCGGTGCCGACGCGGTGGATGTGATGACCGGTATGGAATGGGAACTGAAGATGCCGAAACTTATCGGCGTGAAGCTCATCGGCCAGCTCAGTGGCTGGGCATCTCCCAAGGATGTGATTCTGAAACTGGCAGGTATCCTCACCGTGAAGGGGGGCACCAATGCCATCATTGAATATTTTGGTGAAGGGACCCGCTCGCTCTCTGCCACCGGAAAGGCCACCATCTGCAACATGGGAGCGGAGGTAGGAGCCACCACTTCGCTGTTCCCCTACGACGAGGAGATGCGTCGCTATCTGTGCGCGACCGGTCGTGAGGAGGTGGCACAGATGGCGGATGCCTGTGCGGATGAACTGCAGGCCGATGCAGAAGTGGCAGCCTGTCCGGAAGCCTATTATGACCGTCTCATCGAGATTGATCTCGACCGGCTGGAACCGTATATCAACGGTCCGTTTACGCCTGATGCCGCCTGCACCCTTTCGGACTTTGCGGCCAAGGTGAAGGAGAACGGCTATCCGCAGCGGATGGAAGTAGGGCTCATCGGTTCGTGCACCAATTCGTCGTATCAGGACCTGAGCCGTGCGGCATCGCTGGCGCGTCAGGTCAAGGAGAAAGGACTGAAGATGGCGGCTTCACTCATCATCAACCCCGGTTCGGAACAGGTCTACTGTACGGCTGAACGAGACGGCATGGTGGCCGACTTCAAGGCAGTAGGAGGCATCATCATGACCAATGCCTGCGGCCCTTGCATCGGACAGTGGAAGCGCATTACCGACGACAATACCCGTCCGAATTCCATCGTGACTTCTTTCAACCGCAACTTTGCCAAGCGGGCCGACGGCAATCCGAATACCAACGCTTTCGTGGCTTCGCCCGAAGTGGCGATGGCCCTGGCTATTGCCGGCGACCTGTGTTTCAACCCGATGAAGGACACGCTGGTGAACGAGCAAGGGGAGACCGTCCGGCTGGAGGAACCGGTCGGCGACACGCTGCCGAAGCAAGGGTTTACCGTGGACGACAACGGATATGTGGCACCGGCAGCCGACGGTCCGTCGCTGGATATCCGGATTGATCCGGCCTCGCAGCGGCTGCAGAAGCTGGAGCCGTTTGCGCCGTGGAACGGGGAGGATATGCTCCATCTGCCATTGCTCATCAAGACAACGGGCAAATGCACGACCGACCATATTTCGATGGCAGGTCCGTGGCTGCGCTTCCGAGGACATCTGGAAAACATTTCCGACAATATGCTGATGGGGGCCGTGAATGCCTTCAACGGACAGACCAACCAGGTGTGGAACCAGCTGTCAGGAACCTACGAAGGGGTGTCGGCGGTGGCCAAGCAGTACAAGTCCCGGGGGATGGGGTCTGTCGTGGTGGCGGAAGAAAACTACGGTGAAGGGTCGAGCCGTGAACATGCGGCTATGGAACCGCGTTTCTTACAGGTAAAGGCCATTCTGGTGAAGAGCTTCGCCCGTATCCACGAGACGAACCTGAAGAAGCAGGGTATGCTGGCTTTGACGTTCATCGACAAGAAAGACTATGACAAGGTGCAGGAGCGGGACCGTATCTCGATTCTCGGACTGCAGGACATGGCTTCCGGAAAACCGCTGCGGGTACGACTGGAACACGCCGACGGAACGACCGAGGAATTTGAGGTGGCTCATACTTACAACGAGATGCAAATCAAATGGTTCCGTACCGGTTCGGCACTGAATACATTTCAGGTAAACAAGTAATTGATTGAACAGGAGGAAATAACAATGAGTAAAGTATATATGAAGGAGGGACAGTTGGTTGTCCCGGAACACGTGACCGTGCCTTTTATCGAAGGAGATGGGGTGGGAAGTGAGATCACACCCGTATGTCAGCGGATTGTCAATGCGGCAGTGACGTTGGCCTACAAAGGGCAGCGGTCCATCGAATGGATGGAAGTGCTGGCCGGCGGAAAAGCTTTTGCCCAGACCGGTGAGTGGCTGCCTGAAGCGACGATGGCGGCTTTCCGCGAATACCTGGTCGGCATCAAAGGTCCGCTTACCACACCGGTGGGTGGGGGTATCCGATCGCTGAACGTGGCCTTGCGGCAGACGCTCGACCTGTATGTGTGTCTGCGTCCCGTCCGTTGGTTCAAGGGTGTCGTATCGCCGGTCAAGGAACCGCAGAAGGTGAACATGCACATTTTCCGTGAGAACACGGAAGATATCTATGCCGGCATCGAATGGGAGCAGGGAACGCCTGAAGCACAAAAACTGTATGCCTTCTTACGCGACGAGATGGGAGTGACGAAAGTACGTTTCCCGGAAACCTCTTCCTTTGGGGTGAAGCCCGTATCGGTGGAAGGTTCGAAGCGGCTGGTGCGTTCGGCCATCCTGTATGCCCTGCAGCATCGGTTGCCGTCGGTGACGCTGGTCCACAAAGGAAACATCATGAAGTTCACCGAAGGCGGGTTCAAACGGTGGGGATACGAGGTGGCCGAACAGGAGTTCGGCGACCGTACGTTTACCATGAACCAGTATGAACGGCTGAAGAAAGACTTGGGCGAAGAATCGGCACGGGCCTGCATGGCCGATGCTGTAAATGCCGGAAAAATCATCGTCAAGGATTGTATCTGCGACGCTTTCCTGCAAAATACCCTGCTCATGCCGGAAGATTACTCGGTGATTGCCACGCTGAACCTGAATGGCGACTATGTGTCCGACCAGCTGGCCGCCATGGTGGGAGGAATCGGCATTGCTCCCGGGGCGAACATCAACTACCAAACGGGTCATGCCATCTTTGAAGCCACGCACGGTACGGCACCGAACATTGCCGGAAAGAACGTGGTGAATCCGTGTTCGCTGCTGCTCTCGTCGGTCATGCTGCTGGAGTACCTGGGCTGGAAGGAGGCGGCCGTGCGGATTACGGTTGCGTTGGAGAAAGCGTTTGCCCGTGGAGAGGCTACTCCCGACCTGGCGCGATTCATGCCGGACGGAAAGCCGATGGGAACAGCCGAGTTCGGCGAACGCATAGTGGCATTGCTGATGGAAGAATAAGAAAGGAGGTATCTGATGAAGAAAGAATATGTTGTCTATAAGTTGTCGGAGTGTGCCAAGCAGGCGTGCCGCATCGACAACGAACTGTTCACCAAGTTCAATGTGAAGCGCGGCTTGCGCAATGAAGACGGTACGGGGGTTCTGGTCGGACTGACGAAAATCGGAAATGTCGTGGGTTACGAACGGACGGATGAGGGACTGAAACCGATTCCGGGAAAGCTGTTTTATCGGGGATATGACCTGGAGGATATCGCCCACGCCCTGCTGAAGGAGGAACGTTTCGGATTTGAGGAAGTGGCCTACCTGCTGCTGTCTGGCGAATTGCCCGACCCCGAACAGCTGGCGGCCTTCAAGGAACTGATCAACGACAATATGCCGCTCGACAAGAAAACGACGATGAACATCATCGACCTGGAGGGACAGAACATCATGAACATTCTGGCGCGAAGCGTACTGGAGATGTACACGTTCGACCCGAATCCCGATGACATCTCGCGCGACAACCTGATGCGGCAGTCCATTGAACTGATTTCAAAGTTCCCGACCATCATTGCGTATGCCTATAACATCTACCGCCATAGTACACACGGGCGTTCGTTGCATATCCGTCACCCCCATGAGGGCGTTTCGCTGGCCGAGAACTTCCTCTACATGATCAAAAAGGAATATACACCGCTCGAAGCCCGGATGCTCGACTTGTTGCTGGTGCTGCAGGCTGAGCACGGAGGCGGTAACAACTCTACGTTTACCGTCCGTGTCACCAGCTCCACCCGCACCGATACGTATTCGAGTATCGCTGCCGGTATCGGGTCATTGAAGGGACCGTTGCACGGGGGAGCCAATATCCAGGTGGTGAAGATGTTCCATCACTTGAAGGAAGCCATTAACGACTGGACCAATGTGGATGAGATTGACACGTACCTGATTCGTATGCTTAACAAGGAAGCGTATGACAAGAGCGGACTGATCTATGGAATCGGCCATGCGGTGTATACGATATCTGACCCTCGTGCCGTACTGCTGAAGGAACTGGCGGGGGAACTGGTGGCTGAAAAGGGGTGCGAAAAGGAGTTCGCTTTCCTGGAGCTGCTGGAACAGCGGGCCATCGAATGCTTCAAGCGTGTCAAGGGTACCAAAAAGCAGGTCTGCTCGAATGTGGATTTCTATTCCGGCTTCATCTACGAACTGATGGGATTGCCCGAAGAAATCTACACGCCGCTGTTTGCCATGGCACGTATTGTGGGATGGACGGCGCATCGCATCGAAGAGCTGAACTTCGAAGGACGACGCATCATCCGCCCTGCATACAAGAATGTCCTGGAAGAAGTGGCCTATACACCGATTGATAGAAGATAAGTCAACTATTGGAGAGTGTTTTTTGTCTGTCATTCTGAGTCCCCATCACACCCCGTGTGATGGGGACTCAGAATGACAGTTTGATATGCATCATGGGGTTTCTACACACCCTCTTTCCTGTGTTATGCAAGGAATGTCCTACAAAAAAACGACAGACAGGTTTGCTTTGACATCCTCACTTTCAGATGATTATTCTGCAGCAGCAGCTTCCCGCCGGAAGGTGGCTTCTACCCCCACCTGTTCACAATCAGCTCCCATCGGAGGATTTTCCTTGTAGAGTGCCAAGGTGACTTCGGTCAGAGTGGGGAAGTGGGCAAACAGCCGTCGGGCCATGCGTCCGATTACATGCTCCAGCAGGCGCGAAGGGACGGCCATCTCTTGCCGGATGACGTGGAAGGCTTCTGCATAGTTCAGGGTGCCTTCCAGTACATCCTTTTCGGCAGCAAGGGTGAAATCCGTCTTCAGCCGTGCATCCAACGTATAGTTGGCCCCCACCCGGTTTTCTTGAGGCAGTACGCCGTGGAAAGCATACAGCCTCACTCCTTTCAGGTGAATGTAGTGGGCCGTGGACCGCATGGATTCCTTATTCTTCATTCTTCACTCCTCATTCTTCATTACCCACACCGTGAGGAGCCGCAGGTCTTGCAAATGAGGCAGCCTTCCTGGTAAACCAGTGTCTCATTGCCACAGTTCGGACATTTCACGCCACGGGCTTCCGTACCGTCCTGCACATATTTCTTCAACGCACGTTCCACGCCTACCTTCCAGGTATTGATGTTTTCGCTGTCCAGCTGCAAGGAGCTGACCAATTTGATGACTTGCTCAATCGGCATCCGGTAGCGCAACACGCCCGAAATCAGTTTGGCATAGTTCCAGTATTCCTTGTTGAACTTCTCGGACAGTCCCTCGATGGTCATCTTGTAGCCCCGCTTGGTCTCGAACTGGAAGTCATAACGCTTCACGCCGTTTTCGTCCAGGTTCTTGATGATACGGCCGGTGGTGACGGACTTGGGCAAGAGAATCCCTTCTTCTTCATCCATGATACCGGTGAAGATTTCGTACGGCAGTCCGTCCAGCAGACCGACGAATGCCACCCATTTTTCCTTGTTGTTCTGGAAACGTACGACATCGGCTTCCAGTACCTTGGGGCGCACTTCCACAATCTGAGGCGGTTTGCAGCGGCATTCCTCTTCTTTCTTCTTCCCTTTCTTGGTGGAGAGCAGTACGCCAGAGCGCGACCCGTCGCGGTAGACCGTGCAGCCCTTGCAGCCCGATCGCCAGGCCTCCATGTAGAGTTGGTTGACCAATTCCTCGTCTACGTTGTTCGGCAGGTTGATGGTGACACTGATAGAATGGTCCACCCATTTCTGGATGCGACCCTGCATCTTCACTTTCATCAGCCAGTCCACATCGTTCGAAGTGGCTTTGTAGTAAGGAGACTTTGTGACCAACGCATCGATTTCCTCCTGCGAGTAGCGTTTCTCGGTATCGTATCCGTTCACTTGCATCCAGGTGAGGAACTTGGGATGATAAACAATGTATTCTTCGAAGGCATCGCCCGTCTCGTCGATGTAGTCGATGTGGACATTGGCATCGTTGGGATTCACCTTGCGACGGCGCTTGTAGACCGGCATGAAGACCGGCTCGATGCCCGAGGTGGTCTGAGTCATCAGGCTGGTCGTTCCCGTGGGAGCAATGGTCAGGCAGGCGATGTTGCGTCGGCCATAGCGGCGCATCTCTTCGTACAGGGCAGGATCGGCCTCTTTGAGGCGGAGCACGAACGGATTGTGCTTTTCGCGCTCAGCGTCGTAGATGGCAAAGGCTCCTCGCTCTTTGGCCATGTTCACCGACGAACGGTAGGCTTCGATGGCAATGGTACGGTGGACGTTTTCCGAGAAGAGAGTAGCCTCTTCCGTGCCGTAGCGCAGTCCCATAGCAGCAATCATGTCACCTTCGGCAGTGATGCCTACACCTGTGCGCCGGCCCAGTCCGGACTTGTGATAGATTTTTTCCCACAAGTGGCGTTCGGCCCCTTTCACCTCGTTGCTTTCAGGGTCGGAATTGACCTTTTCCATTATCTTTTCGATTTTCTCCAGTTCCAGGTCGATGATGTCGTCCATGATGCGCTGTGCCAGTGCGACATGTTGCTTGAACAGGTCGAAGTCGAAATAGGCTTCGGGCGTAAACGGATTCATGACATAGGAATAGAGATTGATGGCCAGCAGACGGCAGGAGTCGTACGGGCATAAAGGGATTTCCCCGCAAGGATTGGTGGATACCGTACGGAATCCCAGGTCGGCATAACAGTCGGGGACGGATTCGCGCAGGATGGTATCCCAGAACAAGACACCCGGTTCGGCCGACTTCCAGGCATTGTGGACAATCTTTTTCCACAAGGCTGCAGCATCGATTAGCTTGACTGCCATCGGCTGGTCGGAATCAATCGGGAACTGCTGCTGGTAGGGACGCCCTTCCGCTGCACAGGTCATGAATTCGTCATCGAGCTTGACAGAAACATTTGCTCCTGTCACCTTTCCTTCCGTCATCTTGGCGTCGATGAACGACTCCGAGTCGGGATGCTTGATGGAAACCGACAGCATCAGAGCACCCCGGCGGCCGTCCTGGGCCACTTCACGGGTAGAGTTGGAATAGCGTTCCATAAACGGTACCAGTCCCGTAGAAGTGAGGGCAGAGTTCTTTACCGGCGAACCCTTGGGGCGGATGTGCGACAGGTCGTGTCCTACTCCGCCACGTCGTTTCATCAGCTGTACCTGTTCCTCGTCAATGCGGATAATGGCACCGTACGAGTCGGCCGACCCTTCCAGACCAATGACAAAGCAATTCGACAAGGAGGCCACCTGATAATCGTTGCCGATACCGGTCATCGGACTGCCTTGCGGCACAATATACTTGAAATGGTCGAACAACTGGAAGAGTTCTTCGGCACGGAGTCCGTTGGGGTACTTGGCCTCTATACGTGCCACCTCATTGGCCAGTCGCCAATGCATGTCTTCGGGAGATTTTTCATAGATATTTCCGAAGGAGTCTTTCACGGCATATTTGTTGACCCACACCCGGGCCGCCAGTTCGTCTCCATTGAAATAACTAAGCGACGCTTGATAAGCCTCGTCGTAGCTGTATGTTTGCTTTTCCACTTTATTGAATTTATTGTTTTTTAGTTTTCACATATGGGTAAAATAAGGTAGAAGTTCAGTCCTGTGAAATTGGTGTTGCAAAGCTAAAAAGGTTTTTCCTAATAGCAAAATAATTGGTGGGAAAAGTTGTTTCTCCTTCGGAATGCGTATCTTTGCAGGGAAGTATACTAAAGAACAGAATATATGGATTCAATCAAGAACAGAAGAACAATTCGGAAATATCAGCAGCAGGAAGTGCCTGCTGCCTTGTTGGACAGTCTGCTGGAGGAGGCATGCCGTGCCTCTACCATGGGAAATATGCAGCTTTATAGTGTAGTGGTGACGCGCGACGAAGCGATGAAACGGAAGTTGGCTCCTGCCCATTTTCATCAACCGATGGTGACGACAGCCCCCGTCGTACTGACATTCTGTGCAGACTTCAACCGTTTCAGCAAGTGGTGCCGGCAGCGGAAAGCGGAACCGGGTTATGACAATTTCCTGTCGTTCGTCAACGCAGCTTCCGACACGTTGCTGCTGACACAGAATTTCTGTACGTTGGCCGAGGAGGCTGGGTTGGGTATCTGTTATCTGGGAACAACCATCTATAATCCCGATCCCATCATCGAGACCTTGCATCTGCCCGAACTGGTCGTACCGGTGGCGACCATCACGGTCGGTTATCCTGACGAGTGTCCTGAACAGCCCGATCGCCTGCCTTTACGCGGCATCGTGCACGAAGAAACGTATCACGACTATGAGCTGGCAGATATTGATGCCATCTATGCCTACAAGGAAGCGTTGCCGGAGAACCGGCAGTTCGTAGAAGTGAACCATACCGAAACGTTAGCGCAGATCTTTACGGATATCCGTTATCGGAAGGCAGACAATGAAGCCATGTCGGAGGCGTTGCTGCGGACATTGAAGAAACAAGGATTCTGCTGAGGAACAGTGAATCTACCGACTGGAGTCCGATACCGCAAAATCGAGAGACATCCCCAAACACCGAATGTCTAATCAAATGGTCATGCCGAGCACAGCGAAGAATCTACAAGCATAAAGCGGATGTGTTCAGATGCTTCTCGCTGCATGACCATTTGATGAGTCTCGAAAGTTTCCGGACAGCCTCGCGCCTTTCAGTTTCTTTATCCCTTGGTACTTTCTGCCTTTCGGGATGCGGCTTCCCTGCAGGCCTTACTGGCGCAGGCTGGCTTCGATGGCTTCAATTTCGGACTTGAAAGCCTTGTCCACCTCCACCTGGTCCTTGATAATCTTGCAGGCATGGAGAACGGTGGCATGGTCTTTCTTGCCAATCATCTGTCCGATTTTCGACGAAGAGGTTTCCGTATGCTTCTTGGCCAGGTACATGGCCACTTGGCGCACCTGTACCACCTCTCGCTTTCGGGTCTTGGTGTGAATGGTAGAAATGTCTATCTTATAATAGGAGCATACTTTCTCTATGATGTCATTGACCGTAAGTGACTTGACTTCGGCGCATTTCACGGCCTTGCTGACAATGCGGTGAGCCAGTTCCAGACTGATTTCACGTTTCAGCAGGATGGACTGCGCCAACATGGAATTGACGATACCTTCCAGTTCGCGCACGCTTTCGTTGACATTTTCGGCAATATAGCAGATGACCGATTCCGGGATGGTCAGTCCGTCCTGGCGGATTTTGGTCCGAAGGATGTTCTTTCGCAATTCGATGTCCGGTTTTTCCAGCTCAGCCACCAGTCCCCACTTGAAACGGGTCAGCAGGCGTTCCTCCATTCCTTGCAGCATCACCGGGGCACGGTCGGAAGTCAGGATGAGCTGTTTGCCGTTCTGGTGCAGATGGTTGAAGATGTGGAAGAATGTGTTTTGGGTCTTCGTGACTCCGGCAAATTCCTGGATATCATCGATAATCAATACATCGATGGTCTGGTAGAAGCTGATGAAGTCATTGAAGTGGTTGGTACGTACCGAATCTGTGTACTGCACCTGGAAAAGATGGGCAGATACGTAGAGAACACGTTTCTCGGGATAGAGTTCCTTGATACGTGTGCCGATGGCATTGATCAAATGTGTCTTTCCCACCCCGGAAGGGCCATAAAGGAAAAGCGGGTTGAACGTACGGGACGGATTCTTGGCCACCGTCTCAGCCACGGTACGGGAAAACTCGTTGCTGGTTCCTTTCAGGAAATTATCGAAATTATAGTTAGGGTTCAGGTGCGGGTCCAGCTCCTGCGGTGCAGCCGCCTGAAGCGGATTGGGCGTCTTGTTGCCGTTCATGACGGGCTTGGGAGCAACGGCATCCGAGCGCCGCGTTCCTTCCATATGGACGGATATATGGTTGGTCTTGTCAGTGAGAATAGAGTACATCAGCTCCGTACCTTCACCTATTTCTTTATAGATGGCGGCACGCAGTACGCCTACGTACTTTTCTTCCAGGTATTCATAGAAGAAAGGGCTGGGCACACCTATCGTCAGCGCCTTCGCCTCGTATTTCAACGGGACGATGGGGACGAACCATGTCTTGAAGGCTGTCACACTCACGTTGTCCTTGATGAAAGCAAGGCAACGTTCCCATAATGCAATAGCCTGATTGTTTTCAATCATATTTAATCTCCAATTTATAAAGCTAGACTTCTACGCTGCAAATTTCGCAATCTATTTTTGAAAAAACAAATGCCGATTTGCTTGTTTTTCTTCTTTTTATTCCATTAATTTGACTATCAATCAGTTGAAAATGTCTTGTTTAGAATTGCCTTGTGTATTTACACTGGGCAATTATTCTTTTGGCTATCAGTTGGTTGGAATATCCCTGTTTCGGCACAGGCCCTTTGTGCGGGGTGGAAAAGCTTTTGGGAATCAGCCGTTTGATGCCGGCATCCAAAACTTTTCCGTAGCCCGGTTATTTAGACTGTTTCGACGACTCCTTCTGGGACTTGTCCTTTTTCCCGAAGAGGGAGAAGTGGACATATCGTTTGGGGTGGTTCTGCAGGTCTTCCAGCAGGCTGGCAGCATTGGCTGCCGTGGTACTCAGGTTGTTGTAGAAAGCCGGATCGTTCAGTAACAAGCCCATCGAATTGTCCTTCCGGTTCAGTTTCTCTGTCAGGAGCTGTACGTTCCGGAGGGTGGAATCCACTTTGTTGAATGTTGAGGCATAGTCAATGTCTTTCAGGTTGTCACTGATTGTTTTCAGGTTTTCTGTCAGGGCAGTCACGTTTCCGGTCAGCTTCGGCAGGTCGTTCCGCACCATGTGGTTCAGTCCCTGGGCGGTGGAGTTGAGCGAAGCGGTCAGCTGCTCGGCATTGTGTAGGGTATTGGTCAAGGCAGGATCGGACAGCAGTCGGTTCAGGCAGGCCATCACGGAATCTACCTTCGGCAGAATCTCAGCCAGCTTCGGCAGCAATTCTTTTTCGGCCGCTCCCATGATACCGGTATTGGCACGCCCTTCCAGCGTATCGCGCTCGGCGCAGTAGGTGGTGCTTTCGAGGTTCAGTACCAGGTTCATCTTTACAGTCCCCAGCATTTCGGTGATGATTTCTGCATGACTGCCGGTCGGAATGCGCATATCCTGTTCCATCTCTACGCCCACGATGACATGTCCCGGATGGGCATAATCATACTTGATGTCGTGCACAATGCCTACCTGCAAGCCATTGGCGAAAACCGGACTGGAGGGAGCCAGGCCGTTGATGTCGGTGAAGTCTACGAAATAATAGCGTTCAGGCTTGAAGAGGTTGATGCCTTTCAGGTAGTTGATTCCGAAGAACAAGACCAATAAGGCGGCAATGCCGGCCAATCCTATTTTTACTTCTTTTCTCATATTCATGTTGCTTTTTTATTTTCTGTTCTTTCTATGGTTCTTAAACTCTTGGATAGCTTTGTTGATGTTCATCTTCTCCCCGTTCTTGAAAGCGATGATGAAGGCGTCCTTGAACTTGCCGTCCACTTTTTCGCGTTTGATGCGCAATACCTTGTTGTAGTCGGTGTCGCTGGCATACGTATATTTATAGATTCCTTTTTCCTGATAATAGGATACAGGGCTAAGCCCTTTCAGCCGTTTGCTGCCCTTGGGGAGCGGTCGGTCGGCAGTCAGGATCTGTATCTTGAAGACCGGTCGGCTGTCAGTAGACGGTTGTGGGTCGGCAGGCTGGGGTGTCTTGTTGGGCTTCGTGGAACCATCGGAGGAGGCTGTCTGTTCAACCGGTACCGGTTGCTGCCGGTCGTTGCGGGAAGCGGTGGGGAGGGAGTTACCGTCCCCGTCTTTGTAACAGACAAAGGCCTGGTAGATACTTTTAGCCAGGGCACTGACTCCTTTTTCCGACATCAGATAGGCTTCCTCGTTGGGGTTGGTGATGTAGCCCAGTTCGATCAGGACACTGGGCATAGAGGTCTCGCGGAGCACCAGAAATCCCGCTTGGTGTACACCTTTGTCGGTGCGTTGGGCCGTCTGTTTGAATTGCTGCTGTACCAGTCGGGCCAGACGGACGCTCTGGGAGAGGTTCTTGTCCTGCAGGAATTCAAAAATGATGTAACTCTCTGCGGAATTGGGGTTGAAGCCCGAATATTGTTCCTTGTAGTCTTCCTCAATCAGGATGACGGAGTTTTCCTTTTGGGCCACTTCCAGGTTCTCCTGGGTCTTGTGCAGTCCCAAGGTGTAGGTTTCTGTCCCGTTGACCTGGGCATTGCGGGAGGCCAGGGAATTGGTGTGGATGGAAATGAACAGGTCGGCTTTGGCCTTGTTGGCGATTTCTGCACGCTGGTGCAGCGGGACGAAGACATCTTTCGTGCGCGTATAGACTACCTTCGTGCCGGGACAGTTGCTCTCGATGAGCTGTCCGACCCGCAGCGCTACGTTCAGATTGATGCTTTTCTCCTTCCCTTTACGGCCCAATGCACCCGGATCGTGACCGCCGTGGCCGGCATCTATCACCACAACGAAGTCGTTCTTCGCAGCATGGGCATTTCCGGCAAGGAAAATGAGTGCGGCGAAGAACATCAATGGCCAGTGGGTGAATATGTAGGTTACCAATCGTTTCATCGGGGCAAATTTACGTTATTTTTTTGAGTACACCTTATTTCTTCTCCGATAAATTCATGCATTCCTGCTTTTCTTCCTGAAAAAACGATGAATCGCCGGCTCCTTACAGGAATTTCTTTGGTGTTTTTAGGCGGTAACCGATGGTAATGCCAATTTTTTCCGTACTTTTGCGCCGATTTTTAAGATAAGTCGTTATGTTGAAATTCATCAAGAATTGGACACTCCCGTTGGCGATGTTGTTAGGGGTCATCGCCTATTTTGTCTACGCAGGATGTCCGTGGGTGGACCCCTTGAAGCCGACAGTACGAGTGGCGGTTGCCTGGCTGACTCCTTTCCTTATTTTTGCCCAGTTGCTGTTGACCTTTTGCAAAGTGGAAGTGCGCGAGCTTTCTCCCCGCCGGTGGAGTGCTTGGCTGTTGCTCATCCAGCTGGTATCCTTTCTCCTGCTGGCCGCTCTTTTGCTGGCGGTGCCCGTCAGCGAATCGGTTCACATTGCCGTGGAAGGTATGATGGTCTGTCTCATTTGTCCCACGGCCACGGCAGCTGCTGTCATAACTGGCAAGCTGGGCGGCAGTGCGGCATCGCTCACCACCTACACACTTTTGTCCAATCTGCTGGCCGCCCTGCTCGTGCCGGTGGTCTTTCCCCTGGTCGAGCCTTCCGATATCCGTTTCTTGACCGCCTTTTTGCGTATCCTCGGGAAGGTCTTTCCGTTGCTGCTCTGTCCGTTTTTCTTAGCGGTGCTGCTGCGCCGTTTTCTGCCGCCCGTCCACCACTTTCTCGTTAGCTTGAAGGATTTGGCCTTTTACCTGTGGGCGGTGGCACTCACCATTGTCATGGCACAGACCACCCGGTCGATGGTGGAAGGAAGCACTTCGCTGACAGAGGAACTCTTTGTGGCCTCGGGCGCACTTGTGGCCTGTTGTCTCCAGTTCTATTATGGCAAGAAAATCGGCAGCCGTTATGATGACCGCATCAGTGCCGGACAGGCTTTGGGACAAAAGAATACGGTCTTGGCCATCTGGATGGCTTGCACGTATCTGAATCCCGTGTCGGCCATCGCTCCCGGTAGCTATGTGGTCTGGCAGAACATCATCAACAGCTACCAGTTGTGGAAGAAGCGTAGAAGTTAATTAAGATTAAAGGTACAGCACTTCTTGGGACAGATAAGTAGGAATGCCGTATTTTTGAAGCCGTAACCCTTAATACGAGAAAAGTATGACATTGATTGATGGAAAAGCAGTATCGGAGCAGATCAAGCAGGAGATTGCTGCCGAAGTGGCCGGCATAGTGGCGGCCGGTGGAAAACGTCCGCACTTGGCGGCGATTCTGGTAGGACATGATGGGGGAAGTGAAACGTACGTCGCCGCCAAGGTGAAAGCGTGCGAGGTATGTGGCTTTACGTCCACCTTGATCCGCTTTGAGAGTGATGTAACCGAAGAGGAACTTTTGGCCAAGGTGCAGCAGCTCAATGAAGATGCGGATGTGGACGGCTTTATCGTTCAGCTTCCGTTGCCCAAGCACATTTCCGAGCAGAAAGTCATTGAGGCCATTGACTACCGCAAGGATGTCGACGGATTCCATCCTATTAATGTGGGGCGTCTGTCCATCGGATTGCCGTGTTACGTGTCTGCCACTCCCAATGGCATTTTGGAATTGCTGCGCCGCTACCACATTGAAACGCAGGGAAAGAAATGCGTGGTGTTGGGACGGAGCAATATTGTAGGAAAACCCATGGCCACGCTCATGATGCAGAAAGCCTATCCTGGCGATGCCACCGTTACGGTGTGCCACAGCCGCAGCAAGGAGCTGGTGAAGGAATGCCGTGAGGCGGATATCATCATTGCAGCGTTGGGGCAACCGAATTTTGTCAAGGCCGACATGGTGAAGGAAGGTGCCGTGGTGATTGATGTCGGTACTACCCGGGTTCCCGATGCCACTCGCAAGTCGGGCTTCAAGCTGACGGGTGATGTGAAATTCGATGAAGTGGCTCCCAAGTGTTCGTTCATTACGCCTGTACCCGGTGGAGTGGGCCCCATGACCATCGTTTCACTCATGAAAAATACGCTGCTGGCAGGCAAGAAGGCCATCTATGGCTGAGCCTGGTGAGGGAATGTCAGTGCGTAGAAGAAGCTATGGCCCGTTTTCAGTGCGGAAACCCTCTGTTGGAGGAAGAATCAAAGAAGGGAATTGAAAAAATCTGCTGAAAAATTTGGCAGATATGAAAATATTGTCTACCTTTGCATCGCTTTTGAAAAAGAGGCCAACATGGTGACTATAGTTCAGTTGGTTAGAGCGTCAGATTGTGGTTCTGAATGTCGTGGGTTCGAGTCCTTCTTTTTCATAACTAATACATCATTAAATGGTGACTATAGTTCAGTTGGTTAGAGCGTCAGATTGTGGTTCTGAATGTCGTGGGTTCGAGTCCCACTAGTCACCCCGACCGACAGTCGTCAAGTCTGCTTCCGTAGGCTTGACGAATTTTTTTGTCGGAAACATTCTCATATTTTTGCTTATGTGTGCCGGTATGCTTATATTTGCAAAAATTTCTTATGTTATGAAACTACGCACAGTGGCAAAATTGGGAGTGATTGTATCCATTCTCTTGTTCTGTTTGGGAGTGGGAGGCTATGGTTTCCTGCAGCTCAGTCTGGCAAGGGAAGGGAGAAACGTGGACTTGCTGGAGTTTGTCCCCGACGATTGCGTAGGATTCCTGGAAACCGATAATTTTGCGTATGTCGTCAATGAACTGCCTCAGACAGGATATGCCCATCACATGGCTGCATTGGGAAAGACGGGATTGCTGACGGCTGTTTCCCGCCATTTCGACCGGATGAACGAGGATGGTGGAGCGCACGGATTGAGCAACTGTATGAACCAGATGATGGTGAGTTTCCATGAACCTTTGGAGCCGGACAATGTGATTGTCTATTTCCGGATGTCCGGCAACGGAAAATCGCTGCTCCAGCAATTAGCGGCAGGAATGGAAGAACAGATGGGGAGCTATAAGAAGGAAACCTACCGGGGAAAGACCATCGATGTCTATCCCGTCAGCAACGGGCGGTATGTGGCCGCTTATTGTGGCAACGGCTTTCTGGTGTTGAGTTATCAGAAGCGGCTGGTGGAGCGCGCCATTGATGCCGGCAAGGACGGGACTTCCCTGGCATGCAATCCTTTGCTCAAGGGCAAGCTGGTGCCGGACAAGTCGGCAAATTACCTGACGCTGTTCGGACGGACTTCTTCGTTGCCGCTGCTGGAAGAGGGGCATTGTCATAATTGGTGTGAGTTTGACATCCACATGAACAGTGAGGTGTTCTATATGAGCGGTTCCATGCTGGTGCCTGATTCGTGCTTCCAGCAGATGGAGATGCGGTTGGGGAACGTTCCGTCTGTTTTGGAAGACAGTGTGCTGATTGTATCAGGTGCACAACAGGTGGATGCCTGTATTACTGAGGCCATTTCCCGTCCGCAGCACACACTTTTCGACGAGTGCGTGTCCAACCTGTCTCGCGATGCGGCATTCATCATGGTGGCCGACCTGGAAAAGGTGGCCCAGGAGCCTCGCCGTTTCGAGAACTATTTGCCTCCTTTCTTGTTGGAACGGGTGGAACAGTTGCGTTCGTTCATCCTTTCTGTCCAGCTGACTAAAGTGGACAACCAGTTGTCCCATATCTTCGTGTTTACCTATAAGGATTAGCGCGCTTTCCGGGAGTTTACCGTAACCGGTGGCGGTGGAAATGGGGAGTGACCCTCAGCCGGAAGTAGAAGAATGACCCGACGGTCAGTGCAGCACCAAAGAGATAGGCAATCTTGAAGGAGGCCAGTTCGGCAATACAGCCTCCTGTTACCATACCGATGCCGATACCTACATCCCACGAGGTAAGATAGGTGCTGGTGGCTGTCCCGCGTTGGCTGTTCGGGGCCAGGTTGACAAACAGGGTGTTATAGGCCGGAAACATGATGCCGAATCCCACGCCCAGGCACAGGGCGATACCGAAGAACAATACCGTAGTGCCCGTTGTACTCCATTCCATGAACCATCCGCAGCCAGCCAGGAGGAAAAAACTCAGGCACACTAAGTAGAAGCCGGCCTGAATGACTTCCGTAATCTTTCCTTTATCCACCAGCCGTCCGCTGAACAGGCGACTGACGGCCATGCCCACTGCCATGCAGGTGAAGAAGAATCCTGTTTCGGCGGTGATGCCGATTTGCCGGGCATACATAGCTACATAATTCGTCGTCATGCCATACGGGATGGAGAGCAGCAGCAGGCTGGCACCGGCCGGCAATCCTTTCAGCAGAATGAAACGGTCGAGAGAGACGGGTTCGCGCTTCACGGGCGGTTTGTAGGGTGTCTTCACCAGTGAAGCTGCTGTCAGCCCCAACAGGCAGGAACAGAAACCATAGGCAAATAAGGTGTCGTAGGAAATGCCTGCATTGTGGAGGAACAGTCCGAACATCGGCCCTACGGACATTGCCAGGTTGTTGGTCAGCCCGTAGAACCCTAACCCTTCTCCCCTTCGGGAAGAGGGCATGATGTCGATGACAATGGTATTGCCACCTACCGTGACCATCCCGAACGATATGCCGTGGACGATTCTTACCAGAATGAACAGGGTCAGCCATCCGGCCATCCGGTAGCCGGCAAACATAGACATGAAGATGAAATAGGCGAACAGATAGAGCGGTTTGCGGGAAAAGGTGTCCAGCAGATAGCCTGAGAAAGGGCGGATGCACAGGGCAGACACCGTGTAGCACGACAAGACAATTCCGATGGTAGACTGGGTGGCTTGGAACGTGTCGGCCAGGTAGAAGGGTAGAATCGGAATCAGCAGCCAGAAACCGAAGTAGAGCAAGAAGTTGGCTGCCAGGATGCAGCAATAGCTGCGGGTGACAAGACGTTCTTTTTTCATGGGAAGATGAAGGGAGAAGCACAAAGGGATGCAGTGGCTGTCGATGGAATCAAGAACAACTGGGTCCCTTTGTGTGTAGGTCTCTTATCTCTGCGAGTGGACACGTTCCCGGACGGATGGGTTAGTTGGCCGCTTCGAATTCCTTCAGGAAACGAGTGTCGTTTTCGGAGAACATTCGCAGGTCTTTTACCTTATATTTCAGGTTGGTGATGCGTTCTACACCCATACCGAAAGCATAGCCGGTATAGACCTTGCTGTCGATGCCGTTGGCTTCGAGTACGGCAGGGTCCACCATGCCGCAACCCAGGATTTCCACCCAGCCGGTGTATTTGCAGAACGGGCAGCCTTCTCCGCCGCATATATCACAGCTGATGTCCATTTCCGCACTGGGTTCGGTGAACGGGAAATAGGACGGACGCAGACGGATTTTTGTTTCCGGACCGAACATTTCCTGGGCAAACTGCAGCAGTACCTGTTTCAGGTCGGTGAACGATACGTTCTTGTCCACGTACAGTCCTTCCACCTGATGGAAGAAGCAGTGGGCGCGGTAGCTGATGGCTTCATTACGGTAAACACGCCCCGGACAGATGACCCGGATGGGCGGTTGCGACACTTCCATCACCCGGCTCTGTACGGACGAAGTGTGCGTGCGCAGCAGGATGTCAGGATGGCTCTCGATGAAAAACGTGTCCTGCATGTCGCGGGCAGGATGGTCTTCGGGGAAGTTCATCGACGAGAACACGTGCCAGTCGTCTTCCACTTCCGGTCCGTCGGCAATGGTAAAGCCCAGACGGCTGAAAATCTGGATGATTTCATTGCGTACGATGCTCAACGGATGGCGTGTGCCCAGTTCGATAGGATAGGCAGTGCGGGTCAGGTCCAGTTCGGCTGTTCCGTTGTCCTGGTTCTCGAACGCCTCCTTCAAGGTGGCGATGCGCTCCTGTGCCTTGTTCTTCAGTTCGTTCAGTTTCATTCCCACGGCCTTCTTCTGGTCGGCGGGTACGTTGCGGAAGTCCGCCATCAGGTCGTTGATGGCTCCTTTCTTACTCAGGTACTTGATGCGCAGAGCTTCCAGTTCTTCTGCGCTGTGGGCGGTCAAGCCGTCTATTTCTTGGAGTAACTGCTCGATTTTTGCTAACATATCCTCTTTAGTTTGTTGTTTAAGTAGGCGCAAAGGTAAGGAATTTCACGGAATAATTCCTCTTTTTTGCCTTACAAAAAAGAATTCTCCCTGCGATTTGATGAATTGACGAAAAAAAGGCGTACTTTTGCAAGCGTTATTTCGGAAGAAAGCAAATGAAAAGAGTTTTATGGGGATGTTGTTTGCTGGGACTGATGGCATCCTGTGGAGGGGGAAAGAAAAAGATGGACCCCTTTGAGGCATTGACAAAGCAGATGGATTCTGTGCAACAGTCCGTGACAGCCGATACGCTGCCTGCGGTACAGGAGTTGGTGAAGGAAGAACCCGTGCCCGTGACGGCCGATGAGAGCTTCGCCGATTTTTTCTATAATTTTGCATCCGACGAGTCGTTCCAAAGCTCCCGGATTGTGTTCCCTATTTCCTATTATAAGGGCGATGAGGTCATCCGTACCACCAAGGAGGACTGGACGTTCGATCCCCTTTTCAGTCATTATCCGGCCTATACGGCATTGTTCGACAGCGAGGAGGATATGGAAATGGAGAAGGACACCAGTGTTCACAGCGTACAGATAGACTGGATGTATTTGGCCGACCGTAAAATCAAGCGGTATTATTTCGAACGCATCGACAATTCTTGGTTCCTGGAGGCCATCAACATGGAGAACCTGCCGGCTGCCGAAGGGGAAGGGGAGGATTTCTTCTCTTTTTATCTGGCGTTTTCGTCCGATTCGCTTTTTCAGCAGCAGCGCATGCACCATCCGCTGGCCTTCGTCACTGCCGATCCGGAAGACGAGTTCCAGATTATCGAGACTACGCTGGATGCCGGACAATGGGCTGCCTTCCGGCCTCCTTTGGTGAAGGGGTGGCTCAGCAATGTACACTATGGGCAGCCGGATGTACTCTCGTCGAACCGTAAGATCGTAGAGTTCAAGGGATTCGGTAACGGGTTCAACAATGCGCTCTACTTCGAGCGCCGCAGGGGAGAATGGCGGCTCGTCAAGTTTGAAGATTTAAGCGATTGATATGAAAGAGGAACTGCGTCATTTTCTGTTGTCGCCAGGCGCGAAGACCGAGCAACTGCTGCACATCGGTGCGGGCAGCAATTTGCTCTTCACGGGCGATTTTCCGGGTATCATCCTTCATTCCGCCCTTCGGGGGATGGCGGTTGTAGCCGAAACGGACAAAGAGGTATGGGTGCGGGTCGGTGCCGGAGAGGTGTGGGACGACTTTGTGGCACATACGGTCCGCTGTGGCTGGTATGGAGCGGAAAACCTGTCGCTGATTCCCGGTGAAGTGGGAGCTTCGGCAGTGCAGAACATCGGAGCGTATGGCGTGGAGGCGAAGGACCTGATTGTGCAGGTGGAGACCTTGTCGTGCCGGACAGGTGAGGCACGCCTTTTCCAGGTGGATGAATGCGGGTATGCCTATCGTCGCAGCATCTTCAAGGAGGAACTGAAAGGACAGTACATCGTGACGTATGTGACCTACAGGCTCTCCAAGCAGCCCTGCTATCGTCTTGATTATGGGAATATCCGGTCGGAACTGGAGAAAGAAGGCGGCGAACCCACCCTGCAGCGGTTGCGCGAGGTCATTGTCCGTATTCGTCAGGAGAAGTTGCCCGATCCGGCTGTGACGGGCAATGCCGGGAGTTTCTTTATGAATCCGCTGGTGACCGAAAGCCGCTTTGCGGAGCTGAAGCAGGCTTATCCGGACTTGCCCCATTATCCGGCTCCCGCAGGCCAGGTGAAGCTCCCT
>SFDG01000115.1 GCA_004558305.1 Phocaeicola plebeius
ATTTTTTCATCGATTTGGCTGCACTATCATGGATAGGACAGCCAAATCGGTGGATTTTTCATTGATTTGGCTGTCCTATCGATTGGAGGGATGAGAATAATTACCTACTTTTGCGACAAGAAACAAAAAGAACGCTCAAATGGAACAGTTGGTAGGACGCAAAGAAGAAATCAGGCAGCTGACGGAATATTACCGGTCAGGAAGGCCGGAGTTTGTTGCCGTGTATGGCAGAAGGCGTGTCGGCAAGACATTTCTGGTACGGCACCTGTTCAGGGAGGAGTTCGCATTTGAAATGTCGGGGTCCATCGGTGCAGGGAAAAATGTCCAGTTGTCGAATTTCGGCCATGCGCTAACCGACTATGGAAGCCCGGAAACGGCCTTGCCCAAGAACTGGACAGAGGCGTTTCTCGCGCTGAAGGCCTTGCTGAAGAGGAGGCTGGAAACAAGCAAGCGGTGTGTGGTGTTCATTGACGAGCTGCCCTGCCTGGACACACCGAAATCAGGCTTCATGCAGGCGTTCGAACACTTCTGGAACAGCTGGGCCTCAGACCAAGCAGGCATCCTGCTGATTGTTTGCGGCAGTGCCACATCATGGATGATAGGAAATCTGATAGACAGCCACGGGGGACTGCACAACCGTATTACACACGAGTTGCATTTATCTCCCTTCACGCTGGCAGAGACCGAACAGCTGCTGCAAGTACGGGGATTCACATGGTCCAGATTGTCCATCCTGCAGATATATGGTATTTTGGGAGGGGTTCCTTACTATCTGGGGCTACTGGACAGGACGAAGAATGTAGAAGCGAATGTGGACAGCCTCTTCTTTGCGGAAAGGGGGGAGTTGCGGCGTGAATATGGCAGACTGTACAGCTCACTGTTCAAGGATTCGGAAATCTACATGAAGGTCATCGAGATACTGTCATCCTGCAAACAAGGGCTCACCCGCAAAGAATTGGCCGAACGGATGAAATATGCTTCGGGAGGGACCTTGACCAAAGTCCTCAATGACCTGGAGAATTGTGACTTCATCCGAGGCTACCACACACGTGACAGAAAAATCAAGCAGAAAGACCGGATTTACCAACTCACGGATTTATATACCTTGTTCTATATTCAATTCTGCCATAAGACAACTACGTACGAACACTATTGGATGAATTTGATGGGAAAGCCGCGACAGAACACGTGGTACGGACTGGTGTTCGAACGTGTGTGTATGCTACATATTCCTCAAATCAAGAAAAGACTGGGCATCGACCGCATCCATACTGAATACTATACATGGCGCAGCCGGTTGTCAACACCAGCCGCACAGATAGACCTGGTGCTGGAAAGGGCGGACAACTTGCTGAACATTTGCGAAATAAAGTATTCACTGTATCCTTATGTCATGGACAAGAAGGAGGAAATGAACTTGCGAAACCGTATCGCTGACTTTGTAGCGGAGACGGGGGTACGTCATGGCATTCTTCCCACCTTGATTACCACTTTCGGTGTACGGCCCAATGCCCACTCGTCCATTGCACAGGTGGAACTGACGCTGGAGGACCTGTTCGAAGGATGATACTACAAAGACCACCGATGCCGACGGCAAGGAAGCCCCCAAAGGCACTGTCATCGGCAACGGCGAGAAGGAATTGGTATTCAAGGGCAAGCAGACCCTCGCCAAAGGCACTTACCTGCTGAAAGGATGGATTTACGTGGCCAACGGCTCCGAACTGACCATCGAGGCGGGCACCGTCATCAAAGGTGACAAGGCCACCCAAGCCTCCCTCATCGTAGAACCGGACGCAAAGCTCATCGCCCAAGGCATGAAAGACGCACCTATTGTCTTCACCTCAGCACAGCCCAAGGGTCAACGCAAGCCGGGCGACTGGGGAGGGCTGTAACCCCCGCCTGGCCGATACCTCCCAGTCGAACGGGTTCGAGTCGGACAACTGTGCCGACGGAGCGGAAGTGAGTCCTTATACCACGGCCACCTTCAGCAACATCACCTTCATCGGCCCGAAGTGCTACGACGGCTTCCAGAACACCACCGACTACATCAACGGCGGTGACTTCTTCCCCAACAACGGCTCCTCGCTCGGCAAGTTCCAGTCGGCCATGCAGATCCGCCGTTCCAGCCATCTCGCCTGCTTCAACTCGGTGGCCGTGGGCTATCCCATCGGCCTCATCATCGACGGTGAAAAAGGCAACACCGCACAGACAGCCCGAGACGGACAGCTCTACCTGCAGAACATCGTCTTCGCAGGCATGGACGTGACCGGTTCGGATGCCAACAAGAAGTACGAAGACCAGCTGCTCACCGACTACGACGAGAACAAGAAAGGCATCTTCGACGCTTCCCAGCCCTCGTTCTCCACTACTTTCTTCCTCGGACAGCTGGCTGGAAGGATGGACCAACTTCGACCCGAACAACACCGAGTATTGATCGCCGATACAGCCGATTCATCTCAGCATGCTTTCCAGTCAGGTAGTAAGTACCTATGGGCAGGAGAAGAGCGCCGAGCGTTCTCTCCTGCCCTCGCTGTTTAGCCTGAATATTTAACAGCAGGTATGCTGTCTGATAGTTTGGTGGTTTGAAGAATTAATCCTACCTTTGCTTTTGGCGGAAAGCCAGCACCGGATAAATGAAAGAAACTATGGAACAGACCAGTGGAAAGACGAAACCGAAGCGCATTCCCTACGGGATGATGAACTTCGGACATTTGCGCAGGGACAACTGCTATTATGTAGATAAGACCCGATTCATCGAGCGGATAGAGGAGGCAAACAAGTACTTCTTCTTCATCCGTCCGCGCCGTTTCGGCAAGTCGCTGACACTGTCAATGCTGGCGCATTACTACGACATCAACCTGAAGGATCGGTTCGACCAGCTGTTCGGCGGCCTGTACATCGGGAGTCATCCCACCCCGGAGCGGAACAGCTACCTGATACTGGAATTGAATTTCGCTGCCATCCATGCCGACCTGGACAATTACCAGGGAGCGATGGACAGCTATTGCAGACGTGTGTTCGATCTGTTCTGTTACCAGTACCGCCACCTGTTGCCTGCTGACACTCCCCAAAAAATGGCAGCTACAGGAGATGCCATCGGTATGCTGGACCTTGCCTGCAATGAATGTCAGAAGATGGGCCTGAAAATATACCTGTTCATCGACGAGTACGACCACTTCACAAACAAGATACTTTCCGACTCTTCCCACTTGGACAGGTACCGCAAGGAGACACACGGCGAGGGATATATCCGGAAGTTCTACGATGTCATCAAGGACGGTACGAACAAGGCTATCGAACGGCTGTTCATAACGGGGGTCAGTCCTGTGACGATGGATGACCTGACCAGCGGCTTCAACATCGGATCCAACTATTCGTTGGACGAGAATTTCAATGAGTTGACAGGCTTCACCGAGGAAGAAGTCCGTCAGATGTTGGAGTACTATTCCTCGGTGGAGCCGTACCGCCATCGTGTGGACGAACTGTTGGAGGTGATGAAGCCCTACTACGACCATTACTGCTTTGCGGCAGGCTGTTACGGGGAGACAACGATGTACAACTCCAACATGGTGTTCTATTTCCTGGACAAGTACAAGCGCAGTGGTTTCCGGATTCCGGACAATATGCTGGACTCGAACATCCGCTTCGACTACGAGAAGATACGTATGTTCATCCGTCAGGACAAGGAGTTCGCGCACGATGCTTCCGTCATCCAGCGGTTGGTGCAGCAGGGGTATGTCACGGGCGAGATCAAGGAGCATTTCCCAGCCGACCGCATCGCTGACCCCGGCAACTTCGTGAGCCTGCTCTACTATTTCGGGATGATTACCTTTGCCGGAACCTATCGGGGGACTACCCGGTTCGTCATCCCCAACGAGGTGGTGCGCGAGCAGATTTTCGCCTATCTGCTCTCCAACTACCATGACAACCAGCTGTCTTACGATGAGTACGAACTGCGGGAGAAGGAGGAGATGATGGCGTACGACGGTGACTACCGTCCATTCTTTGCGTACATTGCCGAACGGCTGCATATCTTTGCCTCGCAGCGCGACCGCCAAAAGGGCGAGGCCTTCGTGCACGGCTTCACCCTGGCCGTGACGAGCCAGTGCAAGTTCTACCGTCCTGTTTCCGAGCTGGACAATCAGGGCGGCTATGCCGACATCTTCCTGCTGCCGCTACTGGACAACTACCGCGACATGGAGCATGCTTACATCATCGAGCTGAAGTATGCCAAGTCCGCGGACAGCGACGAACGCATCGCCCAGCTGCTGGAGCAGGCGAAGGTGCAGGTGAACCGGTATGCCGACAGCGACCTTGTCCGGACCTCGGTCAAGACCACCACGCTGCACAAGATAGTCGTCATCTACCGCAGTGTGGATATGGTAGTGTGTGAAGAGGTGTGATGCTGGTCAAAAAAGTTCCGGGCCGTCTCTCCACAAAAGGAGAAACGGCCCGGAACCTTCTCAGGAGCGGCAAGCAACGGATTACTTGCGCAGACCCAGTTCCTTAA
>SFDG01000035.1 GCA_004558305.1 Phocaeicola plebeius
ACAACTTGAGTTAGAACAATTTGAGTTTTTTAATTTATAAATTAAAATTTTTTTATCATGAGAAAAAAGTATTTAAGTGCACTTCTGTTCGGAGCGTTGGTAATGGCTTCGACAGCAACCTTCACTTCCTGTAAGGACTACGATGATGACATCGAGAATCTGCAGGGACAAATCAATACTGTTGTAAGTGACCTGGCTTCTTTGAAGTCACAGATTGCAACCCAGTATGTACAGAGCGTTACATTTAACGAACAGACTGGCGAACTGGTTGTAACGACCATGGCAAGCGGATCTTCCAGCAGCAAGACCTATACGGTTAAGACTTCAGCAGGTACCGGCGAAGTGGCTGACATTAAGGTAGAAATCAAGGGGCAGGATCTCGTTGTCAACGACAAGGTAATCGGTAAGGTAGGTGACACCGTGACTGTCAATGACAACGGCGAGCTGACCATCAATGGCATTGCTACAGGAATCAAAGTAGGCAAGTATGCCATCCTCACAGACCAGTCACAGGGCACTGTGACCATCCAGATTCCTAACGCAAAGGGAGAAATGGAAACCGTTACATTGCTGACTTCTGCAGCGGCCTTGACTTCTGTACAGATTCAAGACTTCTGGGCCACGATTCAGGGGGCAGACGATTCTGGAACAAATGCTAAGATCCGCTATGGTCTGTCCGGAACAAATGTGAACTGGGCAGGTCCCAAGGGCAATGTAACCCGCAACCAACTGCTGGTAGGTCAGATTTCGACTTTTGACGTGCAAGTGACTCCCGCAGACTATGATCTGGGTGCACAGACCCTGACACTCCAGAACTCTCTGGGAAAGACCATCAATGTCAATGTAACGGCAACTCCTAACAACATGCTGCTTACTCGCGCTGCTTCCAAGAGTGGCAGCTGGACATTGAGCTTCGAAATGAATGACAAGGTAACAGTGGATAACATTGCAAATGTTTTCGGTGGAGATGATGTTCTTTACAGCCTTTGCGTCAATGGCAAGCCGTTCACTACTTTCGATATTTTGGGTGAAGTGCACGATAACCGAGAGACAAATGCAGTACTCAATACAGCGAATCTGGTAAACAACTTGAAATATGTATCCGGAGGAACTTGGAAGAATGTTACAGCAGCCGGTCTTCCTTTGGGCACAACCACTGACCTGACAGCAGTGTTTGCTACTGCTGAGAATATTAACCTGATGTATGACTCCTACATCACCTTTGAAGGTACGGAAGCAGAAAAAGCACAGGCATACGGCATCACAGCCAATGGCATGTCGATTACTACCGACAGCAAGGCTGCCGGCGTAACCATCACTGCTACTGTCCACACACTGAGTGTAACAGGCAATACAGCCACTTCTACAGTAACATTCAAAGTGGCTAACAGCGGTGCCGCTGCACAGACAATTGCTACCACTACATACACATTGGCTCCTGCACGCACTGTCGCAGAATTGCTGAAGCCCATTGTCATCGACTTGGGTGATGTATTCACCAAGATGGATGTAGCGACCCTTGAAAAGGTGAAGAAAGCCGGCCAGTTGAGCCTGAGCGGATTTGGCGGCAATTTCCTGGTGGGCAATCCCGGAGCCTTGACATCCTCTGGTGTTATGGGAACGAAGGTGTCCTTCCTGAAAGCCGACAACACGGCGTGGAGCAGTGGCAACTTCATTAGCGCTACTACTGATTTGGCAGATGGCCTTTTGTCATTGAAATACATCAAGCTGGATCCGACGGCTATCAAACTGAACAAGAATGCCAAGCCGGGTACGTACAATCTGACATTGGCCGCAGTGGATGAAGCGCAGGCAGACCCCACCAATCCTATCAACCAGATTCTGAAGGTGACTATCCCTGTAGAAATCAAGGTTCCTGCCTTCACGGATATGTTTGCCAAGAACTACGAGACCGCTAACTTCGAAGCGCATATCACTCCGACGACAGTTGGTGGAGTTACAGCTTGGTCGGGTACCAATCCGGGTGCCAATGCAGGTCTGACTCTGTCTACAGGCTTCAAGATTGCAGGTACCACCTACAACCCTGATGCATCGAAACTGGCCTTCGCGTTCGAAACCTTCAAGGACGGCAAGTATCCTGTAACCAATCTGGATATGGCCTACAATGGAGTAGCGCATAACGCTATCGATGGTACGCAGACAGTAGCTCTCTTGGACAAGAATCTGTTCTTCAACGAAACACGCAATGGCCTGGTTGCTGATACAGACATCAAGAACATGATTGCTTACTACAGTGTACTGGATATTGTACGGACTTCTGATGTTGCAGCATCTTGTACTGCGGATGAGCTGAAAATCTTGAAGGAGAACTTTACCGTAACGTCCGACAAGTACACCACTACCGTGAAGTCTGCCCTGGATGGCATCAAGTTGGTTTACTATGTTGACGATGTGGCCATGGATCTCAGTTCTTACGAAGTAACGCTGCAGACCAATGAAACCATCAAGCCGTATGCCAACAAGACAGGTCTTGCCCTTGTACTTGGCAATGACAAAGTTCCGGTAGGATGGTCTCAAAAAGATTCAGCCACATTGCCTGGCTATGGTTATGACAATGCATTGGCTGGCTACTATAACATTGTGGAAAGCGGCATGAGTACCACCAAGAATGTCATGAGTACCATTAAAACATCCAAGGGTAATGCATCATGGACTTCGGTAAGTGCTACCCAATCTGCCTACAAGGTAACTGGATTGCTGAGCGGTGAAACAGCCACTGTTACAATCACCCTGACTGATGCTTCCGGTATTCAATACCCGATGACTCTGCGCGTGAAGAAGTAATTGTCACCCATAACTCTACTGATAAAAGGCGGCTTCTGCAAAAGGAGTCGCCTTTTTTAAGCTAAAAACAGAATGAATAAACTTGAGACATATAAAGGCCTGTCCTCCCAGGCCCTGGACGTATTGAAGGACAGAGGACAGACAGAAGTGACCAAGCACGACATCCTGCTGGCCATGCAGGAACTGGACGCTACAGTGAAGGATGGAGAAGCAGTAGGCCTTGCCATTTACGAACTGGAGCAGACCGGCCAAATGACTCTGCACCATAAGCGGGGCAACGCAAACGTATATCGGATAGACTAGATCATCCTTAAACAGACAGGAGGCAGACACTTATCGTAAGTGTTTACCTCCTGTCTTTTCTCATTCAGTCCATCACATGGGAAATAGGATGACACCTAAAGGAACGGGTAGATAGAGCCACAGGAACGGGTTCTTCTGGCGATAGGAACAAGTCCCTTTTCGGGAAAGGTATAAGGCATATAAAAGAATGAACAAGCGGAGCGAAGGACAGACACAACTGTCCGCCTACAAAGCCTGCATATCGTTCAGCCGCTTGTAGTACCCGTCGCGTTGCAGCAACTCCTCGTGCTTGCCGCTCTCCACGATACGGCCCTCGTGGAGCACGTAGATGCAGTCGGCATGCTTGATGGTCGACAGACGGTGGGCAATGGCGATGGTGGTGCGCGTCTTCATGAGCCGCTCCAAGGCCTCCTGCACCAGGCGTTCGCTCTCCGTGTCGAGGGCAGAAGTCGCCTCGTCCAGAATCAGGATGGCCGGGTTCTTCAGGATGGCACGGGCGATGGAGATGCGTTGGCGCTGGCCGCCCGAGAGACGGCAGCCACGGTCGCCGATGTTCGTGTCGTACCCCTGTTCGCTCTCCATGATGAAATCGTGCGCATTGGCCACCTTGGCCGCTGCCACCACCTGCTCCATCGTGGCATTCTCCACCCCGAAGGTAATGTTATTGAAAAACGTGTCGTTGAACAGGATAGCCTCTTGGTTCACGTTCCCGATCAGGCTGCGCAGGTCGTGAATCTTGAAGTCCTTCACATTCGTCCCGTCGAGCAGCAGCTCGCCGCCGCACACATCGTGGAAGCGGGGCACCAGGTCTACCAGCGTGGACTTGCCCGACCCCGACTGCCCCACCAAGGCAATGGTCTCTCCCTTGCGGATGCGCAGGTTCACGTCGTGAATCACCTCGTGCGTGCCGTAGCTGAACGACACATGGCGGAACTCCAGTCCCTCCTTCATCTCCGACACATGACGGGCATCCGGCTGTTCGACAATGGGATTCCGCGCCTTCAGGATTTTGTCGACCCGCTCCATCGAAGCCAGGCCCTTGGGGATGTTGTAGCTGGCCTTCGAGAAATCCTTCAGCGGATTGATGATGCTGTAGAGGATGACCATATAGAAAATGAACGTGGACGCATCGATGGGAGAATTGTCGCTCAGAATCAGCGTGCCGCCGAACCAGAGCACCAGTACGATGAGCAGGGTGCCGAGGAACTCGCTCATGGGGTGCGCCAGCGCCTGCCGCATCGCCACGCGGTTGGTCGCATCGCGAAACTCGTTGCTGCACTTCACGAAGCGACGGATCATCTTCTCCTCGGCAATGAACGCCTTGATGATACGCATCCCGCCGAGGGTTTCCTCCAGCTGCGACATCGTCTCGCTCCATTTGCCCTGTGCCTCCAGCGACTGGCGCTTCAGCTTGCGTCCCACACGCCCCATGACCCATCCCATGCCGGGCAGGACGATGATGGTGAAGAGGGTCAGCTGCCAGCTGGTAATGATCAGCGTGGAGAAATAGGAAACGATGAGGATGGGGTTCTTCAGCAGCATGTCGAGCGAACTGGTGACGGAGTTCTCGATCTCGCTGACATCGCCGCTCATACGGGCAATGATGTCGCCCTTCCGCTCCTCGGAGAGGAAGCTCAGCGGCAGGGCCATCACCTTGGTATAGACCTGCACACGGATGTCGCGGACCACGCCGGTGCGCAAGGGCACCATGATGGCCGACGAACCGAAGTAGCAGGCCGTCTTCAACAAGGTCATGCCGGCCAAGAACAGTCCCAGCCACAGCAAAGTGGTGGCCGGCCCAAAGCGCTCGATGAGCTGCGACACGTAGTAGTAGGCATTGTTGACCAGCACCTCCTTCGTATCGCCGCTGCCCCATTCCATGAACTGATAGACCTGATTGGCACTGCCCGTCTTGAACAGGATGTTCAGGATGGGAATCAGCAGGGAGAAGGAAAAGACATTGAAAACGGCCGAGAGGATGTTGAGCAACACCGCTCCGACAAGGTAACGCTGGTAGGGCGAGACGAACCGCCGCATCATGTGGAAAAACTCTTTCATCGGGATTTTACGTTTTAGAATGCAAAGATAACGCTTCTTCTCGTTTTCTTGGACATAAAGGCCGTATTTTCACAGATATTTCCTACATTTGCAGGATGACAGACAAATAACGAATGCCTATGAAACTGATTTACTATAGTGTCTTCTTCCTCTGGTACCTGCTCTCGCTGCTGCCGTTGCGGATGCTGTATGTCGTGTCCGACTTGCTGTTCTATCCCTTCTATTATATAATAAGGTATAGGCGACGCATCGTGCGGAGGAACCTGGAGACCTCGTTCCCCGAGCGGACGGCGGAGGAAATCCGGCAGATTGAACGGGAATTCTACCATTTCTTCGGCGACTACGTGATGGAGACGCTCAAGCTGTTCTCCATGTCGAAGCGGCAGATGCGCCGGCGGATGACCTTCGAGGGAGTGAAAACACTGAGCGACGACCTGAAGAAGGCGGGGAAAAAGACGTGTTTCGTCTACCTGGGGCACTACTGCAACTGGGAGTATGTGGCCTCGATGGCCGACTGGGTACCCGAAATCCGCTGCGCACAGATCTACCATCCCCTCTATAATGTGGCGTTTGACCGCCTCTTCCTGCGACTGCGCAGCCAGTTCGGCGGCGAATGTATCCCCATGAAGGAAACCCTGCGGCGCCTGCTGGCCCTGAGCCGGGAGGAAGGTATCACGATGGTGGGCTTCATTGCCGACCAGGCACCGAAATGGGAGGCGATGGACCACTGGACCACCTTCCTGCACCACGACACCTCGTTCTTCATGGGACTGGAGCGGATTGCCCGCAAGCTGGACGCTGCGGTCTACTACCTCGACATCCGACGGACCCGGCGCGGCTACTACCATGCCGAACTGAAGCCGGTGACCCTCTCGCCGCGCGACTGGCCGGAAGGGGCACTGACCGATGAATATGCCCGGCTGCTGGAAGCCCAGATCAGGCAGGAACCGGCCTACTGGCTGTGGAGCCACAACCGCTGGAAGCGCACGAAAGAGGAATGGGAACAACGAAGGAAACAACCTAAAGAAACTGCTGTATGAGCCGAAAAGACACGTTTATCTGGATACTGGCTGCGGCCTGTCTGCTCTCGCTCTTCCTGTTTATGGGCGAGACCCACTTCAATACCCGGGGAGAACCGCGCGAAGCGGTCGTGGCCCTGTCGATGCTGAAAGACGGCAACTGGATTCTGCCGGTGAACAACGGCATCGACCTGGCGTACAAGCCCCCCTTGTACCACTGGCTGATTGCCGTCGTCTCGACCCTGACGGGAGAGGTGACGGAATATACCTCCCGTATGCCGTCGGCACTGGCACTGACTTTCCTGATTCTGGCCGGCTTCAGCTTCTATTCCCGCCGGCGGGACAGCGAAACGGCCTTCCTGATGGGACTGCTCACACTGACCAACTTCGAGGTGCACCGAGCCGGCGTGAACTGCCGGGTGGACATGCTGCTGGCGGCTCTGATGGTACTGGCCCTCTATGCCTTCTACCGCTGGGGAGAGCGCGGGCTGAAAGGAGTGCCGTGGGGAGCCGTCCTGTGCCTGAGCGGTGCCTTCCTGACCAAAGGGCCGGTGGGAGCCGTCCTGCCCTGCATCGCCTTCGCCGTTTTCCTGTTGCTGCGAGGCCATCGCTTCTGGCCGCTGTTTTTCCGGCTGTTCGGTATCGGACTCTTGTCGTGCCTGCTGCCCCTCGTCTGGTACGTGGCCGCCTGGCAGCAAGGAGGTGACCGCTTCCTACAGTTAGTGCTGGAAGAGAATGTCTTACGCTTCCTCGGCAAGATGTCGTACGAGTCGCACATTAATCCTTGGCACTACAATGTCCTGACAGTCATCACCGGCTTCCTGCCCTATACGCTGCTGGTGGTGCTGTCGTTGTCCGTACTGCCCTACCGCCGCTTTTCCGTACGGCCCCGGCAATGGTGGAACCGTCTGTGCGCCTACCTGCGGCAGATGGACGATACCCGTCTGTTCACGCTGGTCAGCTGTGTCGTCATCTTCGTCTTCTACTGCATCCCCAAGAGCAAGCGCAGCGTGTACCTGCTGCCGGTCTATCCGTTTCTGGCCTATTTCCTGGCCGAATACATCCTGTGGCTGGTCCGCCGTCACCGGCGCACCGTCACCCTGTTCGGGGACATCCTGTGCGGTCTGTCTGTCCTGCTCTTTGCCGCCTTCATCGTTGTCCGGTCGGGCATCCTTCCCGATTCCCTGTTCGGGAGCGGCCGGTCGGCAGCGCAGAACGTCGCCTTCCTCCACGCCTTGGAAGAAGCTCCCACCGGCATCGTGCAGCTGGCAGTAGTGGTACTGCCCTTCGTGGCCATCCGCTTCTACCTACGCTACCGGAACCAGGAGCCGTCCCGGCTGCTGCCCTATACCCTGGTGGGCATGGTCTTTGCCCTCTTCCTGGCCCTCGACGGCTTCTACCAGCCCACGGTGCTGAACGTGAAATCAGACTATGGGGTGGCCCGGCAGATCGCCCGTATCGTGCCCCAAGGAAGGGTTTATTCGTACCGTACCGATGTCTACGAAGCCAACCGGATGCATCCCTTCACCGTGAACTTCTACTTGGGCGACCGGGTGGTGCCGTTCGATGTGTTCCTGCCGGCGGCGGGCTTTCTCCTGGCGGGCAACGACGACATCGACACGTTCCGCCAGGTCTACCCGTCCTACCGCGTAGACGAAGTGGTGGACTTCCATCACAAGAGCGGGGACGACCATAAATGGCTGCATTTCTACCGCTTTCACGAAGTGAAACCAGCAGGGAAGGAGCCATGATGAACCGGACGACCATCGGCGAGGCCATACGCTTCTGCCTGGTAGGTGCCTTTGCCACGGGCCTGCACTACGGGCTGTATTACCTGCTGCAGGCGGTGATGAATGTGAACCTTGCCTACACACTGGGGTATGTGCTCTCGTTCATCGCCAATTTCTACCTGACGGCCTACTTTACTTTTGGCACCTCTCCTTCGTGGACGCGGCTGGCGGGTATGGGGGCGGCACACCTCACCAACTACCTGTTGCACATGGCATTGCTCAACCTGTTTCTGTGGATGGGAGTACCTGCCACACTGGCTCCCTTCCCGGTATTTGCCATTGCCATCCCGGTGAACTTCCTGCTGGTGAGGGGAGTATTCAGAAAAAAATGAAGAATGAGGAATAACTTTAAATAGATTGTAAGATGTTGAAACTGATGATTGTTGTCCCCTGCTACAATGAGCAGCAGGTGCTGCGGGAAACGACGGCGCGTCTGACGGCGATGCTGGATCGGCTGATAGCGGCGAAGAAGGTGGATGTGGCACGCATCCTGTATGTGGATGACGGCAGTCGCGACCATACATGGGATTTGATAACGGAGTTGTCCAATACGTTTGCCGCTGTGGAAGGCTTGAAGCTGGCCCATAATGTGGGACACCAGCAAGCGTTGTGGGCCGGACTGGAATATGCCGCTACACATGCGGACGCCATCGTTTCAATCGATGCTGACCTACAGGACGATGTGGAGGCCATCCCGCAAATGATGGAGTACTACCATCAAGGAATCGATGTGGTGTTCGGGGTGCGCCGCGAACGGAAGACCGACACGTTCTTCAAGAAGCATACGGCACAGGCTTTCTACCGGCTGATGCAGGCCATGGGAGGCCAGGTGGTCTACAACCATGCCGACTTCCGGCTGATGAGCCGCCGGGCTCTCCAGGCTTTGATGACCTTCCCCGAACGGAACCTGTTCCTGCGCGGGATGGTGGCTTCGCTGGGCTTCCCCACGGCCATCGTGCTCTACGACCGCCACGAACGGTTTGCCGGCGAATCGAAATACCCGCTGCGGAAGATGCTGAGCTTTGCTCTCGATGGCATTACCTCCTTCTCCGTCCGCCCGCTGCAGTGCATCACCTACTTGGGACTGCTGTTCATCGTGATTGCCTTGGCGGCCATTGTCTATGGCCTGCTGTCGTATGCCGAAGGGAAGGCCATCCCCGGATGGACCTCGCTGCTGGTTTCGGTATGGTTCATCGGCGGTGCCATCCTGCTGGCCTGCGGCATCATCGGCGAATACGTGGGCAAGATCTACAAGGAGGTGAAACGCCGTCCGCGGTATTTCATCGAACAGACCACGAAGCTGAAGTGATTCTTATATATATATGTATTCTTTATTAAAACAACTGAACGATGAAAAAAAGATTCTTGATGGTCTGCCTGCTCGCTCTCGGGATAGGCAGCCTGTTGGCACAGCGGGTGAAAAGAACCCCGGATTGGGCACCCGCACTGGCCGACCTGTATCGGCAGGTCGACTCCTTGGCCGTTCCTCTGGTCCGTACTCGTCCCCTGATCGGCATCTCCTGCGGGGCGGACGAACACCGCTCCACGCTCAACCAGGTGTATGCCGCATCGGTCATCCGTGCCGGAGGCATCCCCTATCTCCTTCCGGTGACCCAGGATGCCGCCGTGCTGCGCGACATCGCTTCCCGGTTGGACGGCATGATCTTCACCGGAGGCGAGGACATCTCTCCGGCCTATTACGGCAGTGAGGCCGACCCGAAACTGGAAACGACGAATCCGGACCGGGATGTGTTCGACCTGACCCTGCTGAAACTGGTCACCGACCGCAACATCCCCGTACTGGGCATCTGCCGCGGTCTGCAGCTGGTCAATGTGGGAAGGGGAGGAAGCCTCTACCAGGACCTTCCGTCGAACCATCCTTCGGAAGTGAACCATCGCCCCGGCCACAGCAACCCCACGCACAGTGTCCATGTCGTGCCCGACAGCCGTCTGCATGACCTCCTGGGCAATGACCAGCCCCTGCAGGTGAACAGCATGCACCATCAAGGCATCCGCCAGTTGGGCTTCGGCCTGAGAGTGACCGGCTGGGCAGCCGACAGCATCCCCGAAGTCATCGAAGCCTATCCCCATCATCCCATCCTGGCCGTCCAGTTCCACCCGGAAGTGCTGACGGCCCGTGGCGACACCACCTTCGTGAAGTTCTTCCGCTTCTTAGTGTCGCAGGCAGAGACCTTCCGGAAGGCCAAGGACATCCATCGCCGCATCTTCTCGGTCGATACGCACACCGACACCCCCTTGGGCTTCCGCCGCGGAGCTGCGTTGGAGAAACGGGGCCGCAGCCTGGTCAGCCTGCAGAAGATGGACGAAGGCCAGCTCGATGCCCAGTTCCTCGCTGCCTTCATCGGACAAGGCAAACGGGATGATGCCTCCCTGGAGGAGGCCGTGACCAAGGTGGAGAACATCATCCGCAGCATCTACACCGAAGTGAAGAAAAACGATGCCTACTGCGGCATTGCCGTGACAGAGGACGATATGCACCGCCTCAAGGCCGCCGGGAAGAAGACCTTCTTCATCGGTATCGAGAACGGCTACGGCATCGGCAAGGACTTGCGGAACATCCGCAAATTCAAGGAAATGGGCGTGAACTACATCACCTTGTGCCACTCGTACGACAATGATATCTGCCGTTCGTCCACGCATACCGAAGACGCCACCCAAGGACTGACACCCTTCGGCCGGGAAGTAGTGAAAGAAATGAACCGCCTGGGCATCATGATCGACCTGTCGCACGCCAGCGAGGGCACCTTCTGGGAAGTGCTCAAGGAGAGCACCCAGCCCGTCATCTGCTCCCACTCGTCGGCACGTGCCCTCTGCGACCACGACCGCAACCTGACGGACGACCAGCTCCGCGCCCTGGCCCGGAACGGAGGAGTGGTACAGCTCTGTCTGCTGGATGCCTACATCCATCCCGACCGTACAGCCGCCTCGGTGAGCGATGCCGTGGAGCACCTGGACCACATGATCCGGGTGGCAGGCATTGACCACGTCGGCATCGGCAGCGATTTTGACGGCGGAGGCGGACTGACCGGCTGCTATGGCGACAACGACCTCATCAACCTGACCGTGAAGCTGCTGGAGAAGGGATATACCGAAGAAGACCTCCGGAAAGTATGGGGCGGCAACCTGATGCGGGTCATGAATCAGGTGCAACAGTCGGCTCTTGCAAAGTCGGAATGACAGATTTGTTATACAAGTATAAATAATTGTTTCATTACGGATTTTTTTCCCTAATCCTTTTTTGAATTTAAAATATTCTTCTAATTTTGTATCGGCTAATGCAAGGCACCTACGGATGGTGCAGACTGTAAGGCCCAAACAAAAGGATAACAATTAAAAACATTGATAACAACAATAAATCATTTGAGAAATGGCAAATTTAGATCTTACTAAGTACGGTATTCAGAATACCGTGGAAATTGTGCACAATCCGTCTTACGAAGTTTTGTTCGCTGAAGAAACAAAGGCCGGTCTGGAAGGCTTCGAAAAGGGCCAGGAAACCGAACTGGGTGCTGTGAACGTAATGACTGGTATCTACACGGGTCGTTCTCCTAAGGACAAATTCTTGGTAATGGATGAAACCAGCAAGGATACTGTATGGTGGACTTCCGATGAATATAAGAATGACAACAAGCCCGTTTCTGAAGCTACTTGGAAAGTATTGAAGGAACTGGCTGCCAAGGAACTTTCTAACAAGAAGCTGTATGTTGTCGATGGTTTCTGCGGTGCCAACCCCGCTACCCGTCTGTGCGTGCGCTTCATCATGGAAGTAGCATGGCAGGCTCACTTCGTGACCAACATGTTCATCCGTCCGACAGCTGAAGAACTGGAAGCTTTCGAACCCGACTTCATCGTCTACAACGCTTCCAAGGCAAAAGTAGAGAACTACAAGGAACTGGGTCTGAACTCTGAAACAGCCGTTGTCTTCAACCTGACTTCCAAGGAACAGGTCATCCTGAACACTTGGTACGGCGGTGAAATGAAGAAGGGTATGTTCTCTATGATGAACTACTTCAACCCCCTGCGCGGTATCGCTTCCATGCACTGCTCTGCCAACACCAACATGGACGAAACTGAATCTGCTATCTTCTTCGGTCTGTCCGGTACAGGTAAGACCACCTTGTCTACTGACCCGAAGCGCAAGCTGATCGGCGACGACGAACACGGATGGGACAACGAAGGCGTATTCAACTACGAAGGCGGTTGCTACGCAAAGGTTATCAACCTGGACAAGGAATCCGAACCCGATATCTACGGTGCCATCAAGCGCGACGCTCTGCTGGAAAACGTAACAGTAGCTGCCGACGGCAAGATTGACTTCGCAGACAAGAGCGTTACTGAAAACACTCGTGTATCTTATCCTATCCACTTCATCCAGAACATCGTGAAGCCGGTTTCCAAGGGTCCGCACGCTAAGCAGGTCATCTTCCTGTCAGCCGATGCCTTCGGCGTATTGCCCCCGGTATCTATCCTGAACGAGAACCAGGCTCAGTACTACTTCCTGTCGGGCTTCACTGCCAAGTTGGCCGGTACAGAACGTGGTATCACAGAACCGACTCCGACCTTCTCTGCTTGCTTCGGTCAGGCCTTCCTGGAACTGCACCCGACGAAGTATGCGGAAGAACTGGTGAAGAAGATGCAGATGACTGGTGCAAAGGCTTACTTGGTGAACACTGGTTGGAACGGTACCGGCAAGCGTATCTCGATCCGCGACACTCGTGGTATCATCGACGCTATCCTGGACGGTTCTATCGAAAAGGCTCCGACCAAGACGATTCCGTACTTCGATTTCGTAGTTCCTACCGAATTGCCGGGTGTAGATCCGAAGATTCTGGATCCGCGCGACACCTACGATTGCGCTTGCAAGTGGGAAGAAAAGGCAAAAGACCTGGCTGGCCGCTTCATCAAGAACTTCGTGAAGTTCACAGGTAACGAAGCTGGTAAGGCATTGGTTGCTGCCGGTCCGAAGTTGTAATTTCAAACCTGCAATATCTGATGAAAATAGCGGTTCCTTTCGGGGAATCGCTATTTTTTTGGGGCGTTCCTGCCAGGGAACAGGAACGGACCAATGAAGCGAGGAATCTGTAGAAACGAATGAATGTATTCAGATGCTTCGCTATGTTCTGCATGACAATTTGATAGGTACGCTCAGGCTTTCGAATAGACTCCTCTTGGCCCCGTACAGCGGCGGCTGCAAAAAAAAGTCGGGAAACAATGTACATGGTGTTAAAATAATCTTTATCTTTGGGGAAATTCATCACAATGTTATACCTAAAGATATTATGCTAACCCAAATTTACAATGCCCGCATCCTCACCCCGCAAGGCTGGCTGAAGGGCGGCTCCGTACTCATCAGAGACCATAAGATTTTGGAAGTAAGCAACTGCGACCTTCCTATAGTTGGAGCAACATTGATCGATGCCAAAGGCATGTACATCGTACCGGGCGGTGTAGAGATACACTGTCACGGAGGCGGTGGACGTGACTTCATGGAGGGTTCGGAAGATGCCTTCCGCGCTGCTGTCAAGGCACACATGCAGCACGGTACGACCAGTATCTTCCCCACGCTGTCGTCCTCGACCATGCCCATGATTTATGCTGCTGCCGAAACGACCGAGAAGCTGATGGCCGAACCGAACAGTCCTGTGCTAGGACTGCACCTCGAAGGTCACTACTTCAACATGAAGATGGCCGGCGGTCAGATGCCTGAAAACATCAAGAACCCCGACCCGAACGAATACATTCCCCTGCTGGAGAATACCCACTGCATCAAGCGTTGGGATGCCGCACCGGAACTGCCGGGTGCCATGCAGTTCGCCAAGTACATCACTTCGAAGGGAGTAGTGGCTTCTGCCGGACATACCCAGGCTGAGTTTGAAGACATCAGCACGGGATTCCAGGCCGGATTTACGCACGCCACCCACTTCTACAATGCCATGCCGGGCTTCCACAAGCGCAGCGGCTACAAGTACGAAGGGACGGTGGAGAGCATTTACCTGATTGACGACATGACCGTGGAAGTGGTTGCCGACGGCATTCACGTACCGCCCACCATCCTCCGCCTGGTCTACCGTGCCAAGGGCGTGGAACGGACGGCCCTCATCACCGATGCCCTGGCCTGTGCGGCCAGCGACAGCCAGGAAGCCTTCGACCCGCGCGTCATCATCGAAGACGGCGTGTGCAAGCTGGCCGACCGTTCGGCACTGGCAGGTTCGATTGCCACGATGGACCGCCTGATCCGCACCATCGTGCAGAAGGCCGAAATCCCCTTGCAGGATGCCTGCCGCATGTGCTCGGAAACGCCTGCCCGCATCATGGGAGTGCTCGACCGCAAGGGAACCCTGGAAAAGGGAAAGGACGCCGACATCATCGCCCTCGACGACGACCTGAATGTACGGGCCGTATGGGCTATGGGTGAACTGGTGGAAGGAACAAACAAGCTATAAACCTCAAATCGAAGAATTCTTATGTTGACTCAAATCATAAACGGCCGCATCCTTACCCCGCAGGGATGGTTGAAGGACGGCTCCGTCCTGATCTGTGACGGAAAAATACTGGAAGTAACCAACAGCGACATGGCCATCATCGGTGCCGATGTCATCGATGCCAAGGGCATGAACATCGTGCCGGGCTTTGTCAGCATGCACGCCCATGGCGGCGGCGGCCACGACTTCACCGAAGCAACTCCCGAAGCCTTTACCACAGCCGTACAGACGCACCTGCGCCATGGTTCCACCACCCTCCTGCCCACCTTGTCCTCTTCTACGTTCGAGACGATCGCCAAGGCTGTACAGACCTGCGAAGAACTGATGGCTGTCCCCGGTTCCGTCATTGCCGGTCTGCACATCGAAGGCCCGTACCTGAGCCGTAAGATGGGCGGCACCCAATGGGGAGAATTCCTGAAAGATCCCGATCCTGCCGAATACATCCCCTTGCTGGAAAGCACCCGCTGCATCCGCCGCTGGGACATCAGTCCCGAACTGCCGGGTGCCCACGAGTTCGCCCGCTATACCTCGGGCCAGGGCATCCTGACCGCCGTGACGCATACCGAAGCGGAATACGAGGAAGTAAAGGCAGCCTTCGCCGCCGGATTCACACACGCTGCCCATTTCTACAACGCCATGCCGGGCTTCCACAAGCGTCGTGAATACAAGTACGAAGGGACGGTGGAAAGTGTCTACCTGACCGACGGCATGACGGTGGAAGTGATTGCCGACGGTGTCCATCTGCCTGCCACCATCCTGAAGCTGGTGTACAAGCTGAAAGGGGCCGACAATACCTGTCTGGTAACGGATGCCCTGAAGTATGCAGGATATACCGGCGAACCCATCAACGATCCGCGCTACATCATCAGCGACGGTGTCTGCAAGCTGGCCGACGGCATTTCCCTGGCCGGTTCCATCGCCACTTCCGACGTGCTGGTACAGACCATGTACAACAAGGCAGAGATTCCTTTGGAAGATGCCGTACGCATGGCTTCGGAAACCCCGGCCCGTATTCTGGGACTGGACGACCGCAAAGGTTCGCTGCAGAAAGGCAAGGACGCGGATATCGTCATTCTCGACAAGAAGGCACGCGTACGCTGCGTCTTCGCCGGAGGCAACATCGTGGAAGGCACCAACACCATGATTCATTGATGCACTGACCTGAGATAATACAGCGACCCCCACCACAAAGCGGTCATCCTTGGGATGCTCCTTTATGGTGGGGGTCGCTGTATGTAGTAGGGATGCTCTGCTTATTTAGAGCCGCCGCCTGTGTGCTGACGGTTGTAAGAGCTGGTTGTAAAGGTCACACCGCCCCACAGCACTGTCTTGACTTCAGCTGACAGTGAGCCCAAGGTGGCCTTGGTAGAAGTTTCTGTCTTGGACTGCTTGCCAAGGATGGAAACTCCCGTACCTACCGGTACTGAAGTGAAGCCCAGGTTGTAAGAACCGGTTACAGAACTCTGAGAGTTGATAGCTGATGCTGCGAGATAAGCAACCAAGTAAGCATTACCCGTTACACTCGTAGAACCACCCACGTTGTAGGAATAAGAGGGGTTAGAAACAGCTGCTGCAGCATTACCGTAGGTATTGTCCTTGTCAAAGTTCAGCACCTCAACATAAGTAACGTTTGTATTCTTCGTAATGGATACAGACGGCAGCACGATGGAATAATCACCGTTTGAATCTACCGAGATGGTGATGATCTTGCCAGTGACCTGGAAGATACCCTTTGTGATCTGGCCGTTGTTGCTCTTGTTGACAGTAGCTTCACGAGCTACATCTTCCGATGAAACGGCTACATCCACCAGGATGGGGTTCTTGAACTTGGCATTAGTCTTCACGCTCACGCCGCCCAACACGGCATTAGTGGCACGGCTGGCTGCAGAGGAAGAAGACATGGTAGTGATTTCCAACACTACTTCTTCACCGCTTTCCGGAGCTTCCAAAGCACCCACCGGTACTGTAGCCTGATATTCAATAGTGGCTTCCTTGGCCACTGCGGGAACTTCCGCCTGAATCGGTTCAGTCTTCACTTCTTCTGTTGCAGCGACATCCACCGTTACCTTTGTGGTAGCAATCTTGGCCATTACGAAGTTGGCTACACTGGCCACACCATCCTTTACGTTCACTGTCTGGTCGGCCGGAGTTTCATAGCCGTCCACTGCCACTGACAACGTATAGCTACCTGCAGTAACATCGGCGAACGTAAACGCACCGGAAGCATCGGTGGTAGCCGACAAGTTACCCATCTTGACAGTAGCACCTGCCACCGCACCGCTCAAAGAAGTAACTGTACCCTGTACAGAACCTTTCTGAACTGTGATTTCAGGAGGAGTCACATTTTCCAAGTTTTCATCATCGTCCGAGCAGGACGTAGCACCCAGTGTCAGACCGGCTGCGAGGAACATTAACATGCCCCATGTACTAACCTTTTTCATTTTCATTGTTATTTAAAATTAGACATAAATAATTGTTCTCTTGCTATTTCCCTTTTCTAAAAAAGATTCAAATAATAACATACACCGCCGGCAAATTGTTTTCCGTTCCACAAGGAAGCCTGCAATGCCCAGTGATGCCATAAGTTATAGTCAGCTCCTACGTTCAATTCGTTTCCCGTCCATTCCACGATGGCCCGCAACTCCTTGGCGAACGAAGGCCGGAAGGTCAGTCCTCCCACCACTCCGTTCCACCGATGGTTGTAGTCGCGCTTGAAATGGCGGTAAGCGAGGTGTGCCCCCACTTCGTTGCCGTTCCAGCGGATATGCTTGGTAGCCGCCACATACACATTGGCGAAATACAATTCTCCGCCTTCGCCTTCCCCGTCCCATCCCGAACGGGAATCGAACCAGTCATTACAGCCTATAGCCACTGCCGGCCAGTACTTTCCTTCCTTCAGCGGGTTCAGCTTCAGGGAAAAGTAACGGTCTTTCTCCTTGAACCGCCGCTTGTTGTTGGGCGAATTGCGCAGAAACGCCGTACAGACATACGATGCTTCCACCCACTCGAACGGCGTAATGGCCAGATAGTAGTCGAACGTGTGATACTTCTTTCCGTTCAACTGGAAAATCCGCCCCGGCGTCATCTGCCGGTTCAGGAAATGTCCGCCTATCCGTGCATCCCCTTCGCGGTGCATTTCTGCAGAAGGCACGTGCAACAGTCCGGACAAACCCGTGAACTGCTGCGCCCGGGCCGAGAGTACGCCTATATACATTACTATACTAATAATCAATCCGGTACGTTTCATCGGTCACCTCCTTTCCACACAAAATCAGGTTCCATGGCATTGGCCCCCCATTTCAGTCGGTTTCGGTCGAACCAGCGTTCCCGTTCGTTTTCTTCCGGGTCGGTCTGGTACATCAGATTGGTGTAAGGGTCAGCATCCAAGTTGTACGTAAAGCGGAAATTGGATGCCGGTCGGATATTCACTTTGTGCCGGGTTCTCCGGTAAGGAGGAATCATCATCACCACCTTGAAGCCGCCGTTCCACCCTCCTTTCAGTCCGTCCGTATCGCTGGCCGAGTCACTGTAATCGGCATAGACCCCCACCGTACAATGACGGAAGTGCCGCATACCTTCCAGCTGCACTCCATAGTCCTCATAAATGAACCGTCCTCCCCGTGCACGTATTTCGGCATTCCAGCAAGGGATGTAGAAATCGGCACCTGCCAGTGCCGACCATCTTTTGGGCGGGCTGGCCTTCCAGCCACGGTTCATGTCGCATAATCCTGTCCATCCGGCCTGCCCTTCAAAAGCCAGCCACGGGCAGACAGGAAACATATACTTGATGTCCACTCCGTAGCGGTGCGTACTGAACAGCCCGCCACTGAGCTTCACAAAATGTCGGTCGCCCCCATAAAATTCCTTGGAAAGAGTTGCCATGTTCAGACGGACACGGCTATAATAGCCACCATAATCATTGTAAGCCGGGACAATGACCTGTGCCGCAGCCTGCCATTGCCGGCCCAAATTCCACTTCACACCCGGTGTCAGATTGACCAACACTTCGTACATCCGCTGAAAGCGCACATCACGATAATGCAATTCGGCCCCCATAAAGATGTCGATTTGCCCAGCCTCTGGAGAAGTGTATTGAGCATTGGCCCGTTGAGGCATGCCGACTAGGCATCCTGCTCCCACTAAAAGGCTGAAAAACATTTTCTGCATTCTGACACTAACCATCATGATTAAACTCTTCACAATCTTTTTTCTGGGGCAAAGTTATAGTAAAAAATTGGAAACCAAGGCAAACTTATCGGAAAAAATTAGATTTCATCTATAAAAGTACCCTTTTCTGCAAGAAAAGCACTACTTTTGCGTCCGAATCATAGACTGTTAGAGGGAGTTTGCTACATATTTTGATGAAATTCTGAAAAAAGAGTAAGAAATTCTGTCGACTGATAGACCCATCATAAGAAAAAGCATTACCTTTGCAGATAATTACATGTAATTTATGACTATTGCAATAGATTTTGACGGAACTATAGTAGATGACCGCTATCCGGACATCGGGCGCGAGAAACCTTTTGCTATCGAAGTGCTCAAAAAGCTGATTGAGGAACGGCATCGGCTGGTGCTATGGACAGTGCGTGAAGGAAGATTACTGGATCAGGCCGTGGAATTCTGCCGGAAGCGTGGCGTGGAGTTCTATGCCATTAACCGCGACTATCCGGAGGAAGAGAAGGAGCGCAACCGCCACTTTTCCCGAAAGCTGAAAGTAGACCTGTTTATTGATGACCGGAACCTGGGCGGACTCCCCGATTGGGGAACCATCTACGAAATGGTACACGACCAGCGGATTACTTACGAGAGACTAATGGAAAAATACAGCGAGCAGGAGCTGCCTCCCCGCCGACCGGGATTCTGGTCACGATTGCTGGGACATTGACCGACACACAGGCCGGCAAGGTCTGCCCTCAATATATAATAATATAAAGCAGAAAGAAATAAAGAACAAAATCATGAAGAATTTAGTTGGAATGATGGTACTCACGTTGCTAATGGCCGGATGTACCGCTTATAAGAATGTTCCGTATTTGCAGAATCCGGAAGCTGTCAACAGTTTCCAGGACTCTCTTCCCCTCTACGATGCTAAAATCATGCCAAAGGACTTGCTGACCATCACGGTCAACACGACAGACCCCCAGGCAGCCGCCCCTTTCAATCTGACAACCCAGACAACGCAGAACATTGCCCAATCGACCAATACTTACTCACAGGCAGCTCTCCAACAGTACTTGGTCAACAATGACGGACTCATTGACTTCCCCGTCATCGGCCGGCTGAAGGTAGGAGGACTGACCAAGAACGAAGCGGAAGACCTGATACGGGAACATCTGAAACCCTATCTGAAAGAAGTACCTATCGTCACCGTACGCATGTCGAACTACAAGATTTCCGTTCTCGGCGAAGTGAGCCGTCCAGGTACCTTTACCGTATCGAACGAAAAGGTGAATATCCTGGAAGCATTGGCGATGGCCGGCGACATGACTGTCTATGGTGTCCGCGACAACGTGAAACTGATTCGTGAAGACGAACATGGCAAGCGGGAAATCATCAACCTGAACCTGAACAATGCCGAAATTGTCACTTCGCCCTATTATTACCTGAAGCAGAATGACATCCTGTATGTCACTCCCAACCAGGCCAAGGCAAAGAACTCCGACATCGGCAACAGCACCACCCTGTGGTTCAGTGCCACTTCCATCCTTATCTCGCTGGTCAGCCTGATGTGGAATATCCTTAAATAACCTCGAAAAAAAATCACTTGATACAACAAGATATGGAAGAAAACCAACGATTTACCGGTTCGAACGAAGAAGAAAGCATTGATATACTGGCATTGCTTGTCAAGTATCTGGCCTACTGGCCCTGGTTTGTAGCCAGCGTATTGGTCTGCTGTATCGGCATGTACATCTACCTGCGTTACAAGACACCTGTCTACAATGTGACCTCCTCCGTACTGATCAAAGAACAAGACAAACGGAACAACTCCTCGGCTTCCCCCTTGTCCGCCGTGCAGGACTTGGGGATGTTCTCCATGACCAGCAACTTCGACAATGAAGTGGAAATCCTGCAGAGCCGCACTCTGATCAAAAAAGTAGTCTCCGGCCTGGACCTGTACATCTCCATGACCGAAAAGCGTACGTTCGGCTACGACCAGCCGCTCTACAAGGCAACGGCCCCTCTACAAGTGTACATGACCCCTGAAGAGGCCGACAAGCTGACGGGAGCCGTAACGGTGGAAATGGAATATGTTCCCAAGGGCAGCATGAACGTAACAGCCACCTATTACCAAGGTGAGCAGCAAAAACTGGAAAAGACCTTCGAGCAGTTGCCGGCTGTCTTGCCGACACCGGTAGGAGTCATCACGTTCCGTGAGAATGACGCATGGACACCCGACACGACGGTTGTTGCCCCGAAAAAATACCAACTGAAGGCCGTTATCAGTTCGCTGACCTATACTGCAATGGCCTATGGTGCCAGCATGACCATCGAACCGACCTCCAAAACCACGACCATTGCCCAGATTAGTGTCCAAAACACCGTAAAGACACGTGGTGAGGACTTTATTAACCAACTGGTGGCCAACTACAACCAAGATGCCAACGACGAAAAGAACCAGGTGGCACAGCGTACCGCCGAATTCATCGAGGAACGTATCGAAATCATCAATAGCGAATTGGGCAGCACCGAAACGCAACTGGCTGACTTCAAGCAACGTTCGGGGCTGACCAATCTGACCAGCGATGCCCAATTGGCACTGCAGGAGAACTCGAAGTATGAGCAGCAGCTGACCGAAATCTCGACGCAGATTCGAATGGTACAGTTCTTGCGCGACTATATCAACAATCCCAGCAATGCTGATGAGGTAATTCCGGCCAATGTGGGACTACAGGACGTGAACCTCAGTTCAGTCATCGACCAGTACAACAACATGATTATGGAACGGAAGCGGCTGCTGCGTACCTCATCGGAGAACAACCCAGCTGTCATCAATATCAATTCGGGCATCCAAGCCATGCGCCGTACCGTGCAGACAACGGTGAACAGCGTGCTGAAAGGACTGGAAATCTCACTGACCGACACCGAACGTCAGGCCCGCAAGTTTGAAGGCCGCATCAGCGAAGCCCCGAAAAAAGAAAAGGAATTCATGACTATCTCGCGCCAGCAGGAAATCAAGGCTACCCTATACATCATGTTGCTGCAAAAACGCGAGGAGAATGCCATCACACTGGCTGCCACTGCCAACAACGGACGTATCATCGAAGACCCGCTGACCGACGCTCATCCGGTGGCACCGAAGAAAATGATGTTCATGCTGGTGGCACTGGCCGTCGGGGTATTAGTACCTGCCGGTATCATCTACCTGCATGAACTGTTGAAATACAAGATTGAGAACCGTGATGACATCCTGGCCATCACCAAAGTACCGCTGCTGGGAGAGGTGCCGCTGAACAAGGAAAAGGAGAATCCGATTGACGGTGGCATTGTCATCAAAGAGAACCGCAACGACCTGATGGAAGAAACGTTCCGAGGATTGCGCACCAACCTGCTGTTCATGCTAAAAAAAGACCAGAAAGTCATCATGTTCACTTCGACACAACCCAGCGAAGGAAAATCGTTCATTGCCGGCAACCTGGCTCTGAGTCTTTCCCTGCTGAAGAAGAAGGTCATTATCGTAGGTATGGACATCCGCAAACCGGGTCTGAACAAAGTATTCCGCCTGTCCACCCGCATGGCCGGTATTACCAACTACTTGAGCGACCCTGAACATATGAATCTGACAGACCTAATCCAACATTCCGACCTCAGCGAAAATCTGGATATCCTGCCGGGCGGTTCCGTACCCCCCAATCCGACTGAACTGGTAGCCCGTGACACACTGGAAGAAGCCATCAACCAGTTGAAGGGCACCTACGATTATGTCATTCTGGACACCGCCCCGATTGCCATGGTCACTGACACGGCCATAATCGGCCGTGTAGCAGATGCCTGTGTGTATGTCTGCCGTGCTGATGTCACCCCCAAAGCAGGTTACGAATACATTAATGTACTGAGCGAACAACAGAAATTCCCGGTACTGGCCACCCTGCTCAACGGAGTTGACATGTCGCAGCGGAAAAACCGATACGGATACGGTTACGGCAAACGCTATGGCTATGGAAAAGGCTACGGAAAGGGCTATGGCTACGGTTACGGCTATGGTTACGGCTACGGCTACGGCAAATCCGATGACTCGAACGACAAGAAAGAAAAATAATGTTCTATATTCTATCCCGCTTTGCAGCCCTCTTGGCAAGTCCCGTTATCTATTTGGCGGGACTGCTGTTGGGGGCTGTTGTCTTTTATAAGAAGACGGCTGTCCGCAAAGGGTGCCTGCTGGGAGCACTGGCGCTGTTCCTGCTCTCCACCAACCCCTACCTGTATTACCTGGCAGAATCGGCCTGGACACGCGGTTACATCTCGTCAATGAAGCCTCAACACACCTACGAACATGCGGTCGTATTGGGAGGATTCGGCGGCTATAACCCCATCTTCCAACGCATCGACCTGAACGAACACGGAGACCGGCTGACCGAAGCCGTCATGCTCTACCACCAGGGACGCATCCGCAAGATTGTCATTGCCAGCGACGGTACCTGCAATGAAAAGGTGGGGGACGAGAACGTGTTCCGACGCCAGATGAACCTGCTGGGGGTTCCCGACCAGGCCATCATCATCGAAGGAAAGGCCCGGAACACGAAGGAGAACGTCACCTATACCGTCTCCCTTCTCCCTGTCCTGCAGAAAGAGAACTTTTTGCTCATCACCTCCGGTGTTCACATGAAACGCAGCCTGCGTTGCTTCCGCGAGGCAGGCATGCATCCCGACTATTATTCCACCGACCTCAAGTACGTGTATCCCAACATCTGGGAAAACTGGTTGCCACAACTCTCCACGCTGGAAGACTGGTTCCACCTGGGACACGAATGGATTGGCTGGTGGGCCTACATGCTTTAACCACCTCCTTTTAAACACCATTGTCTCATGAAGAAACTATTGTCATTACCTCCCAACCTGGTTGGGTGTTTCCACACAGATGCAGCCACGTGGCTGCCGAAGGAAAAGCGCATTCTGCTGCATGCCGGCGGACAAAGCAGACGGCTTCCCGCCTATGCTCCCTCCGGCAAAATCCTGACTCCTATCCCTGTCTACCGATGGGGGCGTGGACAGCGGCTCACCCAGAACCTGCTGTCCTTGCAGTTGCCCCTTTACGAGCAAATCATGGAAAAAGCGCCGGCCCACCTGCATACCCTTATCGCCAGCGGTGACATCCTGCTACGGGCCTCTGAACCGCTACAGAAGATTCCCGAAGTGGATGTGGTCTGCTACGGGCTATGGGTAGAACCCACATTGGCCAAGAACCATGGGGTATTCGTCATGAATCGCCAGACACCCGACCGCCTGGAATATATGCTGCAGAAACCCAGTGTGGAAACGTTGGGTGAACTGATGCAACAGCATCTTTTCATGATGGACATCGGCGTATGGTTGCTGAGCGACCGAGCCGTGGAACTCTTGCTGAAGCGCTCTACGGCAGAAGGCCGTATCACTTACTACGATCTCTATTCAGAGTTCGGGCCTTCATTAGGCGAACACCCTCAGCACGATGATGCAGAAGTCAACACACTCTCTGTAGCCATCCTGCCATTGCCAGGTGGGGAATTCTATCATTACGGAACGAGCCGCGAAATGATTTCATCGACCCTCGCCGTACAGAACCTGGTGAAAGACCAGCGGGCCATTACCCTGAACAAGGTGAAGCCGCATCCGGCCATGTTCACGCAGAACGCAGACATCCACATTCCCCTGTCACCGGAAAACTCGGAGCTGTGGGTGGAAAACAGCTATATCGCTCCACAGTGGCACATCAGCCACCGCAACATCATTACCGGTGTCCCCGTCAATGACTGGTCCCTTCATCTGCCGGCAGAAGTCTGTGTGGACATCGTCCCCATCGGTGAAGCAGACTATGCCGCCCGTCCCTATGGATTCAACGATGCCTTCCGTGGACAGCTGACAGACACCGCCACCTGCTACCTCGGCAGTCCGGTCACTGAATGGCTGAAGGCACACGACCTGCAAGCGAACGACATCGAAGGGAACCACGACCTGCAGGCAGCACGGATCTTCCCCGTCTGCGGTTCGGTAGAAGAAACCGGAAAGGTCCTGGCATGGATGATCCGTCCGGCGGCCGCTCCCGAAGGAAAGGCCATCTGGCAGTCTGCCCGGAAGCTGTCGGCCGACGAGCTATCCACCTATGCCAACCTACGACGGTTGGTTGACCAACGCCAACAATTCCGCAACGGCAACTGGACGGCCTTGGCAAAGAACCATCAGCGAAGCGTCTTCTATCAGTTGAACCTTCAGGAAGCTGCCGAAGAATTTGCCCATAACCGACTGGAACTGCCAGCTCGGCCTGATACGGCTACCACTCCGCTGCTGACCCGCATCAGCGATGCCATGTTCCGTTCGCGCGTGCATGAGCTGATCGGTCACCCGTCGGAAGCCCTTGATGAAGAAGCCAGTGCTTTCCGCCTGATGCGAGAAGGGCTCTGTACTCAAGAAGGGCTCCGTTCCTATCCCCAACTGTCGGTCTATCCCGACCAGATTGTGTGGGGACGAAGTCCGGTGCGCATCGATCTGGCCGGCGGGTGGACAGACACACCGCCCTATTGCCTGAGTGAGGGGGGAAATGTCATCAACATCGCCATTACCCTGAACGGACAGCCTCCGCTACAGGTCTACCTGAAGCCGTCGAAAGAATATCATATCGTCTTGCGTTCCATCGACCTGGGAGCCATGGAAATCCTCTCCACCTTCGAGGAACTCTACCGCTTCAATGTGGTCGGTTCACCGTTCTCTATCCCCAAAGCCGCTCTGGCATTGGCCGGTTTTCATCCTCATTTCTGCAGCGAACGCTACCCGAGCCTGGCAGACCAGCTGAAAGCTTTTGGCTGCGGCATCGAGGTCACCCTGCTGTCGGCCATTCCTGCCGGTTCGGGGCTGGGCACCAGTTCCATCCTGGCGGCAACCATGCTGGGAGCCGTGAACGACTTCTGCGGATTGGGCTGGGACAAGATGGAAATCGGAAAACAGACGCTGGTACTGGAACAGTTGCTTACCACCGGCGGAGGATGGCAAGACCAGTTCGGAGGACTGCTGCCGGGCATCAAACTGCTGCAGACAGAAAAAGGTTGGGGGCAGAATCCGTTGGTAAGATGGCTGCCGGAGCACCTGTTTACTGACACTGCCTACAAGAACTGCCACCTATTATATTATACCGGACTGACCCGTACGGCCAAAGGCATCCTGGCGGAGATTGTAAAGGGAATGTTCCTGAACAGTACCCATCATCTGGAACGCTTACGGCAGATGAAGCAGCATGCCCTTGACATGTTCGATGCCATCCAGCGCAACCAATACGAGGAAATGGCCCGTCTGGTCGGTGTGACCTGGCGACAGAACCAGGCTCTGGACAGCGGTACGAATCCGGCAGAGGTGCAGCAGATCATTTCGATGATCGATGACTGGTGTCTGGGCTACAAGCTGCCCGGAGCCGGAGGAGGAGGTTACCTCTACATTGCCGCTAAGGACGAGGAAGCCGCCGCACGTATCCGCAAGACCCTGAACGAACACCGGCCGAACGACAAGGCCCGGTTCGTAGAAATGGCTCTCAGCCACGCCGGACTGGAGGTGTCGAGAAGTTGATTAGTGTTTCAGCCAAGCTTCCGGATTGAGCTTGGCTGTTTCCTTGCGGAGCTGGAAATGGAGAATCGTATTTCCCTCCGCATCGGTATGGATTTGTCCGATGACATCGCGGGCCTTCAGCAGGCTGCCCTTACGGATCTGTACATTGGAGAGATTGCAATAGACCGAAATATAGTTGCCATGACGCACCAATACATTGGACAATCCATTGTACTGGAAAATGGCAGAAACCTCTCCGTCGAACACGCAGCGGGCCATGGCCCCACTCTTGCCTTTGATATCCACGCCCTTGTTGTCCAGCCGCACATGACGCAATCCCTCCACCTGGTACTGGCCATAATGCCCCACGATGACATACGGGCCGGTAACCGGTATGGGCAGGTGTCCCTTGTTGTTCTCGAAGACAGCCGAGAGCCTCCGGTCTTCCGAATCGATTTTATAGGCTTCCATCTTCGTGGCCGCGGCAGGACGTGAAGAGGCTGCAGCAGTTGTCGTCCGTGAAGAGCCCGCTTCCCCTGCAGCATTGCTGGAAGACTTGGCAGAACGAGCCAGCCGATCCGCTTCTGCTGCCTTGGCTGCCGCCGCTGCTTCAGCTGCCCGACGGGCTTCCTCCTCCTTGCGTTTGCGCTCTTCCTCTGCCCGTTTGCGGGCTTTCTCTATTTCGATAGCAATCAACCGGTCGATTTCCTTGTTCAGCTGTTCTGCCGCACGCCGCTGACGGTTCAATTCATTTTGAATACCTTTCTGTTTCTTCTGCAGGGAAGCCAGCACTTCCTTTTTCTCCTTTTCCTGCTGTTCGAGCTTCTGTGCTGATTGCTGCACTTCGTTCAGCAGGCGTTCTTTCGCCTGACGAGTTGCCTGCAACTGGTCCTTTTTCTCGTTCACCTGTTCACGCTTTTTCTCCACTTGCATTCCCTGAAGCCGCTGATAGTCGGCATACTGGCGTACATACCTCAAGCGGCGGTACATCTGTCCCAGAGTCTCGGCCGAAAAAACGAACATCAGCTTCTCCTGGATAGAGCGGTTGCGGTAGAGGTAATTCACCGACTTGTCATATTTGCTCCGGGCCTCTGCCAGCTCCTTCTGCAACTGGTGCAACTCCCGTTCCACTTTCGTGATTTCCCGCTGCACCGTTTTCACATCCCCTTCCACCGACGCCAGGTACTTTTTCCGTTCCTCAATCTGTCCCGACAACAAGGCCAGGTTCGAAAGCTGGCTTTTCACATCCTTCCTGGTCGAGGTAAGCAGCGTTTCCGATTCAGTGATCTGCTGCTGCAACTCCGTGTGCTGCTTTTCCAGCTCACGGATTTTCTTGCTCGACTGGGCAAATACGGCAGAACAGCCTCCCACCGCCAACAGGAACAGGCAAACCAGGTGTTTCATTGTTTCGAGAGTATTTTCAGGATTTCTTCAACCGTCACTTCATGATAACGAGAGGGAATCTCCGTCCGTGCCTCCCAGTGGGCATGGACATTCAGACGAGAGAACTTCATGTCCAGCGAAAGCGGGGTAGAAGCTCCCGACACGGCCAGCAACATGTGCTGGGGGAAAAGACGCCCTTCCAGTTCGGAGAATTCCGAATAGTCCCATGTCAGTCCGTACGCAGTGTTCCGCACCGCAATATCACTCTGCAAGAGTTGCGGACGAAGCACCGATGTCCGGAAAGTATAATCCAGCTTACGGCCGGCCGCTACCTGCAACAAAGCATGTTCCGTCCCCACCTGAATGCGGAAGGCTGCCGCATCGCCCGCCTCCAGACGCGCCTTGCCAGGCAGGAAAAGTTCGTTCAGGAACAGACATTGGAGAATATTGTAATCCAAATCCGCCTTGGCCCAGGCACTGATTTCTGCAAAACTGACCTGCACGTACCGTTTGTTGACACGGTCAAGCAACAGAATACCCTCGGGACTGATTTCCAAACGAGCCACTTCGATGCCCAATACGGGAGCTACCAGCAGTTGGATAGCCTCATCGCGTTTCAACCGCAAGGTCGCATTGACCCGTGTCTTTTCTTTCTTGCCCAAATCCAGCGTCAGTGCCACTTTCCCACTGACACTCTCCCAAGTGGGAGCCAGGCGGATCACTTGCTCCAAGTAGTCGGTGCCTGTCAGACCACCCACCATTGGCACTTCCGTTGTCTTGCGGCTGGTACCGCAGGAGGCCAGCATTCCTGCCAGCACAATGCCCCAAAGTAGAATAACTTTCTTCATGTTACGATGATTGCTTTTTCTATCCACATGATGATAATAACTTCTCTTGCCCTCCATTATGGTATGTACTTTTTCAGGCGAATCTTTTGCTTCAGACGCTTCAGTTCTGCCTCCGGACGAGGTGCAGACCCTTCACTGGAATCCGGGCCTATGGTATCGGCCTTTATCCAGTATTCCAACGCCTTTTGCTTCTCACCTATGTGATAATAGATATCTCCACAGTGTTCCACTACCACCTGGCTGGAATCCCCACCGTTACGCAGGGCCTGATCGATATAGAGGCGGGCCTCCGTATACCGTCCCTTCTCGAACAGAATCCAGGCATACGTGTCCAGGTACGTTCCGTTCTCCGGTTCCGCCTTGACCGTCTTGTAGCTCATCTCCTCCGCCTTGTCCAGCTGTACTCGCTCCACCGAAAGGTAATACGCATAATTGTTCATGGTGGCAATGTTGTTCGGATTGTATACCAGCGACGAGTCATACGCCGCATACGCCTCGGCAGACATTCCTTTCTGGTGGTACAAATCACCCAATATGGAATAGAAATCGGAGGCAATATTCTTGTCACTCTGTGCATTGATTTGCTTTACTCCCCGCTGGAAGACCTTCAGGGCCTGATCGGTCTCCTCCTTTTGGTAATGTGCCAGTCCCAGGTAATAGTAAAACTCCAGTGCCTCAGGATGGTACTCCAGTGCCGGCGTTGCCAGGCGGATGACATCATCCAGCCGATTGCCGCCGATGGCAAAACTCATCAGTTGCAGACGGGCCGGCTTATTGTCCGGCTCGATGCGGAGAACCTGCTCTAACACCGGTTCGGACTGGCGGTCCATGCGCTTGCTCAGCAAGTATTGCGAATAAAGCATCGGCACATCCGCATTGGGTTGCGGACGCTCCAGCACCTTGTCGAACAAGGCGGTGACCAGCGTACTGTCCAGCTGTTCCGACTCCGCCTTGGCGATAAACTGACGGAGAATGTTCAGCTTGGCCGTCGTTTCCACATTATCATTCAGCAAAATAGTGTCCAGCTGCAGCTGATACAGGCTGTCGTTGCCCGTCTGCTGGTAATAATTGGCCATCGACAACAGGGCAGGTGCATAGCCCGGCACTTCCTGAAGGATTTCCTGATAGGTACGATATGCCTCCTCCGGCTCCCCATTGTTCATGTAGACATCTCCCAAGATAGTCTTATAACGCATATCGTACGGATATTCTTTCGACAAGCTCTCGATTTCCGTGAACGCCTGTTCCCGGTTGTCCAGCAACAGATACATCCTGAACTTCTCCATACTCAGCTGTTCCGACTTGCCGTCCAGTTCTTCCAGACGGTCGAGTACCTCTACCGCACGGTCATACTGCTTGGTATGCGTATAGAGTTCGGTCAGTGCAATCAAAGGCTCCAGCCGGTTCGGGAACTGTTCGGCCATGTCCTCATAGACAGCGATGGTCTTGGGCACCTCCCGTTTCAACTGATAATAAGAAGCCAGCGTCTGCTTGTACCAAAAATTATCCGGCACCAGTTCAATGGCCTTTTTGAGTGCTGCCTCCGCCTGTTCATCCTGTCCCAAACCCATGTACAGGCGAGACAGTTCATAGAGTACCGCTCCCGAACGAGGCTGGATATCCAGACAATGCCGCATCAGTGCATAAGCCGCCGAATAGTCCTCCTTCTGCTTCATCCGCAATGCCTCCAGGAAAAAATAATCCAGCTTGCGCTGCTCCTCGGAAGACAGTTCTGCCACTTGCTCCACAGCCAGCACACTGCGCGAGGGCCGTGGAGTAGCGCCACAGGCCACCAGCAGCAACGACAGGCAGACAACGGCTAAAATGTTATTTCTTCTCTTGTTATTCATCCCAAACTACTCATAAATACTTAGTCCTGCCACTCATTTCACACCGGTGTGTCCGAATCCTCCGGCTCCACGCTCGGTTTCCTCCAGCACATCCACCGGCAACCAGTGCACCCGCTCGTAACGGGCTATTACCAGCTGGGCAATCCGTTCACCATCCTCCACCACAAATTCCTCTTGCGACAAGTTGGCCAGAATGACTCCGATTTCTCCCCGATAGTCTGCGTCGATCGTACCCGGCGCATTCAGCAAGGTAATGCCATGCTTCAGCGCCAGTCCGCTGCGGGGCCTTACCTGAGCCTCATAACCTTCCGGCAGGGCGATATACAAGCCGGTAGGTATCAATCTGCGTTCCATCGGTTTCAAGGTAACTGGCCCGTCAAGATTAGCCCGCAAATCCATGCCCGCCGAAAGTGCCGTGGCATACTGCGGCAAAGCGTGTTTCGAATGATTGATGATGCTTACTTCCATACATGATCTATTTTAGGCACGAAAATACGACATTTACCCGAACTATCGGCATCTTTATCAATTTTTAAGCCTATCTTTGCATCAAACTTGACGATATGAACTGGAAACAACTCATCTCCAACAAACGCTTCGGGCAGGAGTCCCTGCATGCCTTGCGGAAAGAAGACCGAACAGAATTCCAACGTGACTATGACCGCCTTATCTTTTCCGCTCCCTTCCGGCGACTCCAAAACAAGACTCAGGTCTTTCCGCTGCCGGGCAGTATCTTTGTACACAACCGGTTGACACACAGTTTGGAGGTTTCATGTGTAGGCCGCTCGTTGGGCAACAATGTAGCGTCCCGTCTGCTGACACTGCATCCGGAACTGGCCGATACCCATCTGCCAGAGATCGGAGCGATCGTATCAGCAGCCTGTCTGGCACATGACCTGGGGAATCCCCCTTTCGGGCATTCCGGAGAAAAGGCCATCGGCACGTACTTCTCGGAAGGCAAAGGACAATCCCTCCGTGCACAGCTCAGTGAGGCAGAGTGGGAGGACCTGACCCACTTCGAAGGAAACGCGAATGCTTTCCGCCTGCTGACCCACCAGTTCCAGGGCCGCCGTCCCGGGGGATTCGTCATGACCTATTCCACGCTGGCCTCCATCGTGAAATACCCTTATTCCGCCAGCCTGGCCGGCAAGAAGCAGAAATTCGGTTTTTTCCTGACCGAGGAACAGAGTTTTGTCACCATCGCCGACGAACTCGGCATGGCACGCCTCAGCGCGGAAGGTGCCCCCGTCCGTTATGCCCGTCATCCGTTGGTCTACTTGGTAGAGGCCGCCGACGACATCTGTTACCAGGTCATGGACATCGAAGATGCCTATAAGCTGAAGATACTCTCGGAAGCCGAGACCAAGGAGCTTTTCCTGGGCTTTGTTCCAGACGACCGGCGTTCCCATGTATGTGAGATATGCCGGATGGTTCAGGATGCCAACGAACAGATTGCATATCTCCGTTCCACAGCCATCGGCGCGATGATTAAAGCCTGTGTCGACACGTTTGTGACCCATGAGACCGACATCCTGGCAGGTACATTCCAAGGGTCGCTTATCCAGCAAATGCCACTGTCCGTCCGGCAAGCCTACGAGCACTGTTCCCACACAGCCTGTTCTAAGATCTATTGTTCGAAGGATGTACTCGATATCGAACTGGCCGGCCATCGTGTCATCTCCACTTTGGTCGACCTCATGATTGATGCCGTCCGCTTCCCGGAAAAGGCCTATTCACAACTGCTCATCCAGCGGGTCTCTCAACAATACGAAGTGCAGGCCCCCACTCTTTACGGCAAGATACAGGCCGTGCTCGACTACATCTCCGGTATGACTGATGTATATGCTCTTGACCTTTACCGAAAAATCAACGGCAACAGCCTTCCTGCTGTATAAAAGAGAGGAAGTGTCAAAACCCAACGATGCATGGCAAACTGCCATTCTGAGTGGCGAATCGTGTTTTGACACACCCTCCTTTTCCTGTCCTGTCAGGATTTTCCACCAAGCATCCTGTACTTAATTTATACGCACTATAAATAGTGCAGCCTCCTCTTTTTTCTCAATTTAGCCCTCCGTTCCCTGAAAACGCCCTTCGGCTTTGGCCCTTTTTGGTCCCTCGTCTGCAAAAATCGATACTTATCTCATTGATTTATAGCTATCTCATTTTTCGGATTCAGTTATCGACGCGGCTACAGAACAAAAAGAAATCATCGTTTTAAGGTATTCTGGGAGGGGTGGCATTCTGAAAGTGTTCGGAAAAAGCATAAAAAACAGGCCCTTTCTCGTCCCTCGTAGGTCCCTCGGTTTTAACATTTCGGGGAAAGGAGACTTGTAGCTATGGCTTTTCCTATACCAAGTAAAAGCTTCGTGCAACTTGTCAATAATTATTATGGATGCAAACGTGTCGGATTGTCCGGATATGATGATTCGGATGAAAGCGAAAAGTCATAGAACTATAGCTCGCTGGAAGTCTACCCTCTTGTATTTGTTCTGTTTATGAAGATTTTTTCTGAAGAAACGAACAATCGCTTGCCTTTTATGACTTCTTTTGGTCATTCCATAATTGAATCCATTGTGGAATCCCTCCTAAGACGAACACTTTGTAAAGACAAATACTTCTCATAGGGACAGTGGCAGACAGGATTCGACCATTAACCTAAATCAAAAAACATCATGGAAAAAGAATCGATTATCCGACAGTTCTTCTCCGAAGAAAGAGACCAAAAAATCAGTACAGCGTTTTTTAAGCTCATCGATGACCAGCTGTGGCAATGCATCTATGAAGTGGGAATTCCTCCTGGAGAACAAGATGACTTTCACAGTGACATCTGTGAGAAACTGCTCAGAATGAAACCGAAACTTTACGAGTATAGAGGGAGTAACCATTTTGACGGATGGCTGTATACGGTTGTCAGGAACACCTATTACCATCAAGTCCGAGACAAAAAGCACTGGGACATGGTCATGATAGAAGGCTATCACGATATACCAGAGGAAGACCCAGACCCCTACGAAAAAGAACGAATCGAGGAACTCCTGCATGAGGGAATCAATCAGTTGAGCGAAGCGCATCGCTCCACTCTCCTAAAGCATTATTGGGAACAGAAAAAAGCAGCTGACATCTGCCAGGAACAGAACATCCGGCGCAGCACGATGTACAAACGCTTGGATACGGCCCAAGACCTACTCCGCGAGTATTTGCTCAAGAAACACGACTTTGACTGACCGCCAAGGCGAACACCCTGCTTAGAGACGCAAAGGGATGGAGGGTTCTGACAGCCCGCTTGGCCATTTCACCAGTGCTTCCTGCTACTTTGCGTCTCCGTTTTCTTGACCTTCCGAATAAAAACCGGAAAGTTATGGGAAAAACCAAAAGATATTTCCTATCTTTACATCCGTAACAATCGCTATCATTATAATAAGGTATGGACTCATTATTGGAAGAATTGCGGCAAAAGCCGAAGAAACACATTCTCTTTGTCTGCCTCGGCAATATTTGCCGCTCGTCGGCAGCAGAAACCGTCATGAATGCCCTCGTGCGGAAAGCAGGGAGGGAGAACGAATTCATCAACGATTCGGCTGGACTGATCAGCTATCACCAAGGTGAGCTGGCCGACCCCAGGATGAGGGCACATGCTGCGAGGAGAGGCTATGACATTACGCACCGCTCGCGCCCTGTGCGGACCCTGGATTTCTTCGACTTCGACCTGATTGTCGGCATGGACGACCGGAACATCGATGCCCTGCACGAGAAGGCTCCCAGTCCCGAAGCAGAACGGAAGATTGTCCGCATGACCGACTTCTGCCAGCTGAAGATGGCCGACTGTGTCCCCGATCCCTATTACGGCGGTGCACAGGGTTTCGAGAACGTACTCGACCTGCTGGAAGATGCCTGCCAGGGATTGCTCCAACGACTGACTACCTCACTTTAATATAGATTTACCATGAAAAAGACAATGACATGTTGGCTGGCCCTGCTCCTGATAGGCTTGTGTCCGGCCCTACAGGCCCAGAAGGTCTACGAAGCAGCCCGCTTCGGACTGAAGGCCGACAGCAAGAAAAATGCGGCCCCGTTGGTGCAGAAGATGCTCGACCGCATCCAAGCCGAGGTGACTCCTGAAGAAGAAGTCATCATCCGTTTCGAAGAAGGACAATATGAGTTCCACGAAAAAGGAGCGGCCATCCGTACGTATTACATCTCGAACCACGACCAGACCCTCCCCAAGAAAGTGGGCATTTCCCTGGAGGGCTGGAAGAACCTGACCCTCGACGGACAGGGAGCCCGTTTCGTGTTCCACGGGCGGATGCTTCCCCTTTCCCTGCTCCGCTCAGAGAACTGCCAGCTGCAGAATTTCAGCATCGACTTCGCCACACCCCATATCGCACAGGTAACGGTGGTAGAGAATGACCCGCAGAAAGGCATCACCTTCGAACCGGCCCCGTGGGTGAATTACCGCATTACCAAAGATTCCATCTTCGAGACATACGGCGAAGGATGGACCCTGCAACAGGGATGGGGCATCACTTTCGACGGCAAGACCCGTCACGTGGTCTACCGCACCAGCGATATCGCTTGCCCGACGAAAGGGGCCATGCAGGTCGGCGAACGGCGCATCCTGGCTCCCCGCTGGAAGGACAGCCGCTTGGTTCCCGGTACGGTGGTAGCCATGCGGGGATGGGCCCGACCGGCTCCCGGCATCTTCCTCAGCCATGACAAGAATACTACCTTAGAGAATGTAAAAGTACATTATGCCGAAGGCATGGGACTCCTGGCACAACTCTGCGAAGACATTACCCTGGAACGTTTCGGGGTCTGCCTGAAAGGCGACAACGATCCCCGTTACTTCACGACGCAGGCCGATGCCACCCATTTCTCCGGTTGCAAGGGAAAAATCGTATCGTGCAACGGCCTGTATGAAGGCATGATGGACGATGCCATCAATGTCCACGGCACCTATCTGAAGGTGGTGCGCCGGGTGGATGACCACACCTTGATCGGGCGGTACATGCACGACCAGTCGTGGGGATTCGAGTGGGGCCGTCCGGGCGACACCGTCCAGTTCGTCCGTTCAAAGACCATGGAACTGGCTGGAAGTACGAACACCATTGCGACAATCCGTCCCCACGGGCAGGAGGAGATGGACGGAGTGCGCGAGTTCCTCATCACCTTCACCGATCCCGTCGACGCTGCCATCCAGGAACAAGAGAAATTCGGTATCGAGAACCTGACCTGGACGCCCGAAGTGGTCTTTGCCGGTAACACCATCCGCAACAACCGTGCCCGCGGCGCCTTGTTCAGTACCCCAAAGAAAACCATCGTGGAAGACAATCTGTTCGACCACACATCGGGCACGGCCATCCTGCTCTGTGGCGACTGCAACGGCTGGTACGAAACCGGTGCCTGCCGGAATGTCATCATCCGCAAGAACCGCTTCGTCAATGCGCTGACCAATCTGTTCCAGTTCACCAACGCCGTGATTTCCATCTATCCGGAGATTCCCGACCTGCAGCACCAGCAGCAGTATTTCCACGGCGGCAAGGACGGCGGCATCGTCATCGAGGAAAACGAATTCGAGATGTTCGACGCACCGGTATTGTACGCCAAGTCGGTCGACGGCCTGGTGTTCCGCCGCAATGTCATCAAGACCAACCAGGAGTTCAAGCCCTTCCACCCCAACCGGCAACGCTTCTGGCTGGAGCGGGTGACCAATGTGGAAATCGCCGAATAGCGGTTTACTGCGGATAGGTCAGGTTAGCCTCTGTTGCCGTTTCCAGTACCTCGTGCAGGTACTTGGCGGCTTCCCATCGTGCCATCGGCAAGTTCATCAGCAAGTAATTGCCACAGTCCTTTGCCGAGGCACCGGGGATTTCCCCCTCATAGCCGGCAATGAAACGGAAGGTCTCGATCATCAGCGGCAGGATGTCGCGCGAGGTCAGGTCGCCCTTCACTAACAGGTAATTGCCGGTCAGGCAGCCCATCGGGCCCCAATAGATGATGCGGTCGGCCCACACGGGATGGTTGCGCAGGAACGTGGCAGCCAGGTGCTCGATGGTATGGAGGACCGGCGGATTCAAGGCCGGTTCGCGGTTCGGCTCCTTCATGCGGATGTCGAAGGTCGTAATGGTTTCGTTGCCCACCTGGTCCTGGCGGGAAACATAGATGCCGCGCAACAGGCGGATATGGTCGATGGTAAAGCTGGGTATTTTCTTCATGATTTCCTTATTTTTTTGTCCAACAGTTCACTCATGCGTGGGGTTACAGTTCGGTGGGGAATTCCTCCAGTATCTTCCGGGTCACACGGAACGAGCGGTGGGCCAGTTCGCCCCAGAAATCCGTGTACTGCTGGAAGCGCAGCTTGTCATCGCCCGGCGCGTCACTGATGATGCGGATGCTGACGAACGGTACCTTATATATATAGCACACCTGGGCGATGGCCCCCGATTCCATATCTACTGCCATGCCTTCGCGGATGTGGCTCTTGATGTATTCCACCTGCCCGGGGTCTTCGATGAACTGGTCGCCCGAAGTGATGGTGCCCAGCCACATCTTGCCTTCCTCCATATAATGAGGGCGGAAAGCGGCGCTCCACAAGGCCGGTGCCGCGTCAAAGTAGTTCGGGCATCCCTGCACCTGACCGAATCCGTTGCCCGGTCCGCAGTTGACATCGTGATAGATGACCCGTTCGCCGACCACCACGTCCATCACACGGATGCAGGAGTCGATGGAGCCGGCCACTCCGGTATTGATGATGCAGTCGGGATGATACCGGCGGATCAGTTCCACCGTCCCCATGGCGGCATTCACCTTTCCGATGCCGCACTGCGTCAGGATGATTTCGTTGCCGCCCATCGAACCTTCTACGTACTTGAACGGGAACTCCTCCCGTTCGGTCTTGTTTTCCAAAAGCTTCGCCAGCTGCTCGTGTTCTACCGACAGGGCGACGATGATTCCTATTTTCATGCTAAAAAGTTTTATTTCGCAGGCAAAGTTACGCAATTTACGTCAGAGAAATCGTATCTTTGCCGTCCAAAATAGAATAACCCATTAAAAACTCCTCAGCGACATGAATCTACTGAAGAAACTTCTTCCCGATGCTGTGGCGGTCCTGCTGTTCGCCCTCATCTCGTTTGCCTACTTCTTCCCGGCCGATACGGAAGGCCGCGTACTGGCGCAGCACGATGCCGTGGCAGGTATCGGTGCCGGCAAGGAAGCCAAGGACTACTACGAACGTACGGGCGAATCCACCCGCTGGACCAATGCCCTGTTCGGCGGCATGCCCACCTACCAGCTGGCTCCGAGCTATCCGTCGAGCAATACGCTCGGCATCGTGCAGGCGGTCTACCGCCTGTTCCTGCCTACCTACGTTGGCTATGTCTTCATCTTCCTGCTGGGCTTCTACCTGCTGCTCCGTGCCTTCGACTTCCGCGTCTGGCTGGCGGCACTGGGAGCCATCATCTGGGCCTTCTCGTCCTATTTCTTCATCATCATTGCCGCCGGACACATCTGGAAGGTGGTCACCCTGGCCTATATCCCGCCCACCATTGCCGGTCTGGTGCTGGTCTACCGGGGCCGTTACCTGGCCGGCGCACTGGTCACAGCTCTTTTTGTGGCCCTGCAGATTGCGGCCAACCATGCGCAGATGAGCTATTATTTCCTGTTTGTCATGCTGTTCATGGCCCTTGCCTTCGGGGTCACCGCCTGTCGCGAACACCGTCTGCCTGCCTTCTTCCGGGCTTCCACCGTACTGGTGGCCGCGGCCTTGGTGGGCGTGTGCATCAATCTCTCGAACCTCTACCACACGTACCAGTACAGCAAGGAAAGCATGCGTGGCAAGAGCGAGCTGGTGAAGGCAGATGCCGCCAACCAGACCGGCAGCGGACTGGAACGCGACTACATCACGCAGTGGAGCTACGGCATCGGTGAGACCTTCTCGCTGCTGGTGCCCAACGTGAAGGGAGGGGCTTCGGTGCCCCTGGCGAAGAACGAGACGGGCATGGCGAAAGCCGACCCGGCCTACTTCGGCCTCTACCAGCAGTTGGGCCAGTACTGGGGCGAACAGCCGGGCACGTCCGGACCCGTCTATGTCGGGGCATTCGTCCTCTTCCTCTTCGTGCTGGGCTGCTTCGTGGTGCACGGTCCCTTGAAATGGGCCTTGCTGGGAGGCACCCTGTTCTCCATCCTCCTTTCGTGGGGCAAGAACTTCATGCCGCTCACCGACCTGTTCATCGACTATATGCCCCTCTACAACAAGTTCCGCGCCGTATCGTCCATCCTGGTCATCGCCGAATTCACGATTCCCCTGCTGGCCGTCATGGCCCTGAAGGAAGTCATCGAACGGCCTTCCCTGCTCCGGGAACACGCCAGGGCCTTCTATGCCAGCCTGGGACTGACCGGCGGCGTGGCCCTGCTCTTTGCCGTCCTGCCGACCCTCTTCTTCCCCTCCTATATTTCTTCGATGGAGATGAATGCCCTGCAGAACGTCCTTCCTGCCGACCGGCTGGCTCCCATCGTGGTGAACCTCACCGCCGTGCGCGAGGCCATTTTCACGGCCGATGCCTGGCGCAGCCTGGTCGTTATCCTGATTGGTGTGGCCCTGCTGTACGCCTATACCCTCGGCAAGCTGAAGGCGAACCTGACCGTCGGACTGCTGGCCCTGCTTTGTCTGGTGGATATGTGGGGTGTGAACAAGCGCTACCTCTACGATGCCCAGTTTGTCAGCAGGGGAACGGAGATGCAGCCGTTCGTGAAGCCTTCCGAGACCGACCGGGTCATTCTGGAAGACAAGGCACTGGACTACCGGGTGCTGAACCTCTCGACCAACACGTTCAACGAGAACAACACATCCTACTGGCACAAGAGCATCGGCGGGTATCATGCCGCCAAGCTG